>CAIMCT010000001.1 GCA_903839535.1 uncultured Desulfobacteraceae bacterium
CTTAAAAAAGCGGTGTTAACCCGTTCACTTGAACAGTTTGAGTCTGATTTTCAAGGCTATGCTAACTTGTCAACGTAAGCTCACAACGGTTTAGCACAGTATCCATCGACTCCCTTTGAGCAGGGATGCCACCTCTTCACTGGATTGGTGCTGAAGAAGAGGCTATCCACATAAGCCGGGACAGATTGGCTGCTCCCGTAAGTGCTTGAGGGTAAAAGCGTTCCGGTTTATGTGGGTAGCCGACTTATGTATTGGATCATGCTTGAAAATACAGACACAATCACAGTGAAGACGTATTCACACAGCACACCGGATTCCAATTGCCTGAACCGCTTAATGAACCGTCAACCTGGCATCATGACTTCACACAATCCTTTGAATTTATATTTATTGAAAAGGAGTTGAAAAATGAAATATCTGTTTAGTCAAAAAAAATATGTTGTAATTTTTGTTTGTTGTTTTTGTATCCTGTTGTCCGTGAGTGTATTTGCAACAGAAACAGCCCCATGGCCCATGTTTCTACATGACTCCTCCCATACCGGCAGAAGCGCATTGCCAGGTCCATCAAGCGGAGATATTCTTTGGGCTTTTCCCATCACTGCTGGAGACCCATCGTCACCGATTGTTGGACCGGATGGTACGGTTTATGTCGGTTCCGAAACGGGATTATATGCCGTCAATCCGGACGGAACACAGAAATGGAAATTCGCAACAGGGCGACAAATAATTTCCTCCCCTGCAATAGATATGAATGGCATCGTTTATTTTGGCTGCCTGGATTCAAAAATCTATGCGATCTACCCAGATGGTTCGAGAAAATGGAGTGAACTCACAGGAGGCGAAATACATTCTTCTCCGATGATCACTTCTGACGGCTTAATCGTGACTGGATCATCCGATGGCTCCGTATATGCTTATTTATCCACTGGAACATTAAAATGGAAATACACTCCTGTTGGTGAATCCGACAGGATTTACGCATCTCCAGCCATAGGACCTGATGGAACTTTATACATTGCCACCAACAAAGGTATTCTCGCTCTGGACATCAGCGGTGCGACTCCAACCCGAAAATGGTTTCATCTGGTTATAACGTTAGATATAAAATCATCTCCTGCAGTCGGATCGGATGGAAGCATCTATATTGGCACCAGGGACAAAACCCTACTATCTCTCAATTCGAATGGAACCGTAAAATGGATTTCTCCTGGTCTGGGCGACATTCGGTCTTCCCCCATCATCGGACCTGATGGAACTATATACATTGCAGACGCAAACGCCATAAGCGCAGGTGGTTATTTGTACGCCATAGACCCGGCTAACGGCCATCAAAAATGGTCTTATCAGACAGGCGATGTCTATGGCCAATCTCCTGCGGTCGACAGCAACGGCGTTGTTTATATAGGCGGCAGCGATAACTTTGTTCACGCCATCAACTCCGCTGGTTCTAAAATATGGCTTTTTCCAGGTCAGGGAGGTCCTTTTTCATCCATCGCTATCGGAAAAAATCAGATGTTGTATTTTGTCGCCACAGGAGGCAGCGGTTATGAGGGGTATCTGTATGCTGTTGGCCCTCCTCCACCTTCCTCGCCCATCTGGCCCATGTTCCGTCATAACTCGTTTCATACCGGCAAAAGCCCAAACATGGGGCCAACGACCAATAACCTCAAATGGAGCGTTGACACTGGAACTTTCTCTGTAAATCCTGCGAACAATGATCTCTTTTCTTCACCGGCCATAGACACATCCGGAACTGTTTATATCGGCGGCAGCTCGTTGAAGGCGTATTATCCCGATGGAACATTGAAATGGGAGTTCAATTCTGAAGCCTCTCCATTCATGTCCTCTCCTGCCATCAGCAATAACGGAATTATTTACGCCGCGGAATTGGTAGGAAGATTATATGCTCTCGATCCGACAACAGGCCGTGAAATTACGCGATGTGGAATAACAAACCTAATCTACTCTTCGCCCGTTATCGGACCAGACGGCATCATTTACTTTGGGTCAACCGACGTTGGGTCAACCAGCGGCAAAATACATGCCATAAATCCTGAATACACACCCAACATGCCCGAAATATGGACATCAGCAACCGGTGGGCCAGTATCATCGTCTCCCGCCATAGGACTGGATGGCAGTATTTATGTTGGTTCAACCGACGGCGTTCTCTACGCGTTTAACTCTCCTGACGGCTCTCTGAAATGGAAATATCCGTTAGTCAGCGTCAGCACACCTAGCGCCATTAGATCATCCCCTGCCGTGAACAAAATGTCCGGTTACATTTATTTTGGGACAGCCAATCGTGTGGTAGCGCTCAAGCCGGACGGTTCGTTCTATTGGAATTTCGGCCCAGCAGACACAGCATTTGACTCATCACCTGCAATCAACAGCGTGGACGGCGTGGTTTACATTGGTTCCATCAACACGGGAGGGGCAGGAGGCGGCTCTCTCTACGCTTTATCCGCAAGCGACGGCAGTCTTAAATGGTCTTACGGATGTGGCGGCGTATTGTCTTCACCTGCAATAGGGGTTGATGGATTGATCTATTTCGGCGACATGCTCGGAAAAATTATTGCGCTCAAGCCGGATGGTACCCTGCAATGGGTTTATGATGCAGGCTCTACCAGCTCATCGTCCTCACCGGCTATCGGCCTGTACAAAACCCTCTATATTGGTTCACGCGATACTACTTCAGAAAAATACAAACTTTATGCTTTTGCTACGCCATCGGCTTTTATCAAACTGCCTGCAGCTTCCACTCAATCTAATTCGGTAAACGCCTATCGCATGATCGGTATTCCCGTCATGCCAACAGATATCGATACTTTCAATTCTCTTAAAACGTACTGGGGAGATGGTTATGATCCTTTGAAGTGGCGGTTGTTCGCTTATACGGGCGGGGCATACACGGAAATTTCAGCATCCGGACAGGATTCCATTAGTTTTGGCAAAGGCTGGTTAACTATTTCAGCCAATGAAAAACAAATAGAAATTCCGGGCGCTATACAGGAGACAGATTTTTTGATGTCTGTTGGAACAGGGTATATCCTGCTGGCATGTCCTTTTCAGGATGAAAGTGTAGCATGGACAACCGTCGTTAGTGATAATACCCCACTTCTACTCGGAGCGAACCTGTATTACTGGGATGGTTCGGGTAATTATGCAGTTTCGCCCTACATGGAACCGGGAAAATCATATTTCGCCTGGGTTGGAAATGCAGCAGGTGGGACACTGCTTATTAAACGTCACTCTGCAACCGCCGCATTTGCCAGCATTCACAGCCATTCATCAATGCTACAAGATGGCTCATACATTGCCGGACCAAACCATCAACCTCCACCGCCATTAGCACCCGGCGCGTTTATTCACGTCAGCTCTCCAAATATGAAAGAAAACTGGATAGGGGGTGAACAGCATCAAATCACCTGGAATTCTTTTGGAATATCACCTGAAGGCTTTGTCAGCACCGTTGAAATTGCTCTTTCATGGGACGGCGGCAATACTTACGATGTTATAGAAATACGGTATCCCAATTCCGGTTTTTATAACTGGCGGATACCCAATGGAATAACTTCAGACAGATGCCTGATAAAGATAACGTCATCTCTGTATTCCGGAAATTCTGACATTTCAGACATATTTTTTAGTATTCGATAATGAAACGAAATTACCATTGGGAAATATTTTTGGTCACCATCTCCACAATGGTGATGATCAGCCTGTATTTTCTGGTTGTCCCTTTTCTGGAATTTGTTGAATTAAAAGCATGGGATCTTCATTTTAAACAGCGCGGGGTCATTCAACCTTCCGGAAAGGTAGCGTTTGTCACCATTGATGAAGAAAGCGTCAATAGGGAAGGAAGATGGCCCTGGCCCAGACGAAACATCGCTCTGTTGTTCAAAACGGTGCAGGAGTACGGTGCCAGGGTTATTGGACTGGATATGGGCTTTTTTGAAGAAGATCTCAAACTGCGCCAATATGCCATATTGGATATAAAAACAAAACTCCAGAGTGATCCGTCTTTTGCGGCCGGATTGATTAGCGAGCGACTCGATGCTCTTGCAAAAAACGAAGATGACGACATCATCATGTCCACAACCTTAAAACAATCATCTATTCCCATAGTTCTTGGCAATTTTTTTTATTTCGATAAAGATGCTTTTTATCCTCCTTCCCCGCCGCCGGAAGTTCTTGACAAGGCCAAATTTTCCGCTGTTCGCATCATTCAGAATCCACCTGTTGGATATTTGAATGATGCTGTGGGAATGGAAGCTAATATCCCGATAATCGAACAGGTAGCGCCATATATGGGTAGCTTCAATGTGTTTGCCGACCCGGATGGAACCGTTCGTTGGATGCCTCTTGTGATTCGATATGAAAACCGACTCTTTCCATCTCTGGCGCTGGAAACGTTAAAAGCGGGTTTTCCGGAAAATCCAGTTATCGTATCCATGGATCATCTGGGAATTAAGCGTATTAATTTTGGAGCAATTTCTATTCCCACCAATAACCGGGGAGATATTCTTGTCAACCATTATGGATTGGGGTATCTGTTTCCGCATTTTTCCGCTGTTCAAATTATGAGGCATGAGGCGCCTGCAGATTGCCTCAAAGATCGCATCATCATTATCGGAATTACCACCGAAGGTCTTCATGATATGCGGCCAACGCCGTTTTTTCCTTCATTTCCAGGCGTTGAACTCCATTGCGCCGTAATCGAAAATATTCTGAATCAACAATTTCTGAATCGCTCGGACCGTATTGCGCCATTGTACGACATGGTTGCAATCATCAGCGTCAGCGTTGTATTTTTACTTTTTTCTTTTGTTTGGCAGGGAATTCTGCCGATGACTGTCGTAATGACAATTCTGACGGGAAGTTACATCTGCATAACGCATTTTGCTTTTCTAAGCTTTGGAACCTGGTTGAATCATGTCTATCCTGTATGCAATCTATTGCTGTGTTATACGGGAATCTCCGCCCGTCGGTTTTTGAGGGAAGAACGGGAAAAACATACGATCCGTCAAACATTTGGCTTATATGTACATCGCTCTGTTGTCGAAGAAATGCTGGAACATCCTGAACGACTTCGTCTGGGCGGTGAAAAGAAAGAACTTTCCGTTCTTTTTTCAGATATCAGGGGATTTACAAGCCTTTCGGAAAAAATCCCTCCGGAGGAACTTGTTTCCCAGTTGAATGAGTACTTGACGCGCATGACATACATGGTGTTCGAACAGCACGGAACTCTCGATAAATATATTGGCGATGCCATCATGGCCATTTTTGGCGCCCCCCTGGTGCAGGAAGATCATGCCTTAAGAGCCTGCTGCACAGCTCTTGATATGATAAAAACCCTTGATGATCTTCAAAACTCCTGGCGTAAACAGGGAAAGCCAATCCTCAATATCGGCATAGGTATTAATTCCGGCTGGATGATTGTTGGAAATATGGGATCGGAGCGTAGATTCGATTACACTGTTCTTGGCGATAATGTCAATCTGGCGTCAAGACTTGAGGGGTTGACCAAGATGTACGGCGTATCAATTGTTGTCAGTGGGACAACCTGGGAGTCGGTAAAACATCAGCTTGTTGGAAGAGAATTGGATGTTGTCCGCGTCAAAGGCAAGCAAAATCCTGTACCCATATATCAGATTATGGGCAGAAACAGTGATCTGACCATTTTTGATGAACCTCTTGAGACATACCGGAAGGGAATGAAAGATTTTAGAAATCGAAACTGGTCTTACGCTCAGACTTTGTTCAGACATGTTGAAGACTGGTGGCCGGGTGATCCGCCTTCATGTCTGTATCAGCAACGATGTAGGGAGCTATTGGCAAACCCTCCCGGAGAAGAATGGAGTTTTGTCACCATTCTGGATCATAAATAAGGTCAGAGGACAGATGTTTTTTCCATCATCCATCATCCATCATCCATCATCTGTCTTAACTGACATATCTGCACTTTCCATTACATGACTTTCGGGCAAATATAAATAATATTGCATTTAAATCAGACTGCCCCACTCACTATGCCAATGAGAATCTAAAGAGCTTGCCTGTTGGCTCATGTATATTGAGTTGATTCAGTTTATCTAACGCA
>CAIMCT010000002.1 GCA_903839535.1 uncultured Desulfobacteraceae bacterium
TAAATATCAGTATGTTATAAAAAATGAGCGAAATTAGGGTTTTAATAAACAAAATAATTAATAATGGATACTCCCGTTCGTGATGATAATGATCTTCTGAAAAAAATTCAATGGTTGATGTTTTTCAGAGTTTTTTTTACCGTGTCTCTGCTGGGATCAACAATCTTTGTTCATTATAGACAGCAGATCATCTCCCCGAACCCTTCTCTTGATTTTTTATATGGCATTATTGCAGTCGTATTTATCCTCTCAATTGGATATGCTGTCATTCTTCGATATGGTATTTATCTTCTGAGGATAGCCTACCTTCAGATTATTCTTGATACGGTCGTGGTTTCACTGATTATATTTGCAACAGGCTGTTATTCCAGTATCTTTCCGTTTTTGTATATTCTGGTAATCGTGTATTCAAGCCTGTTGTTTTTCAGGAAAGGCAGTATGTTTATTGCTGCTTCATCAAGTATCCAGTATGGCCTGATGGTAGAACTTGAGTATTATGGCATTCTGAAGCCTTTTTTCAATGTTCGGTCACCGCTATCGGATGATCTAACTCAGGTAACATACAAGATTGTCATTACCATGATCGCTTGTTTTGCCGTTGCATTTTTAAGTAGTCTTCTGGCTGAACAGGCCAGGTCTTCCAGAAAAAAACTGATAGACATGGAAGAGCATGTCCGTCGTGTCGATCGCATGGCTTACATGGGAGAAATGGCTGCAGGGCTTGCTCATGAGATCAGAAATCCGCTGGCATCCCTGACCGGATCTATTCAGATGCTGAAAGAAGAGCTTCAATTCCATCCAGGTCAAGAAAAACTGATGCGAATTGTTTTGAGAGAGGCGGATCGGTTAAGCATATTGTTAAGCGATTTTTTGTTGTTTGCCAAGCCTCCGTCGGGTAATGTCACTGAGTTCTTGGTGGAGGATGTTCTGGCTGAGACACTGGACCTGTTTGAAAAAGATATGCGTTGCTGCCGACGGGTTTCCATAACAACAGAACTGATTCCAGGTGTTCGAATCGCCATGGATCCAACTCATTTCCGCCAGATACTTTGGAATCTTCTTTTGAATGCTGCCGAAGCCATTCCGGATCAGGGAAAAATCCATATCCATACACAGAATCTACAAAATGGACTTGTTGAGATTCATATTACAGATTCGGGACATGGAATATCCCCTGAACACCTCCAGTTGATTTTTAATCCCTTTTTTACGACAAAAGCCAGTGGCACAGGGCTGGGGCTTTCCATTGTTCATCGCCTTCTGGAAGTATATGGGGGATGCCTGGATGTGGAAAGCCAAATTGGTCAGGGAACGGTGGCGATCCTGAAGCTGAAAAATATAAAAGATAAGGGGCGGAAATGAATGGGGCATGGTACAGAGGGGAGATGTGAAAAAAAAGCTGATATTGCTTGGGATTTTGTTGCTGCTGGTGTGCGTGGGTTCACTGGTTTTTTTGGGCCAGCACCAGGAACGCAGTGCGGATATATATTATTCGGGAACTTTGGAATCCACCAGATCGAATCTGTCCTTTCTGGTATCGGGAAGGGTCAAACAGGTTAATCTAAATGAAGGACAGTCTGTGAAAGTCGGCCAATGTATTGCCGAACTGGAATCTGAAGAATTTATGGCCCGCCTGGATCAGGCCCGGGCCAATGTGACTCAGGCCGTCGAAAACCGAAAACAGCTTGAGATCAGCCTTGAAATCTATCGAAATACTCTTCCGGCGGAGGTCAGCCGTGCAGAATCCGCGGTTAAGGTTGCGGCGGCGCTACTTGCCGAGCAGGAAAGGGGGAACCGGTCTCAGGATGTCGAGCGCGCCAGGTTATCTTTTCAGGAGTCTGAAATTACGCTTGATGATGCCAGGAAAGACAAACGCAGGTTTGACGATCTTTTTCAGAGCGGATACATTGCTGAAAAAGAACGGGATGGTGCTTCACTGAAGTATGAAACCGCAGCAAAAGTTAGACAACGCGCAGTAGAAGCATTTGACCTGGCTAAAGAAGGATCCCGGAAGGAATCTGTCGATGCCGCAAGAGCGAGGCTTTCTGAAGCTCGGGCCACGTTGCTGTTGTCACAGGGAAATCTGAAAAAAATGGACGCTGTCCAGGCCGATATTCAGGCATCCATCGCCCGAATTAAGTCCGCGGAATCCTCATTGAATCTGGCGGAAATACAAATGGGCTATACCCGGCTTCCTGCACCTTTTGATGCCATGCTGACCAGCCGAAATGTCGAGCCTGGAGAAGTTGTAACGCCGGGACGTGAAGTCATCTCCCTATCTGATCTTTCCCGGATTGACATGAAAGTGTTTGTAGATGAAACACAGATTGGCAAAATCCGGCCCGGACAAAAAGTAGAAGTAAAAATCGATACTTTTCCGGACAAAAAATATGACGGATTCGTATCCTATATTTCGCCTGAAGGTGAGTTTACGCCCAAAATCATACAGACCCGAAAAGAGCGGGTGAAGCTGGTGTATCTGGTAAAGATTTCTCTGGCCAATCCCAACATGGAATTAAAATCCGGAATGCCTGCCGATGCCTGGTTTCGATCGTAGATTCAAAACCATACCGCTACCGTTAATTGCAACGCTTGCGAGCGGCATGATCTTTATGGCGCTTCTGGCTGTTCGAATGGGCTGGTTTCAATCGGCCGAAGTACCGGCCGGTGCGCCGAAAAGCACGATTTCTGAATCCGAATCCTGGATGGTAATCTACCAGAAATCCTTGAAAATCGGGATGTCTCACCGGAAAATCTCGCCAATAACAGATGGGATTGCGATTTCTGAAACAACGGTGATGCGGCTGAACACCATGGGAATGGCTCAGGTCATTCACATTTACACACAGGGGGTTCTAAACACGGATTTTTCCCTGGTGTCATTTCGAGCTGAAATAAAATCAGGGTTGTTCCGGTTTGCCGTCAACGGAGAGGTTCAAGACACCTCGCTAGTTTTGAACGCCAATGGGCGGCCCCTCACACTTAAATTGCAGTCCCCGATCTATCTGTCCGCAGCGCTATGGGATGCTGCTGGCAGAGCCGGTCTTTCCGAAAACCAGTCCCTGACGATTTCGGTGTTCGACCCCTTGACTATGGCCCCGCAGCCGGTCAAAATCACAGATGTGGGTTCAGATCAGATTGAAATCATGGGGGTATGGCAGGCGGTCCGCAAGATATCGGTTGAGGTCATGGGAAGCCGTCAAACCGCATGGATTGATACAGACGGTAGTGTTCTTCAAGAAGAAGGACTGATGGGAATTACCCTTAAGAAAATATCGACTGAAGAAGCGAAGGATTCGGGTCTGGCTACCGGAGAGGATCTGGCTACCGGAGAGGATCTGGCCCTTGCGGTTTCCATCCCGGTTGACCAGGTGATTGCGGATGCGGATAAACTGAGCCGCTTAGTCCTTAGGATAACCGGAGTTGAAATCATCAGCACCGAAAAGCAGCGTTTTGACAGCGGCATATTGACCATTTCCAGGGAATCGCTTTCCGGACTTTCGGAAGATTATTTTGCCGAACCCGTTGTGTTTTTGGAGCCTGCAACGTTCATCCAATCTGATCATCCATTGATTATAAAAAAGTTGTGGCAGATCATCTCCGAAAAGGATGCTCCCCTGGTGCGGATTCAAAAAATCTGTGAATGGGTTTATCAGAATATAGAAAAACGCCCGGTGCTTTCGGTGTCCAATGCCCTGGAGACCCTTGAAAATCGCATGGGCGACTGCAATGAACACGCGGTCCTGTTTGCTGCATTTACAAGGGCTGCGGGGATTCCGGCCCGGATTGAGACCGGGCTGGTGCATCTTCGTGGCCGTTTTTATTATCACGCCTGGAATTCGGTTTTCCTGGGCAGGTGGGTCACGGTGGATTCTTTGATGAACCAGATTCCGGCGGATGTCACCCATATCAGCCTCAGCGGAGGCCAAAAGATATCCTGGCCTGAAAATCAACTGGAGATACTGGGCGCAATCGGAAACATCGGCATTTCCATTCTGGAGCAACAATGATCCGACTAATTCATCTTTCCAAAACATATAGCGGCAGCGTTGCCGTCAGCGATGTTCACCTTCATGTAGAGCCTGGCGAGGTGTTCGGATTCATCGGGCCAAACGGAGCCGGAAAGACCACTACCATCAAGATGATGGCGGGCATTCTATCACCCACGAAAGGATCGGTTTTTATTGATGGCGTGGACATGGCGAGGGATCCGGTCCGCGCCAAGTTGAAAATTGGTCTGATCCCGGACCGGCCTTTTTTGTATGAGAAACTGACCGGCATGGAATTTTTGCAGTTTACCGCCGGTCTTTACAATGTCGGAAAACAGATTTTTGTGGAAAAGTCCATGGAGATCCTCAGCCGGTTTTCTCTTTTAGATCGGGCTAATGAGCTGATAGAGGCTTACTCGCACGGCATGAAACAGCGCCTGATCTTATGTGCGGCCCTGCTTCACGAACCGCAGCTTCTAATCGTGGATGAACCCATGGTAGGCCTGGATCCCAGGGGAATCAAGATGGTTAAGGAGCTATTCGGAACCCTGGCGCGGAACGGAACCACCGTGTTCATGTCCACGCACACCCTCCGGCTGGCCGAGGAGGTATGCGACCGGATCGCCATCATTCACAAAGGTACGCTGATGGCGATCGGTACGCTTCAGGACCTCCAGCAGCATATTCAGAACGGGGACGCGGATTTGGAGCAGGTTTTTTTTGAAATCACCCAGGAGTGAGGTGTACTGTCAACGGTCATAATTTGCAATTTTAAACCCTCACTCCAACCTTCCCCCGGTGGGGGAGGGAGCATAAGGAAGGTACAGATTATGCCCGTTCGCAGTATAGTGCATGACACAACCTGAGGGATTATTTCTTACGATTTACCCAAGACTTCAGGAGACTATTTCAGTATCATTCTTAAATTTCATCGAACAATCTAAAATACTAAAATCGAAAGGATTCCCCCCTTTGAAAAAGGGAGGTTAGGGGGGATTTAGGAGGCTATCCA
>CAIMCT010000003.1 GCA_903839535.1 uncultured Desulfobacteraceae bacterium
TCGAAGGCAGCCTGCCGGTGGATCGTATCAAGGTAAATAATGGATGATTCAGCCTCGAAATGATAAATTATGTACGAATGAATAAAAAATGGCATAATCTTTAGGAAAACTAATATAGTCAAATGGAAATCAGGAAATACTCCGTTATTTATCGAATAATGCATTGGGCCATTGCTATTTGCATGATACTATTGTTGGGAACCGTCATCATGCGACAAACCTTATTCAGCAGAAGCCATCTGGCCGGGATTATTCAGAATTATGTTTCGGAAAAGGAGATTGCATTATCGAAAGACCAGATCATGGGTATTTCCCGACAAATAAGCAGACCGGTGTGGGAATGGCACTTTTATTTCGGATATGCACTGGCGGCGTTGTTTTTCATCAGGTTTGCGCTCCCATTTTTCGGGCAGATGAAGTTCGTTAATCCTCTTAAAAAGCAGCGCACACTGAAAGAAAAATTCCAGTACTGGTCTTATATTGTTTTTACGGCATGTGCGGCAGTTTCCCTGATCTCCGGGTTGCTTATAAAATTAGGGCCCAGAAGCTTAAAAGACCCGATGGAGGAGGTCCATGGGCTGTCCCTTTACTATTTGCTGGCTTTCCTCATTATACATCTCGGAGGTGTTTTATGGGCTGAGCTGACCAATCAAAAAGGATTGGTTTCGAAGATAGTCAGCGGGACAGCTGACCTGAAAAGTTAGCTGATTGATCAATCTGAGACGGGCAGGCAGTTAATAATTTACATATCTGCATATCTTCATTTTCACTTCATGTTCCTGATTTATCATTGTATCAAATTAATCAATAAAAAAATCTGATCATGAAAAAAATTAGTTTGAAAATCGCAGTAACTGCACTTCTTTTTGCAGTCGGAACTTTAGGTCTGAGTGCTCAGGGCATGCGTGGTGGCGGTAACCATGGTGGTGGAATGGGTGGCGGTAATGGAATGGGTGGAACGTGTACCGGAACCAACCTATCCAAATTGACAGACGCGCAGAAAACCGAGCTTCAGACACTCAACACTGCGTTCCAGGCAGAAATGGCTGGGCTCGTAACTAAAAGACAAGCAGCAACAACCTTAGCTGACAAGCTTGCGATCTTTGCTGAAATGAATGACCTCCGTAACAAACACCTTGCTGACGTAAAAGCGCTTTTCGATTCATGGGGAATCGCTGTAACTACAGGTAACGGCACCAGAGGTTCCGGCCTGATGGGCACAGGCAAACATGGCCGGAGAGGCTAGGTGAAGGAAGTTGGAAGGACGAGATTCGAAGACCAATTTTGAGATTCGAATTCAGAATTGTCGAATTCCGAAGTACAAGATTCAGGTCACCATAAGTGCAGAGACGCATAATTATGCGTCTCTCTTGAGTTTGGCTATAACTAGATAGTCCAACAAATATTTTTCGTAAAAACAGCTGGGTATCCCAGTTGTTTTTTTTATATTTGAATCTAGTTAAATAACTAGTGATACCAATATTTAAAATTATGGGATACCCGACAAAAATTCAACTTATCAAAAGGGCCAAAAGTGAACAATGGTACATTAATCTGCCGTCTGCAGTTGCCCAAGCCATGGAGTTTGAACGAGGCGAAGTTGTTGAATGGCTGATCGAAGACAAGCAAAAGATGATTCTCAAACGGGATGAGTCCAAGTTAAGTGCGGAGAAAAAAAAACCTCAGACGAATCCTTGATTGACGAGTTCGATTTACTTTTCAACCAATGCAACGGTGCATTTAATGAGGATCGCGGATGGAAGGTCGGTCGAGATCTGGCTTTTGGTGCTCTGACCTGCATGGGCAGACATACCGTGACCGGGATGATTACTGCAAGCGGAAAACAGTTCATGGATTGGTCAACTTCCTATCGGTTGTTTAGCCAGAAACGGGTTGACACGGCTAAATTATTTGAGGTAGTTCGCTCTGGTGTTTTGCAAGAGTTAGAATCAGAGCAAATGATTATTGCTCATATGGATGACACGATATTAAAAAAAACCGGCACTCATGTTCCCGGTACAGCCTGGAGAAGGGATCCCTTGGGCCCGAAATTTCAAACCAATTTGGTCTGGGGGCAACGTTTTGTGCAAATCTCGCTGGCACTTCCTGAAAAGGAAGGGTGTTCCCGGTCCAGAGCCATTCCTGTCGATTTTCATCACTGTCCTTCCGTTAAGAAAATTCGCAAAACAGCTAGTGAACAGGATCGGAAAACCCATCAGGAACAAAAGCGGAAATTCAATTTGAGCCAGCAAGGGAACGAGCGCCTTAAATGCCTTCGTGATGGGTTAGACGAACAAGGCGCCAGGGAAAGGCAGTTGGTGGTGAGCGTTGATGGAAGCTACACCAACGCTACAGTACTCAAAAAACTTCCCGAACGTGTTACCCTGATTGGCCGAATCAGAAAAGATACGAAGTTGTATGCTTTACCTGAGCAACAATCAGCAGGGGGAAGAAAGCGGGTATATGGAGGCCGATTGCCAACACCCGAACAAATCAGGCAATCAGACCAGCACCCTTGGCAAGAAGTAAATGCCTGGGCAGCTGGGAAAGAACATACCTTCAAGGTCAAGGTGTTGAAAAATATCCGTTGGCGATCTGCAGGCCAGAAACATACTTTACAACTGGTCATCATTCAGCCCTTAGCCTATCGACTTTCCAAATCCTCCAGTCTGCTTTATCGTGATCCGGCATACCTGATTTGCACCGATAACGAGCTAGATATCGCGCAACTGTTACAAGCTTACCTGTGGCGTTGGGAAATCGAGGTCAACTTTCATGAAGAAAAATCATTGTTGGGATGTGGACAAGCCCAAGTAAGAAATCCCGAGTCAGCGGAACGGGTGCCCGCTTTTATCTCAGCCATCTACGCAATGCTTAATTTAGCTGCGTTTCGCTCCTCACACTCCAAAGACCAAACGCTTCTCCCTCGACCAAAATGGTACCCGAAAAAGGAGGATAGTCGACACTCAACCGGAGATCTTATTAATAATCTCCGCGCTCAATGCTGGGCCAAGTTCAATGGTCAGAGTTTCTCCGGCTTCGTTAACCAAGAAAAAAATAACCGAAGCCTGAGAAATGCTACAAACCCCTTTGTCTCCGCAGTGTTTTATCCTAGAAACTAGCCAAACTCAAGAGAGACGCATAATTATGCGTCTCTACACATTTTAGGCTGCCTCAGTGATGAGGCAGCCTTTTTTATACCGTCATTCAAACTCGGTACGGCAGCGCGAGCGTTCTGCTTGTGAATGTCGCTGTAAGGGACGGGGTTCCCCCCTACAACGTTCTTCCGCGTCACGCGTTTCGTGTTTCGTCTATCGGTCTTCGTCACCTGTCACCTGTCACTGCAAAGCTGTAAGTCGGGTGTTCCCTCGTATGTATCTGGCTTATCGTTTCCTTGCCTAACCTGAGGTTGACGAGGTTTTTCTGATCGGGGAATTGTTTTTGCAGGGTTGCATTGGTAATTTCGAGGGGCTTGGTGAGCAGAATGCCCGCTTTGGTTTCCAGATAAATCCAGGTTACATCAGCCTCCAATTCCCTGCCGATGAAAATCACCCCGAGGTCCTTTCCCTCTTGTCTGAAGTTCATGGTTTCTGTGAGATAACTAACAAGTACAGAATCGGCCTTCGGAAACTCTTTTCCGCTTCCGAGTCCGAGTTTTATACCGGTTTTATCCAATACTGATGTTTGAAGATCCTCGGTAAATATCCGTGTAGAGATTTCGAGTTTGTGAGAATCATTGTTTACATCTATCTGCGTCATTGACACATAGAACTTATGCGATGCACTGATCAGCATCACGCAGCTAAGCATCATCAGCCCTAAAAAGAGATATCTCTTTAACATAAATCAGATCATAAATCAAAGGTATAACTTTTGTAAACTTGTGCTGTTTTGATAAATAAACAATCCTACATGAGAAAATTATTTTCGATTCTGGTTTCGTGTCTGGTAGCAGCCTCAGGAATAGCCCAGGACCATCCGCACAAATTCGATCAGA
>CAIMCT010000004.1 GCA_903839535.1 uncultured Desulfobacteraceae bacterium
CGTTCAGATTTGGGGAATTCCATTTCAGGTGACTGGCATATTTTCCGGAAAGCTTTTACAAGACCGGCCAGACCTGGACGGCGAGCCTTTGACACCGGCTATTTTCCCCCGTGAAGCCGCTCAGGAAATGACTGAGGTTGAGATGGAGGCCATGGAATCAGGAGATGATGTCCGGTCGTATCAAAGCCGGTATCAGCATATTTCCGGAGATCTGACGCTGATTGTTCCCTCACAGACCTTGCTTGCTTCCGGCGGCAAGCTAAAAGGCGTTGCGGTCCGGCATACAGAAGCAACAGATACCCGCAAAGCTGCTCAGCACCTTGTTGACCGTTTCGGACTTGCGCTTTTCAGCGGCGAGCCGGATGGCGTTCTGCTGTATAATGCCAGCGATGCCTTAAGCTACAGCGGCGTACCCAATATTTTAATTCCGATAATCATCTCCATCTGCATCGTGCTGAACACCATGATCGGCAGCGTCTATGAACGAAAGCGTGAAATAGCCATCTATACATCTGTGGGACTGGCTCCATCCCATGTCAGCTTTCTCTTTATCGCAGAAGCTATGGCGTTCGCCGTTCTAAGCGTGGTCATGGGTTATCTTCTGGCCCAAACCAGCGCCAGTCTCTTTGCCGGAACTTCGCTATGGTCGGGAATCACCGTCAACTACTCTTCGCTTTCCGGAGTGGCCGCCATGATACTGGTCATTCTGGTGGTGCTGGTTTCGGCCATTTACCCCTCAAGGGTTGCAGCGGAAATAGCCATTCCCGATGTCAACCGGTCCTGGATCCTGCCAGCATCCAAAGGGAACCTGCTTGAAATCACCCTGCCTTTTTTGATGAAATACAGGGAACATCAAAGCATCACCGGGTTTTTATATGACTATTTCAAGGGCCACCAGGACGTTTCCCACGGACTTTTTTCCACCGGCTAAATCACCTTCAGTCAGGTTTGCCCGACGCCGCCAATTGCAGGAAATATCGAAGCCTGTGAGGGAGAAAGCTGCTGCAAGGATGCCTGTATTGAAATAAACGCCCATGTCCGGCTGGCACCGTTTGATTTTGGAATTATGCAGCAGGTGGTTCTGCGGTTTTGTCAGTCTAAGGAAGAGCCGGGTTTTCTGGAAGTCAACATTCTGCTGGAACGTCAGTCCGGAGAGTCGAATGCCTGGAGAAGGATCAACAAGGCCTTTTTGCACGCCATTCGAAGGCAGCTTCTGGTGTGGCGGTCACTGGACCTGGCGGCTCATGAACACTATGAGAAACTGCTGGTGGATGCATTGCGTGAAACCGAGCATCGGTAGGTAATAGCTAATACAAGCATAAGATAGAAAGGGTCAAAAGCTATTGACGGTAGCCTATGAAACCCCACACAGCAAAGATTACACTTCTTAGGGGAGATTTATTATATGTCATTAGGTGATTTCCAACAAAGAATACCCCAATATATTTGGCTCGTTTAGCCCCAAAGGGGCGTATTATGTCAGCCCATGGCATCGCCCTGGGCTATCATGGATCAGGCCGTTGGCCTTCCAGCCCTAAATGGTTGCTTTGTTGATGGTATATCCTTTGTTGCGAATCACCTTATCGATTTTTATGCTGATTTTAGCGAAGATGAAGTATAGTCTTTGATCCCGAAAAGGAGGTAATTGTAAAATGGCAAGCATAAAAAACTATCAGAACAATATTCAGGAAGTAATCAAACGATACGCAAAGGAAAGACCGCTTCCCCAAAATGTTGAAAGTCAACTAATTTTTGATACAGAACGGGATCATTATCAACTGGTCAATGTGGGATGGGATAATGACAGGTGGATATACGGATGTGTTTTACATTTGGATATTAAGAACGGCAAAGTATGGATACAGTATAACGGCACTGAGGTCGAAATATCTGACGAGCTTGTAAAAGCAGGAATACCGGAAGAGGACATAGTAATAGGTTTTCATTCTCCGTATAAACGGAAATTCACAAAATTTGCAGTCGGTTAAAAGGTAAACGTGAACAAAAAAGGCGTAACCCAGCATTTCAGTGAACAGCCCTACGACGTGCAGTTTTTCGGCTAATAATTGTGTTCCCGCTTTCGGGCTGCCCCTGAATTTAGCGATATATCTCTGGTTCTACCGGATATTGTGGTCATGAATTTTCAGGTGCTTATGAATTGAAAAATGATCTCGGAAGCGGTTCAGGAGTTAGAACCAGGAACGCTCATGTCTTTTTTCCCTATCTCTTGAAACGTTATGTGAGAATTCTCTGCTTATGTATTTTCTCTAAAACAGGGCATTCAATTACAGCATGAAGAACTGACTGTCGGGCATCATGGCTTAACATTCCTCTC
This sequence comes from uncultured Desulfobacteraceae bacterium, assembly GCA_903839535.1. GTDB lineage: Bacteria > Desulfobacterota > Desulfobacteria > Desulfobacterales > Desulfatirhabdiaceae > RAAP-1. The sequence continues at coordinate 2,336 of CAIMCT010000004.1, forward strand.
GACTGTGTTAATTCTGCCATATCAAAAAAAGGAAAGGCTTCTCGACAATCTATGAACGAATCGTGAGTAAGAAACGATAGATGCTGTATGGCGTGTATTGGTGCTTCACAGGGAAGCAAATACGCTCTTTTCTTAATAAAATCGTTAATCGTTGAGTTGATAAGAAAGCAATATGGAGAAGGATGAACGTACACGATCACAACTAACTTTGGTTTTGGGGCTGGCTTTGTATGCTGACAATGAGGTATAAAAAAGACCTCCCATTTCGATGCCATAATATCAATTCTCATGGGAACTGATCTTGCAAATGGTCAAGAAGTCCATCGGCATTCCCAAAGGTCGCAACAATATGTTCAATTTCTATAAAATCGTTTTCATCAGACATTTTCCATGCCCGATCATGACTTAATTCAGTCAGTTGTTTAAAAGAAATATTGCCATATTTTCGAATAGAAATCTGTAAACATTCGATGTCGGAATCGCTAAAAAAGTCACTATTCGTGTTCCGTAATTTATTAATTCCATATCTGCCTTGTATTGAAAACGCTTTTTTCGTTTTTTCAATCAGTTCAGCAGGTAAGGAAAAGATGAAATTATCATTTCGTGCTATTTTGAGAAGATCATAAATCCCGCTTGGGACGGGACCATGTTTCATAGCAACATAGCTATCTCCACAGATAAAACGTCCATATTTTTCTAAGTGGAGTTTATCAGCGAAATAGATCACTTTGGAAACATGATGAAAAGTTGGTTGTGTTCCGTTCTGAATGATATACAGAATGGTCTCAATCCCCTTATCAATGCTAAATCGAAATGGATGATCCATAATTATTCCCCCTAACTTCAAGTAAATCTATCATTTCCCAACAGTTTTCCCAAGACTAAACTACCCCCCATGACTTTATCTCATCCAATAAACTTGGATGTTTATCCAGAAGTTTAAATAGATTGATAACCGCCGACACAGGTTTGGCTTTGCCGCTCTCATACCGGGAAAAAGCATTGGGTCCTCCACCTGTAATCCGTGCAGCTTCCTGCTGCGTCAGTTTTAATTTTTTGCGTATTCTCAATATTTCAGCCGCTTCCAGAGTATTTATATCATTTGCGATCCGCTTCATTGTTTCGGCAAATCGAGTACCTTCTCCCGGATCAAACTCAACTTCCCCGCAATGTGAACAATGCCATCCCTTTACCTTGGAAATAACGGTTTCACAGGCTCTATAGGAATACGGTACATCCCGAACGGCATAAACCATATCCTTTTGTCCACAACTCAAACATTCGCGTTTCATTATTTCTCCATGAACTGAATCACGATAGCCCCATCCTGACGCAACGTCACTGCAACCGAACAGTAGATTTTATGGCTGACAGATCGTAATGTGGAATACGCTTTTCCATGGATAATAATAACCTTATAGGTTAATCATGTCAAGTGACATTTTCTTGCAGTGCAATACGACTGCTTCTACCAGATTTTGTGGTTCAGTAAACACCCTTCGAACAAGACGAAAAATGTTTTCAATTAAGTGCGATTTTGTGTATGATATGAGTAAATGAAGGAAACACCGTCGGAGCGCTCTGTTCTGCTGACAGCCATCAGCGGCCATGCCCAAAGCTTGGCAACTCATGGATCTGGAAGTGATGTCATCACGGGCAATTGAACCCCGAGAACAGATGCCCTTGAATTCATCAAATTCATCTTGTGACTTTCCCTTGAAGTGAATTTGTTTGACTTTCTCTTGATCAATGGCGTTGAATCGCCGCAATTTGATAAAAGCCAAAACATTATGAACGAACAACGGAAAGTTATCTGTCACGAAGAGACAGGGGGAAAACGTATTCCTCTGAATCTAATATATGATTATCCCGTGAAATGGTCAAAGTACAAGGTTCTGCGGGATTTCCTGCAAAATTTTTATGATGCGATCGGATATCATGAGTGGATTAGTCGATTTTCCTATGAGCTGAATGGAGATTCATTGATTTTTAAGGCGGCCGGAGTTGATTTCTCTTATGACTGGCTCGTTCATATCGGGGCTTCAACCAAACGTGAAGAAACAGGAAAATATGCAGGGTATTTTGGTGAAGGCTTCAAAATAGCATCACTTTGCGCCATGAGAGACTTTGGTTGGAGTATTGAAATCGCATCCCGCAATTGGGAATTGACAGTTGTAACCGAAAAATTGAATGTTGACGACCGATATTTAACTTCTCTTGCTTATCAAATTTGGGAAAACAGGGAGATTCGCCATGATACCGTACTCTGTATTTACCCCTTAACTCATAGAGATATCTCTTCTCTTCAAACGGTTTTTCTGAGCTTCTTCTACGAAGAGAATATTCTTTTTGGGAAAAAAATATGGAGTTCCTCGAAAGCTGCGATTTTTTTACGATCAGAGCAGCCCAAACCGGATAATTATCCTTCTACCTATGATCAAACAGGAGCAGGAATTATTTTTTCCTGCTATCAGGCTATGGGATCATTCAAATATCCGTTGATTTTCTGTTTGCATGACTACCGCCTGAATGATCGTGAACGATCCGGATTTTATATGATGGATGTTATCAGCGCCATAGAGAAAACAGTGGCGCTGCTACCGCCGGAAGCCGCCGCCGCAGTGCTGAATGTCATAAAGGATCAGTGGAATGCATATCCCCAGAAAAAATATGACTTTGAATCATGGTATTCGATTGTGCAACGCCTGGCTGAAATTGTTGCCCGATCTGATAAGCATAAGGCGGCCTGGATTCAAAAGCATCCAGAGCTGATCGTAGCTCCCCGCGTAAAAAAGAGTGATATTGAAAAATTTAACCGCCGCAGACAGGCGTTAGCGTGGATCGAGACTGCCGGGATAAGATACCGTCTGGTACAAGATGGTTTCAGTCTGTTCGGCTATCCCGTTCTGGAAGATATTTGCAGCAAGCATGACGGGTTCTGCGTTGCACAAAACCCTACAGAAAAAGAAGCAGATCGGATACAACTGCTGCAATCTCTAACATCCATCCTCATGACCGATGTATTTGGCGGCGACGCACTCTCTCCCTGTAGAATCATTCAGGGAGACATGGCGGCATGGCAGGGCATGGCATCCTGTATCAGGCTTAAAAAGTCGATTCGTACGCCATCCGGTCTATACATCAGGTACCGTTTGCCATATATAGCAATTAAAAGTCATCTTCTGACCAGAGATAAGTTTGGCGAAGCACTGAGTACCTATCTGCACGAAATGGCTCATATGTTCGGCGGAGACAGATCGTCTTCGTTCAGCAATGCTTTAACAGTCATTATGGGGGTCATATCTGCCAACAGCGTTCTGACAGGTGAATTTCAAAAAAAATGGGAAGCGATACCACCTTGAAGCTCATCCCGCAATAGTCAAGAATAATGGAGAGTCATCACCTTACTGCTCCGTGGTCGCAAGCCTTAATGCAAGGCACATAAAAACAACACCAGCCACCCTGTTCATGTATCTACGCATACGATGTCTATGTTTTGGAATGTGCAATCAAGCAAAGAGCACCGCTCCTGACGTTGGATAAAAAGTTAAAAGCTTTATGCTATGCCACCATTATGAGATTGGAGAAAGAAATCTTGCTAATCATATTTACATTGTGTAAATATAATAAATGCAATATACTTGGACAATAGAAAAGAACCGCAGCAACCTTCAAAAGCATAGAATTGCATTCGAGGATGCCAAACGGATTTTCGAAGGACTGACCATCGAACGTGTTGATAATCGTTTCGACTATGGTGAAATCCGCGTGTACGCCATTGGCCTTGTGAACGGCGTAGAAATCACGGTCATCTACTCCGATAGAGACAATGACGAGAGGCGCATCATACCGCTTATCAGACAAGGATCAACGCTATTTTGCGCAGCTACATGAGAGGCCACTAAACTTATGCAGTGCCATAGATTGCCCAATCTCAACTCGCGTACAGTCCGCTTGTCGTCATCCTGGCTTTTTTCATCATCGGTCTGTCCTTCATGGTGACGCTGATCGTTTTTCTGCGGTTCGAAGAAGAAATGAACCGACTTCAGAACCGGGCAAGACCCACGGCGACCGGGGATATCACCCGGTGGAAAGCTTTCACGGCATCATTTTTTCTGGGGGTCAGCAACCTTCGGCATCGAAGGATTCGAACAGCTTTGACCTGCGCAACGCTGATTATTCTGACCTTTACCATCATGAGCTTCACTTCGATCAAGAGCTTGCGGCTTCATTCCAGAATTCAATATCAAGCACATGCACCGTATTACGGTTTTCTGCTGAAAAATGTGAACTGGCAGGATATTCCCCAGGCAGCGCTCCCGGTTCTGACCCATGCCCTTGATGATTCCGGAATCATCGCCCCCCGAGTCTGGCTGGAAGGCGAAGACAGAACCCGATCCACGGAAGTTCCCCTGCGATACGACGGCCGCAGATTTGAAGCCCAGAGCATTATAGGCCTTTCCGCCGACGAGCCAGATGTTACGGGACTTGATCAAATTCTGGTTGGCGGCAGATGGTTCAAGCCGGAAGAGCGTCATGTTGTCCTAATCTCAGATCGCATGGCTCGGGAGCTGGGGATTTCCTTTGATAATCCCGAATCAGCAAGCGTTCAGATTTGGGGAATTCCATTTCAGGTGACTGGCATATTTTCCGGAAAGCTTTTACAAGACCGGCCAGACCTGGACGGCGAGCCTTTGACACCGGCTATTTTCCCCCGTGAAGCCGCTCAGGAAATGACTGAGGTTGA
>CAIMCT010000005.1 GCA_903839535.1 uncultured Desulfobacteraceae bacterium
AGCAGTGACTGAAATGATGATCAAGGCCATTTGGGCTCATTGAAAAAAATGTCAACTACTTTTGAGGTAATATGAAGGATGCCAATATCCAACCCCAACTGGGTTTGGTCATTTTTGCACAAACGAATGATTGCCGCCATGATCCGGCCTGATTAATGAACAGATTGATGGAATAGATGTTGTTCAAGACAGGACCCGTGTGAAGGAACTGATTGGTTATACTGCGAACTGGCATAATCTGCGCTTTTCATAAACTCCCTCTCCCAGCGGGGGAGGATTGGGGTGGGGGATCAAAAACGTAAAATTATGCCAGTTCGCAGTATATATGCCCCAGCGCTTTGGATTGTATTCAGATCTGACGGTTGCAGAGAACATGGACTTTTTCATGGATATTTTCGGGATTTTCGGATCAGAAAGAAAAAAGCGAAAAGATCAGTATCTGGGTTTTTCCAATCTGACACCGTTTCAGGACCGGCTGGCCCGTAATCTTTCCGGAGGGATGAAACAGAAACTGGGGCTGGCCTGCGTGCTGGTGCATCAGCCAAGATTGCTGATTCTGGATGAGCCAACCAACGGCATCGATCCGGTATCCAGAAAGGAATTCTGGGAAATTCTCTGCGCCATGCAAAAAGAGGGCATGACCATCCTGGTGTCCACAGCCTATCTGGATGATGGCGAGAAATGCGATCAAATTATCCTGATGCACAATGCCCATGCATTGGATCAGGCTGCTCCGTCCGCGTTTCGCGCAGATTTTTCCAGCCTTGAACAAGCCATGATCCATCGCATTGAGGCCACAGACCGGATGCTTTCAGGAGACCATTTTGGCATCTGAAGCCGTGGCCGTTCAGAATCTTGTCAAGCGATACGGTCGCTTTGTCGCCGTAGAACAAATCTCGAGTTCGGTTCAGAAAGGGGAGATATTTGGCTTTTTGGGGCCAAACGGCGCGGGCAAATCAACCACCATTCGCATGCTTTGTGGCATTATCACGCCAACATCCGGCGCGGGGCATGTGGCGGGCCTTGACATTTTTACCCAGTCCGAGGAAATCAAACACAACATCGGGTATATGTCCCAGAAATTCTCCCTCTATGAAGACATGACTCCGTTTGAAAATATCCGGTTTTATCTGGGGATTTACAGCGTTCCTCCGGAAAAATGGAAAGAGCGAACCCACTGGGTTCTGGAGATGACCCGACTCGAAAATGCAAAGCATCGCCTTACCCGGGAACTGCCGCCGGGATGGCGTCAGCGCCTGGCTCTGGGGTGCGCCTTGCTTCACGAGCCACAAATACTCTTTCTGGATGAGCCAACATCGGGAGTTGATCCCATTACCCGAAGGCATTTTTGGGCTTTTATCCGGCAGTTGACCACAACAGGCGTTACCGTTTTTGTGACTACCCATTACATGGATGAAGCTCAGCACTGCGACCGGGTGGTTATGATCAACGAAGGCAAAATCGTGGTTTCCGGCCCGCCTTCCCGAATTGTTCAAGATATGTTCACGGATAGAATAGATGCGGACCTAAACGATGTTTTCATTCAACTGATGACCAGGAATCGCTCATGAACCTGATCAAAATTCAGGCCATCAGCCGAAAGGAATATTATCATCTGATCCGGGATTTTCGAAGCCTGTATCTGGCCTTTATCATTCCGCTGCTGCTGATTTTTCTGTTCGGCTACGCCCTCAGTCTGGACGTTGACAACATCCAAGTTGTGGTTGTGGATCATGATCAGACCGATCTTAGCCGTGACTTGATTCAAAAAATAGGCGCATCTTCCTATTTTCATGTCATCGGTCAGGTTGCAGATGATCGGATAGCCAGCCGCTATCTGGATGACGGAATGGCATCTGTGGCGCTTATTCTGGCTTCTGGGTGGACCGCAAACATCCGGGCGGACCGTGAGAGCCAGGTTCAAATACTGATTGATGGCAGCGACCCCAATTTTGCGGGCATTACCCGAAGTTACTTGACGGCATTCATGCTACGTTACAACCAGAATCAACTCCTTGGCTTTCTCAACCGCCGGGGAATGGAACCAATTCATCCACCGGTAGAAGGCCGCATCCGCGTATGGTTTAACGAGGACCTGGAAAGCCGTAATTTCATTGTCCCCGGCATTATCGCCATCATCATCATGATTGTGGGCGCCATGCTCACATCTCTGGTGGTTGCCAGGGAGTATGAAAACGGAACCATGGAAACCATCCGCTCCCTGCCGGTTCCTGCAGCGGAGTTTTTGATCGGGAAAGCCATTCCGTATTTTATCATCGGCCTGATCGACGTGCTGGTATCAATCCTTATGGGTCAGCTTCTCTTTGGCGTGGTCATGAAATCGAGCTTCTGGCTCATGATACTGGCCTCATCTTTGTATCTGGGCGTGGCGCTCAGTCTGGGACTGCTGATATCCAGCGTAACCAAGTCTCAGCTTGTCGCCAATCAGATCGCGGTGTTGATTACCTATCTGCCGTCGCTGCTCCTGTCCAATTTCGTCTTTCCAGTGGAGAATATGCCAAGGATTCTTCAACTGGTTACCCGGATTGTCCCCGCCACCTATTTTATCGATATCTTAAATGGTCTCTATCTGCGAAACCTTGGGCTTTCGACACTCTGGCCCAGCTATGTGATACTGACGATCATGTGTGGCGCGCTTTCGGTTTTAAACCTGATTGTCCTGAAAAGAGAGGGGCTGTAAAATACCATGAAAGGGCTGAAACCATGAACTGGATACGGGTCAGGGAGCTAGTGCGAAAGGAATTCATTCAACTCTTTCGGGATAAAAAGAACAGGCCGCTGTTGATTGTTGCTCCGCTGGTGCAGCTTATTCTGTTTGGCTATGTGGTGACAACCGATGTTCGTGACATCACAGTGGGTCTGCTGGATCTCAGCCGCACGCCGGAAAGTCGGATGCTGATTGATGCCATTGGCGGAAACAAGACTTTTCGAATTACCGAAGTTATCGAAAGACCCGTGGATATGGATCAACTGCTGCTGATGCGTAAAGTCAACCTGGGGGTTAAAATTCCGCCGGATTTCAGCATGAAAATCCGCAAGGGGCAAACTGCCGAAGTACAGATTCTGGCGGACGGCAGCATGAGCAATATGGCGGCTGTGCGGATATCCTATATGCTTACTGTTCTGGAGCAGTTCAACAATCAGGTAATTCGGGAACTTCATCCCGTAAAAATGAGTTATGGAAAAGCCGATGACCGGATTAGAACCTGGTATAACCCCAACCTGGACAGCCGCAATTTTTATGTTCCAGGTATTGTTGCTTTTCTGATCATGCTGCTGGTCATGCTCCTGACCTCAATGGCCATTATCCGGGAAAAAGAATCCGGAACCATGGAACAGCTCATGGTGACTCCTTTAAAACCATTAGAGTTGATTCTGGGAAAAACCATTCCCTTCATCCTCATTGCCCAGGCCCAGATGATTATAGTCACGATATTTGCGGTATTCTGGTTCGACATTCCCCTGGTAGGCAGCATCCCGCTGCTACTGGTGGCGACCTGTCTGTTTTTGCTAAGCACTTTGGGGATTGGTCTGTTTATCTCTACGATATCTGCAACGCAGCAGGAGGCCATGATGACGACATTTTTCTTTATTTTGCCGTTTTTTATGCTTAGCGGGTTTGTGTTTCCTGTCGCCAATATGCCAAAGATCGTGCAGTGGCTGACCTATTTGAATCCGCTGAAATATTTTTTGATTATTATCCGGGGAGTGTTTTTAAAAGGAACCGGACTGGAAGCCTTGTGGCCCCAGTTTGCGGGCCTTCTGATTCTGGGCTTGATTGTGTTTTGGGGTTCTGTCAACCTTTTCCGGAAACGGTTGGATTGATGGCTGCCTAAAAAACCCAATATCTGCGTTGAGCTTCACCCTTCGTTATTGCGGCGTACTAAAGCGTACGCCTCACTCCTCAGGATTTGCTCGCCTTGATCTTGGATTTTTTACTTTGCCATCCCGGTTTTGACTTTTTTATGAGTTCATCAAACAAGGGTATTAAAGGATGCATGACAATTCTGAACATCGCTATCTGCAGATAGCCTGGCTGTGGACCATCGGATTCACGGTTTTCAGGCTGGTATATTCGGGAACTTTTCTCCTGATTCCGGATGAAACCAATTATTGGCAGTGGAGCCGTTACCTGGACTGGGGCTATCATGACCAGGCTCCGCTGATCGGTTGGGCCATACGGCTCTCCACCTGGATTCTGGGTCAGACAGAGCTGGCTGTCCGCTTGCCGTCGGTTTTGTCTGTAGGCATTGCCTCCGGTTATCTGGTCGCAATTTCCAGCCGGTGGATGGGTGCCCGTGTTGCGTTTTCAACGGCCATTCTGACCCAGTCCATCCTGGAATTCAACGTCGGCGGTCTTCTGGCGACCCCTGACGGACTTCAGGCTGCGGCTTGGGCTGGGGCGGCCTATCATGTAGCCAGGGCATTCGAAAAAGATACCTGGTATCAGTGGCTGCTGGGAGGTATCTGGTTTGGATTTGGGATTCTAAGCAAATACACCATGGTGGCGTTTTTGCCGGGCGCTTTTTTGTATGGCGTTTTTTCGCCAATTCACCGTCGGCACCTGGCAAGCGTCCGGCCATACATAGGGGTTTTTGCGGGATGCCTGATGTTTTTTCCAGTCATTCTCTGGAATGCGCGTCATGACTGGAATTCCGTCAGACATGTGGCCTTTATCGGCGGAGCCAATGAGCCTTTTGCCCTACATCTGAATTTTCTGGGTGATTTTGTGGGATCCCAGGCGGCGCTGCTGTCTCCGCTGATATTTATTTTGGCGATCTGGGCCTGGATACGGGTGATCAGGAAAGACTATCCACCAGAAAACTGGCTCTATCCCTATCTTTTATGGATATCTTTTCCCATGATTGCAGGCTTTCTGCTGCTCAGTCTTCACAGCCGGATATACGGTAACTGGCCAGGAGCCGGCTATCTGACCACGGCAGTGTTGACTGCCGCCTATTTTGGAGGCCAGGGGTTAAATAAATTTGGCCGCAGGCTGTGGAACTGGGGGCTGGGAATCGCTTACGGTATGACAGCTATAGTTCTGATCCACGCTGCCTGGCCCATTTTGCCCATTCCAGTGGATTTGGACAGGGCTGCCTCCGAGATTGCCGGCTGGGATGATCTGGGACAAGCTGTTGGAAAACTGTCCACTCAAATGCCGAACGAGCAGCGCACCTTTATTTTTGGCCTCAGTTATCAACTGGCCAGCGAACTGGCGTTTTATACGCCAGGCCAGCCCCGGACTCTTTCGATCAATCGCTGGGAGCGTCCCAATGTCTATGACTATTGGTGGAAAGATAAAGATGTCATGGGATGGGATGCCATTGGCGTAACCTACGATTCCCAGAGCCAAACCCGGCTGAACCAGGTTTTTCAGCGCGTGGATCCGCCGGTCGAGCTGTCTGTTTTCCGGAAAAAATCAGATCCGAAACCGGTTAAAATCTTTTATCTGTACAAGTGTTACGGCTTTAAAGGCGGGCTGCAATGGATTCCACCGGATGCTTCCGACATCCGGGCGGTTTCTCATAATCAATCGTGAGGAGAACGTTGACACTTGACTGTGAACGGCCAACAGTGAACGGCCTTGAAATATATTGTAACCTTTTCACACCCCAATCGTTATTGTGACAGAAGCGCGCACAAACAATCGTTCTTGGATCGCGTTTAATTAACTAACATTTATTTAAAAAAGGAATTGGCAAAATGAAAAAAATTAACGTGTTGTTGACTGTATGTCTGGTAGTAGGATTTGCAGTGTTTATGGCGGCGAATACTTCGATAGCATCCGATAGCATAATGGGAAAAGATATGAAAATTTTTGGCCAGGGACATGGTCCCGGTAATGGTAATGGTAATGGCGGAAGCGGGCCCAAAGATGGTACGGGCAACGGCAGTAAACAAGGTACATGTACGAGACTTATTCCTGATACGTCGAATGACGGCATTCTGATTTCAAGAAATGGGAATGGCAGTGGTAAGGGTCAAGGCACGGGACCCCACGATGGATCAGGACCCCGCGGTGGAACACCTTCCTGCCCTTCAAGCTAAACACTCATTGATTTATGTAAGGGCGACCGGCCGGTCGCCCTTACTCAAGTTTTTTGTAACAAGTTAAAATATATTAATTTTTCCGGATAGTTGACCAATTAAAAAAACTTGAACATCGAGTAAAAGTTTGTGGTTTTCGTCATAAAAACAGGCTGGATTTAGACATAATGGGGGATATTGAAGCGTTCTATCGGGCCGGAAAGGACAAGCTTTTTGGTTATCTTGTTCGAATGACGGCAAATCATGATCTTTCCGCAGATGTTATGCAGGAATCATTCGTTCGATACATTGAACATTATGGCTCCGGACCTTGTCAATATTCCCTGCTGTACCGTATAGCCCGAAATGTACTGACCGATCATTTTCGGCGCAACAACCGTTTCACATACATGGATGATGATGTTGTTGAAGACAACTGCGTAACTCCGGAACAAACGATTGTAGCACGCGATGCGTTTCAACAGGTTTTAAATGCCATGCAGAAGCTGAAACCCGATGACAGGGAGATTCTCTCTCTGGCTGCTGGAGACGGCAATCTAAGCTATCAGCAGATCGGCGAGATTACCGGAAACAGCGAGGCCAATGTCAAAGTCAGAATTCACAGGGCAAGACTAAAACTAAGAGAAATTTTGAAAAAAGGAGGCGCATGAAAGACGAACTGATCAGTCTCTTTATTGACGATGAACTGGATCTGGACGAAAAAACGGTTTTTGTAGAAACCGTTCATGCGGATCCGACCTTTACCTACGAAACACTTGCACTTTTAAAACAGGAAAAACTTCTCTCCACTCCCCTGTCGATCAATCGTCCCATGCCGGTAATGGCGACCCGCTGGTCGCCCTTACTCAAACGCTTTTGGTCATTTCAGATACCGTTCAAAGCATTGGCTGCGGGTTTGGCGACCGCCATGATTGTCATATTCGTCATGCAGCCGGAAACGCTCTTGTTTCGGCCAAAATCCCAGAAGCTATTTCACCGGTTTGTCATTTTCGAGCCAGGCGTTCAGCAGGCGGAAATTGCAGGCAGTTTCTCCCGATGGAAACCGTTACCCATGAAATCTTCCGGTCGAAACGGATACTGGGAAGTCACGATTGAACTTTCGCCAGGTGAATACGAATACAGTTATTTTCTGGATGGGAAAAAGTCCGTCGCAGATCCCACCGTGCAATTTGGGGAAGAAGATGATTTTGGCAATATCAATTCCATTATCCGCATCGGAACATGAACCAAATTCGAACTCTGATCATACTGGCTGCTGCTGCATGGATTATCACCGGGTGTCGTCCGATTCGGGCGTTGCCACCCGGTCATGAGGTTCACATAGCCCTGGATCTGCCGGAGGCAAAAGAAGTGATTTTTCTGTCTTCGCTTAACCGGTACGAGCCTGTCTTAATGAAAAAAACATTTTTCGGAATCTGGGAAATCCATCTTCCGGAAGATATAGCTTTCGAGTATTTTTTCAGGGTTGACGGCAGCCCCTATACGCCCGAATGCCGCCTTCAGCAGACGGATGATTGGGGCGGATGCCAGTGTATTTACAGTCCCGAGACACAGGAACCATGAATGATACAGGAATAAAAACAGCAGCCCGGATTTTCGTCGCCATCGTCTTGATGGTTTTTTCCATGACTGCGGCCGGTGTTTATGCAGCAGATGCTGATCTAAACTCGATACCCGAACCTTTAAGACCGGAGGCTGCCCAGTTGATTGAAAAAGGAATCAGGGCGGAGGATACCCTGAGGCTTACGCACCAGTTTCTTGAGCTCCGGGCAGAGCAAAAAACGATTCTTTCCGCTTATCAGGTCCTTATGAGTGTCGTGGATAATAGGCTCCCACCGGAACCTGTGCTGAACAAGGCTTTTGAAGGAACAGCCAAAAAAGTTAACCCGGATTTGATAACCGCCGCCATGCAAAAAGTCCTTGATCGTTATCAAATTTCGTATCAAAATGTCAGGCAGATGTTGAACGTTCCCAAAAATCGGGTTCAGCCGCTGGGCAATCTGGCTGCTGAAAGCTTGGCGGCAGGGCTCAAGCCTGAATCTCTGCAAGAAATTTTCACAGCACTTCACCGGCGAGCTGAAACGATGCGCGACGATTCGGCACTAAATCTTATTGATGCAACGCTTCTTTCTGCCAGAGATATGAGCCGGCTTGGAACATCACACCAGGTGATCACCGAAACGCTTTGTGAAGCGTTAAAAACCGGCATGGATTGCGATGGCATGCTGCGCATTCGTAATAATTTCATGAACACAGGCGTTAACTGTTGCGGTTCCATGGGTGGTCGTTCCGCTAGTTCCAGTTCAGGAAGAGGTGGTTCTGGTTCAGGAAGTGGTGGTTCCGGTTCTGGAAGTGGTGGTTCCGGTTCTGGAAGTGGCGGTTCCGGTTCTGGAAGTGGCGGCAGCTCTGGTGGCAGTGGTGGAGGTGGCAGTGGAGGAGGAGGAGGAGGAGGAGGTGGTGGTGGTGGTGGTGGTGGTGGTGGTGGATCAAGATAGCCACCAATACACAGCATTAATAATCGAAAATGTTCCACATTTTCTTGATAGTTCACGATATTTTTGTTCTAAGGCATAACTATCTGAAATTACATATATTCAACAATTTGAATATATTCTTTTTTTTAAAGTATTCCAGTATGGTAACAGTTAACCTCATTGAGCAGGTGTCATGATGACAATATCCTGGGTTCAAACCCTTGAACTATCCCTTCCCTCGCTGAATGACAATACCGCAGATGCGGACAGGCTGATCCAAGCCCTGAAATCCCGGTTGGGCGCTGATGACATCGCCATGGGGCTCGATCTGCTGAAAACACTTCCTGATGTCATGAGAAATGCTAATTACCATATCCGGTGCGTACTTTATAAGGATCTGAGCGGATGGGGTATTTCCAGCGTTCTGGCAGCCGAAGATTTGATTCCGGTCCTGAGCATAGCCGTGGATCTGGGAACCACCCGCGTGGTGCTGCGTCTGGTGGATCTGTCATGCGGCAAGTCTCTGGCGGAATCTTCCTTTGACAATCCTCAGCTCGTTATGGGTCCCGATATTTTGACTCGGATTCATCATGCGGATTCTCCAGAGGGGCAGCTTCATCTGCAGAACCTAATCGTGGATGGCCTGAACCGATTTATAGCGGAACTTTGCGCATCCTGCGGATTTGCGTCAACCGATGTTTACTTGATGGCCATTGCCGGAAACACGGCCATGACTCATCTGTTTATGGGGCTTAACCCCCGCTGGATTATCCGGGAACCTTATATTCCGGTGGTCAACCGGCCAGGAACGCATCTGGCTTCACAGCTTGGACTTCTGGCGAATCCTTGCGCCAGGGTTTTCGTATTTCCAAATATCGGCAGTTATTTTGGTGGCGACTTGATTGCCGGTATCCTGTATTCCGGTCTCAATCAACGGGAAGAAACCGCCATCCTGGTGGATGTCGGCACCAATGCTGAAGTGGTTCTGGGAAATAAAAACTGGATGATCGCCTGCGCCGGAGCAGCCGGGCCGGCGCTGGAAGGCGGGGCTGCAAGGATGGGCATGATGGCGGGTCCCGGTGTGATAGATCGGGTCGCCATTGACCCTGATACCTTGCAAATGGATATCCATACCATTGAAAACCTACCGCCTGTTGGGATTTGCGGTTCCGGCCTGATTGATCTGGCAGCCCACCTCTTTTTATGCGGCATGCTTGATATCCGGGGAAAATTCGTGGTTTCCAGGTGCAGCAACCAACTGAAGGAAATTGATGGTATCAAACATCTTGTGGTGGTGGATCAGAAAGATGCGGCAGCCGGTCGCAACCTTTCCATATCACAGGCGGACATCGACAGTCTGATCCGGTCCAAGGCGGCCATGTACACCATCCTGGAAACTCTCACAGCTTCGGTGGAAATGGCTCCACGGGATCTGACCCGGTTTTATGTGGCTGGAACATTTGGGTCCTTCATCAACCCGATTTCCGCCATCGCCATCGGCATGATTCCGGATCTACCGCTGAACTGCTATCAGACACTGGGAAACAGCAGCCTCGGCGGAGCGGCCCACATCCTTGAATCCAGTGAATTGTTCGAAGAAATGGACCGTATCCGCGACAGCATCACCTATCTGGAACTGAATGTGAATCAGGACTTCATGAACCGGTTCAGCGCGGCTAAATTTCTGCCGCATACGGATACGTCGCTGTTTCCGTCGGTAAAAATAAAGTTAACATAACCAGCCATGAATTGTCCGCCAAGATTTGTATACTTTGAGCGGTCAATGACTGAGTTTTTATCCACCGCAAAGGCGAAAAGAGCGCAAAGAAAATATTCAATGAAATTAGCCACCACAAGAGCGTTGTCTTCTTTGCGTCCTTTGCGCCTTTGCGGTGAATTGAAAAGTGCAGTTTATGCCCGTGTACAGTATAGTCAGTTTATCTCCTGAATCGCCTGCTCAAGATTTTTCAAGGAGTTTGCCGTATAGACCTTGCAGGGGTAGTCTTTGGGCAGTATCTGCTTTAGGAGTCCCGCCAAAACCCTCCCAGGCCCCACCTCTACAACCACGTCGATTTGGTGCTCCATCAGGAGTTTCATTGCCGGATACCAGCGAACCGGGCTGCAGAGTTGACGGGACATCACCGACCGGATTTCGTCCGGATTCTGCGCGGCCTTTGCAGTAACATTTAAAAGCACATCGCACTGTGCGGTTTTGAAGGGAATGGTCTTCAGGAAATCCGAAAATTCCAGTTCCGCGCCCTGAATCAACTGGCTGTGCCAAGCCCCGCTTACCTTCAGGGGAAATGCTTTTGCACCTTTCTGCACGGCCAGGCCAGAAACTTTTTCAACCGGCCCCGGAGCGCCGGTGACAACAATCTGCTTTTCGGTATTGTGATTGGCGACCGCAACGATGCCTTCGGCTTGCACTTCCTGAACCAGTTGCTGGATGGTTTCAATCGGAAGCCCCACAATGGCATGCATGGCGCCTATATTTTGCGTGGCTTCCCGGTGCATGAGCAGTCCGCGTTTGTGGACAAGTTTTAACGTGTCTTCGGCAGACAGAACACCGGCGGCGCAAAGAGCGCTGTATTCTCCCAGGCTGTGCCCGGCAGTCATATATGGGAAAATTCTCTGCTTGTTCAACACGGACAGGCAGGCCAGATTCACCGTTGTCACCGCCGGCTGAAGGTTGATGGTCTGGGTAAGGTGTTCCATTGGACCTTTAAAACAGAGATCCTTGACGGCAATGCCGGTAATGGCTTCCGCCATGCTAAAAATCTCCTGAGCTTCAGAGAATGCCTGATATATATCTTCTCCCATGCCCACATTTTGAGATCCTTGGCCCGGAAAAAGGAAAGCAATTTTTTTCATAAAACCTCCGTAAATCAATTTTGTGTTTCATCGTCCAAATTGAATAGTTTGCGGGTCACGTCAATGTGAACAGATTTATCTCCGTAACAACCGTTTCTTTTTAAATATACCGTTGGATCATGAAGTATTTTATTGAGCATGGCCTGAGTCATTCTCTGAATGGCGATGCAATCGTCTTCTGAAAGATGTTTGAGGGATTGCGTGGTTTTTTGAATTTCAAATTCGGCGATACGCTCCAGTTTGGCTCTCAGCGCCACGATGGTGGGTACAACTTCCAGACTTTCATACCACTTGCGGAATTGAATAACAGCCTCGTCCACGATACGTTCCCCTTTTACAGCCTCCCGATTCCTGTCCTCGATGTTTTCATCAATGACATTTTTTAAGTCGTCGATATCGTATAGATATGCATTACCAAGAGTGTTGATTTCGGGATCAATGTCGCGCGGAACTGCGATGTCGATGAAAAAAACCGGACGGTTTTTGCGGACTCGCATCACCGATTTCACCTGCTCGCGGTTAAGAATGAACCCCGGGGCACCGGTTGAGCTGATGACAATGTCCACTTCTTTCAAGCATTCAGAAACTTCTTCAAGCCGGATCGCCTTGCCTTTGAATCGTTTCGCCAGATCCAGGCCACGTTCAAACGTACGGTTCGCCACGAAAATATCGCCGGATCGGTTTCGAATCAGGTGTTCGACCGCCAGTTCAGCCATTTCTCCGGCGCCGATCAGAAGCACTTTTTTATCCGCCAGCGAGCCAAATATCTTGCGGCCCAACTCAATGGCTGCATAACTGATGGATACGGCATGGTCGCCAATACCTGTTTCACTGCGAACCCTTTTGGCCACGAAAAAAGTCTTGTGAAGCAGACGGTTTAAAATCACACCGGAGGTGTTTTTCTGTGTTGCTGTAAGATAAGCTTCCTTCATCTGCCCTAGAATCTGGGGTTCTCCGACGACCATGGAATCCAGGCTGGAAGCCACACGAAAAACATGGCGTATGGCATCTTCTCCTATGTGAATATAAAGAGCGTGTTCAAATTCAGAAACGGGTATCTGTTTAATTTCAGAAATATATTGTTTGGCAGTTTGAATTGCAAGCAATCTGTCCGAAGTCGTCATCAGAATTTCCACCCGATTGCAAGTAGAAACCAGAACCATTTCAGAAAGATGCGGATAATTGCTGAAATCATCCAAAGCAGTTGCAATTTGCTCTCCGGAAAAGGCAAGGCATTCCCTAAGCTCCACCGGAGCGGTTTTGTGATTTAATCCCAGAAGTACGATATCAAGCATGATGAACTCGTGGATCATAAAATGAAGGGTACAGGCGGCAGGTACCGTGGGGGTAGGGGCGAATCTTGTATTCGCCCTTTCCGATATGGCGAATACAAGATATGGCGAATACAAGATATGGCGAATACAAGATTCGCCCCTACGCAATTTGGGCAGGTGCAGATTAAGAGGTGAGCCATTCCCTGTTCCCTTTTTTCTGGAGAAACCAGATCGGGCAGGCGGATCGGAATTTGCAGTAAATCTCTGGATCCTTACAATGTAAACACTCTTCGCACAAAGATGTTTCATGCTTCATGCACCGGTAACGGGTTTCTCTCTCTGAATGATTGACACACGTATCCACTAATATTTTTCTCCTTCTGTATCCTCTGGAAAGACCTTATGCACACCAAGATATCCCTTTATGTTGACCCTGATGATATCGATTCTCCCCAGGCAATTCTCGCTCTCATTAGAAAACAGCTCAACCTGCTTGCCGATGCTGATCCGGAGTATGTGATTCACCGAAAATCCATTGATGCCAGGAAAAAACGGCCCCGGTTTTTACTGGATATTGAGGTGTTTTACCTGGAAACGTTACAGAAAAAAATGCCGTTTCAGGTAATTTTCAAACCTGTATCTACGGATTATCGGGTGGTGATAGTCGGCACCGGACCTGCCGGATATTTTGCGGCGCTTGAGCTTCTGGAGCATGGCATCCGGCCGATTCTAATGGAAAGAGGAAGGGATGTCACGTCCCGTCGCAAGGATATTCAGCAGATTCATTCCAAAGGCATTGTAAACCCGCATTCCAATTACTGTTTTGGTGAAGGCGGGGCTGGCGCCTATTCGGATGGCAAACTCTACACCCGCTCCCATAAACGGGGGGACATCGGCAAGGTACTGTCCTTGCTGGTCGCTCATGGCGCTCCGGAGGATATTCTGATAGATGCCCATCCCCATATCGGATCCAACCGGCTTCCGCGTGTGGTCAAATCCATTCGGGAAACCATTCTGTCTCATGGCGGTGAAATCCATTTTGAATCCTGGGTGACGGATTTGATCATTGAAGGCGGCGTAGTTACGGGCGTAGTGGTGGAAGGAAAAGGAAAAATACAGGCAGACGCAGTAATCCTGGCAACAGGCCATTCTGCCCGCGATATCTTTGAACTGCTTGATAGAAAAAAAATCCTGATTGAACCCAAACCCTTTGCTATAGGGGTTCGGGTTGAACACCCCCAGTCTCTGATTGATCGGATTCAATATCATCACAGCCCGAGACACCCAAAATTGCCGGCTGCCAGTTACCAGTTGGTCGAACAGGTGGATGGCAGGGGTGTGTTTTCGTTTTGTATGTGTCCTGGCGGCTTCATTGTGCCGGCGGCCACTGCGCCTGGCGAGCTGGTCATTAACGGGATGAGTCTGGCAGGCAGGGATGCTCCGTTTTCCAATTCTGGCGTTGTGATGGAAGTCCGCCTTGAGGATATTTATACAGCTTCAGGAAAAGGACCGTTGGCCGCAATGAATTTTCAGAAAGAGCTGGAACAGCAGGCTTTTCAGGCTGGCGGCAATGGGCTGATGGCTCCGGCCCAGCGCATGACAGATTTCGTAGCAGGCAAGCTGTCGTCGGTACTGCCGAAAGCATCGTATAAACCTGGCATAGTGTCAGCGCCGGTGCATGAACTGCTTCCAGAAGGCATTAGCCGACGATTACAAGCTGCTTTTAAGGCATTTGACAGAAAAATGAAGGGGTATTACACCGAGGAAGCGCTGGTGCTTGCAATTGAATCCCGAACAAGCTCTCCGGTAAGAATTCCGCGAGATGAAAACACCCTGATGCATCCGCAGGTTCAACACTTATATCCCTGTTCCGAAGGGGCCGGGTATGCAGGCGGGATTGTATCAGCAGCGCTTGATGGTCAGCGGGTCGCCCGCCATATCTCTGAAAACATGGGACAGGGGGTCGGGGGACAGGTCAAGAAACCCCGATTTCTGTTCCTTGATCCCTGATATCTATACTGCGAACTGGCATAATTTTACGTTTTTGATCCCCCACCCCAACCCTCCCCCGCTGGGAGAGGGAGTTTATGAAAAGCGCAGATTATGCCAGTTCGCAGTATAATCCCTGATATCTGATCTCTGGCCCCTTTTTCTTCAGCCTGTTTTATTATACCTTGCCAGCCATTCCTTCCTGAACGCCTCGAAGCAATGGTCCAAAATGGCTTGCCGCATGTCCTTCATCAGATCCTGATATAGCGTCAGATTGTGGATGGTGGCCAAGGTTTCCGCCAGGGGATCGCGTGTAAAAAACAGATACCGGAGTACCGTGCGGGAATAAGTCTGGCAGGTATAACACGAACAGTGGGTATCAATCGGATATTTATCCTTGCGGTAGGTCTTGTCCATTATCCGGATTTTTCCCAGGCGGGTAAAAAACGTTCCCTGTCTGGCGTACCGGGTTGGAATCACGCAGTCGAACATATCCATACCCAGCGATACAGCAGATAAAAGGTCTTCCGGAAGGCCAACGCCCATCAGATACCGGGGAAGATGATCCGGCAAAAACGGTGCTGCGTGCCGGACCACCGTCTGCATCAGATCGAAGCCTTCCCCGACGCTGACCCCACCAATGGCGAATCCGTCAAATGGAATGGCAGTGATCTCTCTTGCGCTTTGTTCCCGAAGATGCGGATAAACCCCGCCCTGTATGATGCCAAACAGAAACTGATGGGGCTGAAGGGGAACTTCCCGGCACCGGACAGCCCAGCGTGTGGTGCGCTCCAAAGATTGTTCCACATAAGCCTCTGATGCCGGATACTCCACGCATTCATCAAAGGCCATGACGATGTCTGCTCCCAAATCCCGTTGGATTTCCATGGATCGCTCCGGGCCCAGAAAAAGCCGCTCCCCGTTCTCCTCGTAGGCAAAGCTTACGCCTTCTTCGGTAATCTCTTTCTGGGGGAGGGAAAAAACCTGAAACCCGCCGGAGTCGGTCAGAATAGTCTGATTCCATCCCATAAAACGATGCAGCCCGCCCATGCGCTGAACAGTCGCCAGGCGCTCGCTGAGCGACAAATGGTAGGTATTGGCCAAAACCACCTGAGCGCCTGTTTCAGCGACATCTTTTGGCATGGTGGACCGTACAAAACCAGCCGTACCTACCGGCATGAACGCAGGGGTCTGAACCGTTCCGTGATCGGTGGTAAACTCGGCCCGCCTGGCCCCGCAGGGGTCAACGGCATGAAGCCGGAACTGAATGTCTTTTAATGGCATGTAAACGCTTTCATGTAGATGACCTTATCATCTCCGTCCGCATAAAAATTCGTCAGGATCGCTTCCTGATGATAGCCGCAGGAATGATAAAACCGGTGAGTGGGTTCGTAGATTTTTCGGGAGGATGTTTCGACGTAAACTCGCCGGCCTTTCATTTCCTGAATCCGCAATTCCGTCAGTTGCAGAAGACGTTTGCCGATACCAGTTCCCTGAATCTCTTTTTGAACGGCGATCCAGTAAAGGTCAAACCGCCCCTGAGTGAACGGAATGGGACCAAAACAAGTATATCCATTTATGATGCCGTCTGTTTCTGCAAACAGGAATTCGTAACCGCTGGAAGGGCCTTTGGCCAGTCTTTCTTCAGCAAGTTCCCGTGCAACAGCAGTTTCTTCGGGATAAAAAAGTTGACAGGATTCGGTCAGATGAAAAATGGCTTCAGGGTCTGAGCGATGAACGGTGTCACGAAAGATAACATTCAGGGTATGCTCACGCATTGACGGCTATTTTCCATGACAGTCCTTCGGATTCAGCATGTAGCCTGTCCGCGATTTGGACCATCGGTTCATGAATAATGCGCTCAATAATCTGCTTGAATGTCAAATCCGCTTTGCCGGCGGCGGCCACAAATCCGCTGTCCGGTGCAATACAGGGATTGGTATTGACTTCCAGAACCCAGGGATTGCCGCTGTTATCCACCCGGAAATCCACGCGGGCATATCCCTTTAAATTGAACAGCTTCCAGCATTCCATGGCGATTTTAATGATCCTGTTCAGAAGCGGTTTGTCATGATCCGGAAAGTCAAACGAGCGAACGGTATTTTGATACTCGAAGGATTCTGATTCCCATTTAGCCTTGTAATCCACAATCTTATGTCTGCCTTTGGGGTAGTTTTCAAAACAAATTTCAGCCGGCGGCAGCACCTGTGGGATGCCATTGCCATTTTTGGCCAGGAGCGAAAGATTGAATTCACGGCCTTCAATAAATGCTTCGGCAAAACACGCTCCGCCCAGTTGGTCTTTACGGCGGTCCATTTCCTGAAGGAGCTGGTTGTATGTCTTGGGGAAAACCACGGAATCATAACCAATGCCCACAGAACCATGTTCCCATACTGATTTAATGATGCCAGGATTGCACAGCGGCGTTTTTCGCTGTCCAATTTTATTCTGGGTTTTATTCTGGGTTTTATCCTGGGTCACAAAAAAAGGAGTTGGAATCCTGGCTCCCTTCAGCATCTGTTTGGCCAGAATCTTGTTGGATGTGGTATAAATTGCATCGGCTCCGGCACCGGTGTAGGCCATGTTCATGGCATCCAGTATGGACGGTGCTATGTGAATCAGCCGTCCCTGCCCGTCAATGGACTCCACAAGATTAAATACCAGCGCCGGATTGATTTCGGCGATTTTTCTCAGGGTTTCTTTAATATCCAGGGAAAAACTGACCGGAACCGGGTCATGATTCAGTTCTGATAGCGCCTGGGAAACAGATTCAACCTGTACCAGTCCATCCTGCTCATCTATTGGAGTATTCTCGGACATGTTTCCGTACAAGACGGCAATTCTCATTGGGTGGTTTCCTTAAAACTGTGCATGGGAAAAGGGGAGCAGGTAGGGGCGAATCTTGTATTCGCCCTTTCGGACGTGCAAATACAAGACAGGCGAATACCAGATATGACGAATACACGAAAGGGCGAATACAAGATTCGCCCCCTACATACTTTGGGCATGGGGGCAGGTGCATGCAAGCCAACATACCTCTTGGCTTGCATGCACCTGCCAGAAAGTCTTTCTTTGCGTCAGAAGGTCTTTTTGTGG
>CAIMCT010000006.1 GCA_903839535.1 uncultured Desulfobacteraceae bacterium
ATGAGCATTTGTACCAGCAAAAGCATCAGTACGCTGGAGCTTAACAAAAAGATCGAAGACGCATACAAATCCACGCTGGATCATCTTACAACATCGGAAGCATCCTCGCTTATCAGAAGCCTTCAACAGGCAGCTTAAGTAACTCTTGGGGTGAGAAGTAACATTTGACACCAGATGTGTTTTCTCACCCTAACATTTTAAATATAAGGAAATAATACTATGAATATTAGTGAGTTAAGATCAAAACCGCATATTTCAGTTTCAAGTGTCAACGCATATTTGGAATGCGGGCTCCAGTATAAATTCAAGAGGATTGACCGTTTCCCAATTGAGAGCGTTTCCGATAACCTCGTCTATGGCTCGGTCATTCATAAATGCCTGGCTGATTTCAACCAGGAGAAGATGACCGGAAACAAGCTCACGCTGGAAGATATTCAGGCAATCTTTGAGAAATACTGGAGAGAAGATGCTCAGGATAATAAATTCATCAGTTATTCCAAGGGTAAAGATTACGACACGCTCAGAAGTGATGGGAAAAACCTTCTGGAGGCTTTCTACTCTGAGCTTCCACAGGATGGATTCACGATTTTATCCATCGAGGAACCGTTCGAGTTCTATATCGACGGGATTGATGTTCCCATGATCGGTGTCATGGACCTGGTGGAAGAAGATAATGATAGTGGATCAGTCATTATTACTGAGTACAAGACAGCAAGCAAAGCCTACAGCATCGACCAGATCGACAAGCTGTTTCAGTTGACCGTGTATCACATGGCAGCAAGGAAAAATGGTTTCGGTGACAGAGAAATCGCACTAAAAGTAGATGCTCTGATCAAAACTAAGAAGCCACGATTTGAATCAGTCTATACATACCGTAGCGACGCACATGAAAGAAGAGCAACGAAAAGGATACTTGAGGCATGGAATGGTATCCAGAAAAACGTATTTATTCCGAATGATTCAAGCTGGCTGTGCAGTCGGTGCGAGTACAAGAGATATTGCGACGATTGGGCTAACTAATAAAGGAGGTCCAGCTATGCAATTAAATGCGAACCAACTGGCAGCATCCAAATTTAAAAATGGTATTGCCAGTGTAGTTGCAGTTCCGGGATCAGGAAAGACTCTGACAATGACGAGAAGAATCGCATATCTCATTCAGCACTATGGGATTGCGCCTGAGAGTATCTTGGGACTGACCTTCACCAGAAACGCTGCCCAGGCAATGCGGGATAAATTAAAGTTTATTCTAAATGACGTCGCCGCAAAAGTAACTTTATCAACCATTCATAGTTTCTGCTACACGATTTTGAAAAACGAAGGGAAGGTTTTCGAGTTACTTCATGGAGTAGAGCAAATCAGGTTTATTCGCTCGATCATGAAGAAGCACAAGATCAGAACACTTTCACCTGGAACTATCCTGCGTGAAATAAGCCTGGCGAAGAATAATATCATTTCCGAGTATGAATTCAGAGAGATTTATCTCGATGATCCCACAATGGAGATAATCGGTTTGATATACCAAGCTTACGAAACGGAGAAAACAAAGAGATTCCTCAATGATTTCAATGACTTAATTATTGAAGCCTGTGGGCTGTTAAGAAACAATCCGGAAATTCAGGAGAAATACCGGATGACATTTCGCCATATTTTGGTGGACGAATTTCAGGATACCAATCCTGCACAGGCAGAGATTTTGAAT
>CAIMCT010000007.1 GCA_903839535.1 uncultured Desulfobacteraceae bacterium
AGCAGCCAGTGTTCGAAGCCGGACTCTATATCGAACTGACCCGACCGGATTTCATCAGACACCGGATTCCAGGCAATGACCGCCTTGGCCCTGGCCCCACCCGCCGAAGTTCCCACCTGAATTATCTGGGCAAGCGCCGCCCTGGCCAACCGGCCTGAACCAATCTCCCCTTGCACGGCGGAGCGGGCGCTTTCAACAAGGCGGGAAAGCTTGATCGCTGTGCTGCCGACCGAGGCGGGACTGCGCGATGGTCTGAATTCCAGGGTGCCAGTGCCTCTCTTGCCCATATAGGCCAGCCGGTCAAGGGGGGTGACTTGCGATTTGGCGATACCCCTACCGGCCATCCAGGCATCAATCAGGCTGTTGCCGAAATCATCCGGCAGGGCATCGGCGAGCATGGCGGGAAGCCGTTTGAAGGTCAACTCCGGGAGGTCTGCAAATACAAAGGGTTCGCGCACGCGTGCCAGAGACATGCTCAAGGGGGCCAGTTCGATGCCCGACGCGGCAAATGCGGGGTCATACTCGAACGCGTAGTATCCCAATCTGGGGTCAAGCGCCACCGCTCCGACTGTTTTCCCCCAAATGCGGACTTCAATGGCATGAACCGGCTTATACATGTGTCGTTCCTTTAGTGCGTGAAGCCCGCTGCCGCGAAGACTTGGCTTTTAGCATCTGCAAAGGGCTGATGGAGACCGCGGGCGCCAGAGATTCCATCCAGTCAGCCCGCCCCAGAGCGCGCAATACCTTTACCAGCGATGTGACAGTTGCACCTTTACCGGCTTCCAGATTTTTTACAACATTCAGGGCAACCCCAGCTTGTTCAGCGAGCCGGCGCTGATCCACATTCTGCCGGAGCCTCAGGTTACGCAGATGCCGGCCGAGTGTCGTCTCCCATTCTTCGGTTGTCATGCTATCAATCATTAATATTCCTATTATAGTCTATTGTGAACTGAATAATACACAATAGCCCTATAAAAGTCTACTAAATGTCAGGAGACATCTTACATTCCCACGTTCCGCCCTGCACCACCTCCGTTGCATATATTCCAACAAATGTTGATTTAAAGTATCTTTAAAAGCTTTTAAGATGCTTTAAATCAACATTTATTTATATTATTTTTGACCTGACCACAGTTTCGTGATATGTTGATAAAAAAATAAAAGGTTATCAAGGTTTTTTATCGACATGCCACGTGTCAGCAAAATCTCAAAATCTCCGCCGGCCGCTGTGGAGGATGTTCTCAAGCGGTTGGGCTGCAATATCCGCATTGCCCGCCTGCGGCGCAAGCTTTCCAGGGAAGAGCTCGCCGAACGCATTGGCCTTTCGCGATATGTTCTGGCCGATATCGAGAAGGGCAAGCCAACCACTGCAATAGCCGCATATTTGGGTGCATTGTGGGCACTTGGTCTCATCCGGGATATGCAAGAGGTTGCCGATCCGGATCACGACCAGGAAGGCAAGATTCTGGAGCGGGCCAGAAGCCCCAAAACGGCCCCAAAACGAAAGACGATAGACGATGACTTCTGAGCGCGCGTGCTATGTTTACATTGTGCCGCCTGACGCAACGGAATTCGTTACAGCAGGGCGCTTCAAAGTTTTCCTGACACCTGCTGGTGATTCGGTCGGACAGTTCTTTTACGGACAGCGTTATCTTGAACGTAACGATGCGGTCGAGCTTGATCCGGTAGAGTTGCGCCTTCGCAGGGGACCCTACGAAACCGCGCGTATGGAAGGCTTTTTTGGTGCAATCCGTGATGCCATGCCTGATTTCTGGGGAAGACGTGTCATTGAACGAAACACGGGCCACACGCAGCTTGAAGAGTTCGATTACCTGATGTACGGCCCGGATGATCGGGCGGGAGCGCTGGGGTTCGGCCTGAATGTGAAGCCGCCGGTTCCGCAGCGCCGGTTTAACCGTACGCTTGATCTGGAAGTAATTCAGGCAGCAGCCGATGCCATCCTCCACGATGATCCAAACATTGAGGGTTCGATCGCCAGGCAGGTCGAAGAATTCATGTTGGTCGGCACCTCACTGGGAGGCGCCCGGCCCAAAGCCGGAGTAGAGCACAGGCAGGGGCTGTGGATCGCCAAGTTCAGCCGGCAGGATGACCGCTGGAACCATCCCCGCGTGGAGTACGGAATGTTGAAGCTTGCCGAAGCCTGTGGGCTCACTGTGACCGACCGCGATATCACAAAGATTGGCGGACGAGACGTTTTGCTGGTGAGACGTTTCGACCGGGACCGGGAAGAAAACAGCTACCGGCGCCACCGCATGGTCAGCGCGCTGACCCTGTTGCGAAGTGATGACAGCTCGACAGCCCGGCGGGACTGGTCCTATATTCTGCTTGCAGATGAAATCCGGCGTGTGAGCATGAAACCGGAAACCGATCTTCGCGAACTGTTCGCCAGAATGTGCTTTAACGCGGCAGTGTCCAATCTGGACGACCATCCACGCAATCATGCCATTCTGGCAAAAAGCCGGGACTGGCGACTGAGCCCGGCTTTTGACCTGACCCCCACACCCATGATCTCCATGGAAAGACGCGATCTTGCAATGACATGCGGTGTTGCCGGACGCTATGCCAACCGCAAGAATCTTCTGAGCCAACATGGCCGCTTCCTGCTATCCAATGAAGACGCAACAGCCTTTCTCGATCACATCGTTGAGATTGTGCGATATGCATGGCGACCAACCCTGCGACGAGCAGGCGTTAGCGAAACCGACTGCGAAGCAATCTCCACGGCCTTCCTTTATGAAGGATTTTTTTACGAATAAGCGGTACTTGTGTTAAGATGCAAATATTGTAACGCTTTTTTCTAACTCAAAGACAAAATACTGTAACTCGATGATCAAGTTTTTCAGTAACATGCTGATATTATTGAGTTCATTAAAAATCAAAAATTTATTATAAATCCTATCAAATCAATAACTTATGTTTTTTAGGCCCAAAAAACTTGATAATCGAGTGTAACGCTCTATACCCCGCCTCCAGCCTTTTAAAATATAACCCGCATATCCCGCCATCCCCGCCACTTTTCATATTTTACAGAATCACGAATTTAAGCACTTTACCCTGCGATTTGAAAGCAGGGTTGGTTCCATGCCTATGGTAATGAAAACTGCGCATAGGTCCACAACTGTTGATATTTTAACGTAACATGTTGAATTTGAGACTTTTATTACTCAGGAAGGCGGCTTCAGCCCGCCCGACAGGGCGCTTGGCCCGTGGTTTAAATCCATCGGCTTTCAGCCGTATTCTCTTTCAGCTGGTGGCTGTTCACTTAAAAATAAGAGAAAATAGAAATTATCTTCTGTTTTCAAATAGTTAGACATATCATTATTGAGAAGTTACCATCCGAACTCAAGATGCCAAAACGTATAGACCTATGCATTCATTATGAGCCTCCTTAAAACACAAAAGGCGACCTGCCAAAAAATGACAGACCGCCTATGTTGATGAGGATACTCCATCCCTTATGAAGGAACGGTTATCCTGTAATTTCGTACTTTACACTTTAATCTTTTGCTTTTAATACGGATATGTATTAATTTGCCATAAATCTTGATAATTTGGATGGGGTGTGCAGGTTACAGGAATGGTGTCAGGATGGTCAGAACGATGGATCGGAGGGTGATTATCATTCTAATTATTATGCATTTGAACTTAATCGGGTCGGCTGCAGCGGAGTTGATGATATGATCAAGGAGTTGTTTGAGAACGAAGGAGATAATCCGGAACCACAGATAGACACAGATGAACACAGGATCAATGATAGCAATATAGGTGTCCTGTCGTGTTCCTTCGTTGTCCAAATCAAAAAACTCCGTGGTGAAATTGATATAAAAAACAAGAAAGGAATGAGGGGCAGGATTTTAGAATGCTTTCCTGTGTCGCAGAATCGAAGAGATAGTCTTGTTGATTTGCATGCTCTGGTGCCATGTTGGGTGACTCATGAATGGAAGGCAGCATGACGACTGCTGAACTTTTGGCGATATTGGAGCGCGAATATCCCAATGGCGTGTCGTTCGACCCGATGGCGGTGCGGCTGTTGCGGCAGAAAGTTTCGTGTGAGGATTGGCAGATAGAAGATTTGAAAGCCGCGATGTTCCAACAGGGGAACGGACTGTGGTTTTCCCACGAGATGATTTCGGACGTTGAGTCCCGGTTGGCGTTCGAAGGGCAGGCGTTGGAATGGCTAATGGAACACGGTTGCTTTTCGGTCGAACGGTTGTTTGAAGACTTTTGCGGTGTTCTCCGCCATATTGACACGCCGGAAATTTGCGCTGCCTTTCTGCGGCATTTAGGGTTCGCGTTGACAGCGTGGGGAAAGGGGGGTCATTTCTGTTCCATGCCCTCGCCCAATCTGGATGATAGTCTGGCGGCAATCTCGGAAACGATTGCCGGATGGCTTGAAGAGGCGGATGGCACGTTGACCTTTAATGAAATCGAACAGGCGATGCCGCACCTGACCGCCGAGGCGTTGGAGGGCATTCGCTTGCACTTCCTGCCGGAAGTCCATGGGGCGGAAGTCGGTGGGGTACCCTGTTGGCGCAGCACAGAGTCGATTATGCTGCCGGAAGATTTCTCGGAGAAACTGACAACTGTCGTTGATACGCTGGTTGCGCTTGAAGAGAAATTGTCCGCTGCAAAACTTGAGTTCGCCTTGAATTTGTTCTACCGCGCCCGTTTCCGCGAGGAATACGCACTGCTGGATAACGGCACCTTCATGCACGTCTGTGCGAAACATTACCAAGGCGGTAATGATGTCTTTCCGAATACGAAAAAATCCCGCGTTAGAGCAAATGAATCGTCCGTGCCGGGCAGGCGTGTGCGTAGTCCGAATACGCGCTTCAACGCTCTTGGTGTGCCGGTTGGCGGGAAGCTGGTTTTTACAAATGACCGCGATATCGCTTGTGTTGTGCTGGATGGCATCAATAAAGTGGAATATGACGGAAAGGCATGGGCAATTTCGAAATTGGCAATGCACTTGCTGGGTATGTCACATGTAAATGGTTTTTGCCATTTTAGCTACGAGGGAGAAACATTGTCGGAGAGGCGGTCGAGGCTGGAACGGGCGGGCAAACAGGACGAATATCAGACTGAGGAGATGCTGTCGCTCGCTGAAGTACAGGAGGCGGAAGGCAAAATCATCGGCTTTGATGGACGGGCGCTGTCGCCATCAACTTGGCGGGCGTTTAGAAGTGCCGGTATTAATCCGCGTGTCGCTGAGTGGGCCAGATGCGTTGCGAATGGGGAAAGTGAGGAGAATATTGCACGAGAGAGCGGACTCATGGTTTCGACTGTGAAGGAATACATCAAAAATCATCGTCGCTATTTTGATATTTGTAAGAAAAACGGCATCGCGCCGGAGGGTGGTGCGAATGTATAGCTTCGAGTGGGACAAACAGACGGGCGGGTATCGGTTGACGACACAGACCGGGAAGTTTGTGGCCTGCGAAATCCGCCCTGTCTTCGCGGAGGAACTATCGCTCACAGGGTTGGATGCGCGGTTGGCGTTTGATCCGGCAGAGCGGCGTCCGCTGCTCTGGGCGAAGCAGAACGTGTATCTATATCGAGGCGAAGAAATTGCGAGGCTTCATAAAACACGTTACGGAAAGCCGCTGGACATCGAATGGAAGGGAATGCTGCGCAGAGACGAAGACTCGCATGAAGGCAGGAAAACAAGAAGAAAAGAGAAACTGGTTCCGGTTGATGTCGGGGTGATAGTGGCGAAGAACAGTAGCATCATGAACGCGTTGGTGGCGGACACGCTTAAGCGCATCAAGGAGATGTACGATGCCTACGCGGGGAGATGCGACGCAGTCTATATCGGCTTCAGCGGCGGTAAAGACTCGGTGGTTCTGCTCGACCTTTGCCACAAGGTCCTGCCGTTGGATGTACCGGTTGTTTTCAGTGATACGGATATGGAACTGCCGGATACCTACCGCGTTTGGGAAGAAATCCAAAGCCGCTATGAAGGCCGCACGTTTTTGAAGGTCTCCGCCAAGGCCCCTGCCTTGGAAAACTGGCACCTTTTCGGCCCGCCATCGCGAGCAGTCCGATGGTGTTGCGCTGTTCACAAGAGCGCTCCCGCACTGATCGGACTCAAACATCGTCTATGCGTGACATCCGTCAAAGCGGCGGCGTTTCTTGGTGTCCGCAGCGAAGAGAGCTTGAGCCGATCCACCTACGAAGACATTGGCGAAGGCGTAAAAACATCATCCCAAGCTAATCTGATGCCGATTCTGGAGTGGGGTGCGCATGAGTTGTGGTTATATCTGCTTGCAAACGATTTGATGGTCAACCCCGCCTACCGATACGGACTGTCCCGTGTCGGGTGTGTAATGTGCCCCGAATCTTCCGAAAGGTACGCTTGGTTTGTGGATGCGGTCTATCCGGAAGCGATCAAACCATACGGTGACGTGATCATTGAGACCAGTGCTAAAGAGTTTGCTTCCCAAGAGGAGGCGAGAGAATTTCTGGGAAGCTCAAACTGGCAGGCGCGAAAAAGCGGTGTGGCGTTGAAGAAACACCTTTCACGACCAACTGAAAAATCAGATGGATTGGATGTCGAATGGCGCGGCGTAGGATTGAATACCAAATCGTTTTTGGAATGGTTGAAAACGGTGGGAAATGTCTTCATGGATGAACCCGATGATCGTTTCCGGCTGGTATTGAAAAACGGACGGAGTGAGGGCGTTTCGTTCAAGGTCTTCAATGCTACAAACGGCGCTGGGAATATTAGGTTTTCATTTGTAGACGATGCAGAACGGAAGCGACTTTTGCCGGTGTTGCGGACGGTCTTGCAGAAGTCCGTGGCGTGTGTTGGCTGCCAGGCGTGTGAAGCGGAATGCCCAACGGGCGCGCTTCATGCGAGCAATAGCAGGGTGGTAGTTGACGAAACAAAATGTATCTATTGCCTGCGGTGTCACAGCTTGGATCATGGATGTTGGAGGTTTAAATCAATGTATGTTGCTGATAGTTCGCAATCGGGGTTAAAAGGAATCAATGCTTATAACAATTTCGGGCTTCGGACGGAATTTGTCTCAGTCTATTTAGCCGAGCACGGTGAGTTCGACCAGACGGCGCAGCTCAACAGGGCCAAGCAGGTTCCGGCTGCAAAAGCGTGGTTCCGTCAAGGATTGCTGATGGACACAAGAACGACTGCGCCCACGAAGTTGCTCGACGTATTTGAGAAAAGGGGCGTGGAGGATTCATTGACATGGGACTGCGTTTGGATGGGGTTGTGCAACTATGCGCCGGTGGTGAAATGGCTGGTGTGCACACTAAAAATGGATGTGTCCTATACAGATGCCGATCTGTTTGACATGCTTGGAAATGACATCAGGGATGTGACTAAAAAAGGCGGTATGCAAGCATTGAAAAATATGCTGGTCTCGACTCCGTTTGGTACGGGCAAAAACAGCGTGTGCGAGTTGACGAAAAAGGGGAAGCTCACGGTCGGATTCACGCGCCGTTCGCGTACGGTGGATTCGTTGGTAGTTCTTTACGGGCTTTATGTGATGGCGGAGAAGTCTGGGCGCGGTGCGTTCACAGTGCGGCAGATGATGTCGGCGGAGTTCGACGGGGAGGTTGTGTCACCGCTGTCGGCGTTCGGCATTCCGCCTGACGAGTTCAAGAAACATTGCATGGGACTGGCGGCGGTGCATCCAGACCTCATCGCGTGCAGCTTCACGCTGGGGCTGGACGAGGTGCGGGTGTTCCCGGAAACGAAGATTCGAAACGATGTGGTGTCTCTGATTTTGGAAAAGCATTGAACCACAGATAGACCGCAGATTTTAGAGGGAGCGGAAAAATGACTTTCTACAAGGACTATTTCGGGATCAGACCGGATTACGCGCCATTCATGACGCGTGCGAACATTGACAAAAGTCCCGAAACCTGGCTGGCGTTTTACCCGCACGACTCATTTGTGGAGATTTTGCGGGAGTTGCTTAAGAGCCTGAACGGCGGAAAAAAGACGATCTGGATCACTGGCGCCTACGGTACGGGCAAGAGTCATGCTTCGCTGGTGCTGCAAAAACTATTCACCGACGACGAGGCACGCGTCCTGAAATGGCTGGATTTGCGCAAGGCGCAGATACCGGGCCCCGTTCGGAATGGGGTGCTGGAACGGCGCGGCGAAAAAACGCTCGTTGTTTATGACGTAAACACGGACGGTGTGGACGCGAAAAACCAGTTTCTGATGCGCTTGCAGCGCGGCATCACGAAGGCACTAATGACGGGCGGCCACACGATTTCGCTTAAAGGCAAGCTGGATGAAGTCATTGAGCGCATCCGGCAGGATGAGCAGCATTTCTTCGCAAAGCGCGACGAGATGCAGGCGCGGCTCTCGCACCTGAACGCGGGCATTAAAACGGCGGATGCGTTGGAGAAAAGACTTCGGTATGCGAATCAGGAGGCGGGTCTGGTCAGCGACGCGATGCTGGTGCTGGAGGCAAGAAACATATATCTAAGTTTGAGTGCTGAAGAATTTCTGGAGTGGGTGGACGCATCTTTGAATGCGAACGGACTTTCCAATCTGATCTATATCTGGGACGAGTTTGCAGCCTTCATGGATCGCAACCGTACGGCATTAAAGACGCTGGAACAGTTGGCGGAGGCCGCGCAGCAGGGGAGGTTTTATTTCGTTCCGGTGACGCACATGGATATTTCGTCGTATGTGGCGGCGGGCTCCGAAAGCGCGAAGAAAGCGAACGACCGGTTCACGTTCAAGCGGATTGACCTGCCGAACGAGACCGCGCTGAAACTGGCGGCAGATGCCTTCGTTATCAACCCGGAGAAAGCAGCGGAGTGGAGGATAGAGCGCGACGTACTGTGGCACAGTGTGAACAGCGTGGTTGAAAACTACATGGTCGTTAACAAGGCGGCGGGCATGGATGCGGTGGATTTCAAGTGGATACTGCCACTGCATCCGATGGCGGCGTTCCTGCTGAAACATCTGTCAGTGGCGATCGGATCAAACCAGCGGAGCATGTTCGAGTTCCTAAACGGCGAGGAGTTCAGGGCGTTCATTGATAAAGGCGGGCTGGAGGTTCCAGATCATCAGCTCCTGACGGTGGATCATCTGTGGCGGTATTTTGTGGAACGGGATGATCTGGGGACGGAACAAGTCGTGCAGGAGGCGCAGGCGGAGTACGCTCGACGCGAACAGGATTTGCAGCCGGACGAGCGGCGCGTGTTCAAGGCGGTGTTGCTGTTTAATTTGATCGAACAGATGCAGGGAACGGGGCATACGCTCTTGAGCGTGACAGTGGAAAATATCCAACGCTGTTTCGAGGGGGACGGAGCATTGCAAGGCGTGGATGCGATCCTACGCAATCTACAGCAGAAGCATTGTTTCACGATTGTGAACGGGCGTTGCGAACGTTTCCGTGACCGCTCGAACACGAAAGAGATCGAGGAGAAAAAAGCGGCGATGGATGGCCAGTTTGGCGGTCTCGTGCTGAAAGACACAGAGGCGGAGCTGGTTAAACAATTGAAAGGTGTCAACTACGGCGGTCGTTTTGATGTGCGCGCGGTGAGTATCGCCGGTCTTTCGGCATCAAGCATCGCGAGACGCGAGTCTTTTGGTCCGACAGGGAACCGAGTGCTTGTGCAGTTCATTCTGGCGCGGGACGAGCAGGAACAATTGCGCATTCCTGACAAGGCAAGGGAATTAGCGAAACAGTTCAAGGACCACCGGATGCTGTTTGTGACGCTGCCGGAGGTCAGCTTCTGCCGAGACAAAGCGAAGGCATGGGAAGAGTTCACGGAAAACAGCGCTCGTCTCGCATTGCTCGCATTGACAAGCGACAGCACAAGCAAGAAGGTGTTCGAGACACAGGTCAGCAGCGCCAAGGCGACATGGCAATCCAAAGTGACGAGTGCTGCCAAATTCATCGTGTACAAACCCAATCCAAACGGGGAACCGTTCGCTGAGGAAGTGACGTGGGGGCAATTTAAAAGAGACTGGCTCACGGGCTATGCGAAACAGACGTTCGAGGCATATACGGATGATCTGTGTGGCTTTAACATCAAAGCGTTCGATGCTCTGAAATACTTGCAGAGCTGGGCGCTGGCGGGCATGGAGCTTGACAAGTTCACCAAACCCGGCCCGTGGACGACCGTTGTGACTACATGGCAGAAGAACGGTGTCACCGGAGAGGACGAATGGTTTAATGCGAATCCGAACCATCAACTGACGCAGTTGCGAGATTTCTGCAAGAAACGGCAAGACACCACGGTGGGTGCTGGCAACCCCTGCTCTATACGCAAACTCTATATCGATTTGCAACGCCCCCCGTTTGGACTCATGGGGGTGCCGCATTCGGCCTTCGTGCTGGGCTTTGTGCTGAAAACTTGGTTGACTGGACAGCGCAAACTACAATGGACGGACGGCGTGACAAGCAAGACGATAGATGCGGCGGCGCTGGCGGAAATCATTGAGGTGGTGGTGAAAGACGATGGTGCCAATGCCATTAAGAAGGAGAAACTGATCTGTCGCTTGTCGAAAGAGGAAAAAACGTTCATCGAACAGAGCAGCATGATTTTTGGGAGCAGTACGCTTGCGGACGGAACGGTGGAGGCGGCGTTGAACGCTGTAGTGACACGTCTGGAAGATATTTCACAGCGCGTTCCGCTTTGGGTGCTGCCGGAACATATCCGTGCGCAAACCGAGCCAAGTGCGGAGGAGATGGGCAAGGTCATCAACGCGCTGTGCGCGGCGAATGGCATCAGTTCCAAAGGAGACACCGAGACTCGCGGCAATAAGGTGAAGGAAATCGGAGAGGTTCTTCTGGCAACGCCGGGGCTGGCGGAGGCGATGGCCAAGTATATGATGCCAGTGATGTTTGAAGAGGCTTTTCAGCGGTATGTCGATAGCGCCAAGCCGGAGTTGAAAGTGGCGGCAGAGCGCATGGGCGATTCGTTGCACAGCTATTGTAGAGTGGTCAAAAACCGTTTTGCGGCGACAAGCGGGTGGTTGTGGAAACGTGGCGATGCTGAATCCGTACTTGAAGAGGTTTATCGGCAGACGCTGTGCGCTGAACATATCCGTAGGCAGGCTGGCTCATCGGGCTATATGAGCTTCGAGGATGCGTTGAACCGCTTAAGCAATGCAGTGCTGGGCGAGAACAAGGTGCCGATGGAGTTCTGGGCAAAGAAACATCCGGCGTTGCAGCGCTTCTTTGAATTGCTCAACAGACCGTCGTTGTCCGGCGAGGACGTGAAAGCCTTTGAAGAGATACTTGAGCAACAAGAAGAGGTTATACGCGAGGTGTTCTTCGACGTCGCCCAAAAGCGGCAACTGAATGCGATGCGAGAAATTTTCGGAGATATCTGGCCGATGTCGATTGCGGAAGGCCGCGAGCTTTACAATGCCTTCCCGCCAAATTTGGCGAGAGCCGATGAGCCGAGTTTTAAGGTGCAAGGGCGTGGAAAGATTGAGGAGTATAGCCGGACGCTGGTTTCCAAGCAGGTAGTGGCGGTGTGGCGTGAACACACAGGTACCGATTCGCCTGACGAATGGAGCCGCAAATACGAGTTACCCGCCGAATGCGTTTTGGCGGTCGACGATGCCAAAGGCATCGTCGATGCGGTCGTAAATCCGGGAGGTGTGTCAGCGGAACGCTTACAGATAGTGCATGACGAACTTGAAAAAGAGGGTGCATTTGTGGATGTGTCCACTGCGGGTGAAAAATTCCTCGAACGGGTGCTGCCCCCTCGGTACCAAAAAATCGGGTTCAGTGTTGGAGAACTGAGCGACTGGTTGTGCAGAAAATTGGGTGACGCACCGGACCGATGGCTGACGGATGGAGGACTTCGCAATGCGGTCGAGGCGTTCGTCAAACAAGGATATGAGACTCATGCGCAGAAGCAGGCTGCGCAAAAGGTGAATATGCTTTCCGATGCCGAGGCGAAGACACTGCTCTTGAAGCTGATTGATAAATTCCCCGATGTGGGGCTTTCGGTGCTGGAGTGATGCCATGACACCGCTCGAATTTTGTGAATACATCAAGAATCCCCTTGCAGAGGCGAAGGCGCGGGTGGTGATCGTACCTCCGGGAGAGAGCTGGACGGCGTTGCGCCGGTTCTGCCAAGACCGCGGCGACTTTGAGTTGCGTTTGAGCGATGTAGTGAAGGAAAGCGCGTGGCTCCCAATGCCTGATGAAGTCTTCCAACGGGTTTA
Organism: uncultured Desulfobacteraceae bacterium; assembly: GCA_903839535.1. Lineage (GTDB taxonomy): Bacteria > Desulfobacterota > Desulfobacteria > Desulfobacterales > Desulfatirhabdiaceae > RAAP-1. The sequence continues at coordinate 12,194 of CAIMCT010000007.1, forward strand.
TGAAGCAATGACGGCACAGGAGGCAATCGGTAAGGCTGTGGTATTGTTGGGGCTGCCCGGCTATCTTGCGTTGTTAACAGACGAGAATAAACGGGCTGCGATTGTCGCTTTACGCGAATGGGTGGACGGCTTGTCAGGGCGGGAAGCGGTCTGCTTTTTGAGGAGCGATGACGGCACAGGATTGATACTCAAGGATGTTTTCGCTAATCCGCGCTACCGCCAGGGTAAGCAACTGATTGCAATTGATGTAGAACATATCGTATCACAGGCCGCTTCTGAAGAAGCGAAAAGAATAACGGGGCGTACGGAGGTGATGATAGTCGAGGACGCCTTGGAATCCTTCATACCGGAAGTGTGCGACACATTTCAGAAGTATTTGCGATATACCGAGGAACATCCGAACGACAGCTCTTTTCGGCGGATTGTTGTAGCCTCAAAAGGGCGGGAATTGGCGGGGCTCAGCGCTGAGGTACGACAGGTGGTGTGTCTGCGGGATTTCGCTCGCGTGTTTTACAATGTTGAAGATGCGGGATTGTCCGAAGATGCTTTGCGGTGGATGTGCGAGTGGGGTAAAAAAGGTGCGGGGAAAACACTGTCGGAAACACTCAAGAAGCTGTTTTTCCCAGAAGGTGGAGTCGCAAAGCGCGCCCTGTGTGTGTTTGATGGATACAATGGTGCGAAAAGCGAGATGGTACTCTGGCTGATTAAACATGTTGCATCCAGGGGAAGTTACCTTGAGTATGTTGCAAGGCAAGAGGGGGTTCATGTCGGCACCTTCCGCTCTGCATACATAACAGGCGCTGCGCAATGGCTGGATGAATCGGTGTTTTATAACGAACGCAGGGATGCTATACTGGAAGCGAACGTTAGGATGTCCGACGCGGACATACGGCAGTTCATTGCGTGTTGCGCGGGCGAATCAACGTCGAGAGTCGCGCCGTGGTTGAATTGCGAAACGGACGCGGAGCGGGCGGAATTATTGCGGCGCTGCGTGGTGGACGGCATTGCGTCAAACGCCGTAAAACATGTGTATCCAGAAGTGGCAGCGTATCTGCACACGGATATCGTTTTTGGCGACGTGACGCTGGAAAACTATTTCAGGGAATACCGTGAACTGAAAATAACCGGCCGCGTGACGCCGGAGTTTTACGAGAGGGCGCAGAGGGTGGTTCCTCCAAGTTCCGTGCAATCGCGAGACGCGATGGTGCAACGGTATGCATCGGACAAAGGGTGCGCGTTGCTGGTGGTGGACGCGATGGGTGCGGAGTGGCTGCCAATGTTGGAGGCGCTGGCACTGCAACGGAATATGGGCGTGGTTTCGATTGCGGTGGGCACGGCGCATTTGCCGACAACAACGCTGTTCAACAACATCCATTGGCCAGACGCGGCGCGACGGTTACAGGACATCAAACGCTTCGACAATATAGCACACTACGGCGTGGAGACGCACGAAACGCGGCGCGCGGAGGAAAATATGGCTGCGGCGTTGGATGTGATCGGTGGCGAGGTGTTACCGCGTGTGGCGGATGGGTTGTTGCGGTTTGAGCGGGTGCTTGTCACAGCAGATCACGGGAGTTCGCGGCTATCGGTGTTGGCGTGGCAGACAGAACCCAAGCTGGCGCGGACACTTACCTGTGAGACTGGTGCGGAAGTCGCCGATTGGCGCTACCGTGAGCGGACGGCGCAAGGCGCTTGTCCGCCGGAACTGGAGGAAACATTGGACGGCAGGTATTGGGTGGTGCGAGGGTATAACCGGCTGCCCAAGAAGGGTGGCGGACAGGGCTTTGAGCTACATGGCGGGGCAACTCTGGAGGAGCGACTGGTGCCGGTAGTAATTTTCTCGAGGACAGAGCAGTTCATGGCGAAGGAGAAGACTGGTGGCAAACGCGCGCAGATTGTTGAGAAAGATGATTTTGATCTGTAGTATCAATGAGGGCAATTAATCATGGTCGGTACTGAAAAATTACGGGCGGCATTCCCGGACACAACGGTCTTTAAGGATCCGAACATCGTGGCGATCTTCAAAGCGGCATCGATTCCGTCGTTTTTGCGGGATTGGATTTTGAAGCGCAAAGCGGAGTCTGACGGTAGAATTCACGATGCTGAAGCTTTGCGAAAATATATTTACGAAATCATCCCGCACCGTGAGAATTTGTTGGAATTGAAGGATGCGGCTCGAAGTGAGGGGCGCTCGAAGAAGTTTCTGGCTAAAATTGAAATCCAATTCAGTGTGCGGTCCGACGAGTTCACGTTTGCGATTCCGGAATTGGGGCTTGGGCATGCTGAAACGCTGATTGAGGATTATGTTTGGGATCGGATCAAAGAAGAAGTTGTAAAAACGGCAGGGGGCTGGGGACTGGTACAACTGGGATACCGCAGCCCGGACGGCGAGAATCCACGAGGATGTTTCACGCTCTTAGAGTACAAGAATTTCTGTCCGTACACGATTAATATAGACGCATATAGAGAGGCTCGCAGTCAATTCACTGCAGAAGAGTGGATCGACGTTGTGTTGGGAGCTATTGATTACAACCCTGATGGATATGAAGATTGGGTACAGAAACACACGGTGCTGACGCGTCTGCTGCCATTCATCGAACCGCGACTGAATTTGATCGAGTTGGCACCCAAGGGAACGGGTAAGTCGTATCTGTTCGGGCAGGTAGGGAAATACGGCTGGCTGGTCAGCGGGGGAACCCTGACACGAGCAAAGATGTTTGGTGACATCAATGGGAAGAGCCCTGGTCTGATCGCGTCTAACGACTTTGTAGCGCTGGACGAAATCCAGTCGATCAACTTCCACGCCCCGAGTGAGATGCAAGGCGGGCTGAAAGCCTATATGGAAAGTGGGGAGATCACGGTCGGCAAGAACCGAATTATTGGCGGGGCTGGTGTTATCCTGCTTGGGAACATCCCGCAAACAGAGATGGACGAAATCAGTGACATGTTTCGAAGGCTGCCGGAAGTATTCCATGAGTCGGCATTACTGGACCGGTTCCATGGCTTTATCCGGGGGCGCAACATACCACGCATGAATGAGAGCCTAAAAATCAACGGTTGGGCGCTGAACACGGAGTATTTTTCCGAAATCATGCATCTGCTGCGCCAGCCAGCGGAAACACTGATTTATCGGCATGTCGTCGCAAGGTTAGTGGACTATCCTCCTGAGGCTGACACCCGCGACACGGAAGCGGTATTACGGTTGTGTACTGCCTACCTTAAATTGTTGTTTCCGCAAGTCACAGAGCCGGACAAAATCGACAAGGGGGAGTTCAAGCGATACTGTCTGCGTCCTGCCGTGCAGATGCGCACGGTGATCCGGCAGCAATTGCAGAAGATAGACCCGCTTGAATATGGTGGGAAGAACTTAGCCGCGTACACGTTACGCGAGGTAGAACAATGATCGGAGGAAATCAAATCAATTGTGCCTATTGTGACAATGAGAAGCTTTCCAAGAATGACATTGGACTTAACAAGAAACTCATCCATCCGCAGATTAAACGGATGATGTGTCTGACGTGTATGGCCGAGTATTTCGAGTCGACGGAAGAGGAACTGAAAGAGATGATCGAAAGATTTAAGCAGCAAGGCTGTGCGTTATTCGGGTGAGGCAGGGCGGAAAATGTTCAATCAAGGATGTTGAGCAGTGCTTGATAAAACCAACCGTGATCCTCAGCAGCTTCATCTTTTCCTGGACAAGGTGTCCTCAATTGATTTGCGGCTTGTTGTGCGGAATCAAATCCTTGAATAGGAGATTATGGCAAGTAATCTCCTGATCAATATTGAAGCAAATTACATGCCATAGTCCGAATCGAAGCAGCATCCACCAAGGACGGGTTCAGGAATACGGTATGGTCATGATGGCCTTTCCACAACTAAACGGTCATGGATTGCCCACTGTTTATCCACGCTTTCATGCCGCCCGCCAGACTGTGTACGTGCTGAAAACCCTGGCTCTGCAGGAAGCTTGCCGCGATATTTCCCCGGTATCCGATGCCGCAGGTAACGATAATTTCCTTGTCTTTGGGGATTTCCGGTGCGTTAGTAAGGATTGCTGTCAGCGGCAGATGCACTGCTTGCTGGATGTGGCCGGTTGACCATTCCGACGGGGTTCTCACATCATATATACTGCGAACTGGCATAATCTGCGCTTTTCATAAACTCCCTCTCCCAGCGGGGGAGGGTTGGGGTGGGGGATCAAAAACGTAAAATTATGCCAGTTCGCAGTATAAATAATCGTATTTGCCGGTTTTAAGTTTTATGCTCAGCTTTTCCGTTGAAATCTGCCAGAGCTGATGAATCGGATATCCCGCTTCCTGCCAGGCTGCCATGCCGCCATAGAGATAGCCGATGATATTATCGTAGCCGATTCTGTGAAGGTGTATAGTCATGTTTGTATATGCTTCTTCGTCCGAAACAATCAAAATCAGCTTGGCGTCCGGATCGATGACCATACCGATCCAGTTGGCGGTCTGTTTGGCAAAGCCGATGTTGATGGAACATTGTCGCGGGCCAGGTTGATGTAGTCCTGCACATCCCGTTTGGGATCCACGACACAGGCGATTTTGGCTTGAGGGCAGCCGATAAGGTAAGAAAGGCAACCCATTCCTTCAACAATGATCTGCTTGAAATACATATTCATTCCTCCATTTTTCTGTCGGTTTTGATTGCCGTTCATCCGTACCATCTTGTGCGAGGGCACGCAGTTGATGGCCCCGGCGCAGCAGTAATTGTGTTAGCGGTGCGAGTGCATTTCAATCAGGGTTTCACAAATCGCGCCTACAACGAATCGGGCCTTTTCATGAAGGCCGCCAATGCATTCAGCAACCGTTCTGCGTCTTTTTCATCGGGATGGGGTGGTAAACTGGCCAATACCCCCAGGCCTTCGGCGGCTTCGTGAAATTCTTCCGGCGATAGCTCGCTGACCAGAGCAAGCTGGGCCAGCGCATTGACGCGAATCAAATCTTTGGCGATACTCAGGCCCGAGCGCTCGTCCAGATTATCATCGATAATGATCAGATCCATCAAACCGAATGCGGCGGATCGTGCGGCTTCTACGGAATTCGCCCAGATGACATCATATATCTTTTCAGTACTCAAACCATTTGCCAGTTTGGAAAAATTATCGGCTTGTTGGGTAACAATCAAAATTCTTTTCATCATATCTCCCCGTGATATTTGCTTGACGAACTGCTGCCGAACCTGTGATCATCTCATTTTGCCGCAGCAGGAACCCGGTCCAGCGCAATGCGCCTGAGAGGGTGGTACTCCCGCAGCAGACCGTATCAGATGGGGTGGATGATCATTCCCCCTTTCATAAGGCTCACTCTCACTTGTCATCATCGCGCCTCGCTGTTAATGCGCACCGCCGCCGCAGGTATGTTCCTGAGAAAATTGCGGAAGTTTACCATCAAGTAGCGCCTGCACAGCATTTCCAACGGTCAGGAAGTTTCCGCCGAAATAAACCTGAATTCCCACCTGGTTAAACCCCATGAGCGGGCGAAACCCCATGCCCCCGGCGATCAGTTTGGCAGCGCCTTTACCGGCCAGATACTGGACAGGCACCATGCACCCACCCTGTTGATGCGGAACATTGGGGATTACATCCACATTCTTGACTGTGTTGTCTTCCACGGTAACCAGCGTATAGAGGTCACAGTGACCAAAATGTGCGCCCAACTGAGCATCTAGTCCACCCGGCGCCGAGGAAGGGATAGCGATTAAAGTATTCACAATTCATTCTCCTTTATTATGCGTTTCAATTGTCTTTGTTTACAGGCCTGGTCGGCCTGCATGAAATAATAACCGTATTTTCTTCAAACCTTAAATTTATTCGATTCAGATAAAGCATTTCTTATGCACCATGCCCCATACTGTTGGGTTTTGAGGCCATGTCAACCTCGCCTGCCTTGAATTTGGCGATGGCCTGACGGACCGTAAGGTTCTCCAGATTCTGGCCGACTTGAATGCCTGCGGCGGACAGCGCCCGAAATGCCTTGGGTCCGACAGATCCTGTCAGAACCACATTGGCTCCAGATCGGCAAACCGTTTCAGCCGCCTGTATGCCGGCTCCATGGGCCATTGCCTGTGATGATCCGTTATCTACAAACGCACTTGTGTCGGCTCGGGATTCAAGGGTGTTCAGATCGACTATACAAAATCCGGCGGCACGGCCAAACCGGGGATCGACCAGCGAATCCAGACCAGGTTCTTCGCAACTAACTGCAATTTTTACCATAACATGCTCCTTTTTGAGTTCGAAAGCGGTACTCGCCGCTCAGTTGATGCCTTGGCCGCCACGCGGATTCATACAACCGCCATGTC
>CAIMCT010000008.1 GCA_903839535.1 uncultured Desulfobacteraceae bacterium
AATGAAGGTTTGGTAAAACAAATTGAAATTATCGAAAATTTTTTGAAAGCGGGTGTAACCTGGGATATTGTTTACAAAGCTACAGATTTTGATGAAAACAGTTTCCATGAACTGAAAAAGAAGTTACAACAACAAATAAAACCGGTAAGAACCCCTTACCAAGGCGTTGTACTGGACAGGCTCAACTCCCGCCAGTGAAATTGATGTTATAGCTTTCAATATAAAGATTTTGGGTGCGTTATCTGTTGGGAATGTACGAAAGAGTACTATTCTATACGATCTCAAGTATATAAGGTCCCTTTTAAAATGTTAGATGCCACATGATCTTATACCCAAATAAACAGTTACCATTGTGTTATAGATATTTTTTGCTGACTGCATTCGCTATCGCAATTACAGTTTCGCTTTTTCATGACGTTGCATTTCCTGATACGTCAAGTCCCCAGATAATTAAGCTCAACATCGATCAAGCTATATCAATCGCCTTGCAGGACAATCGTTCTCTAATAGGATCTACCTACGATCTGGAATCTCGAAAACTTGATCTCTCTACAGCACAATCCGATTTTTCTGTAAAGGCGTATCCGCTGGCCAATGCGAGCATTGAAGATGGAGATGAAATTTTACAGGCCGGGTTATCTTTCAAGAAAAAGTTTGTCAATGGGATAGAAGTGGCGCTTACCCCTTTGGTAGGGCATACTGGTGGAGATTACACCGCCAAGGTTGGAACTGCACTTTCAGTTCCGCTACTCAAAGGTTTCGGCAAGGACGTAAATCTGGACAGAATTAATAGTTCACAGTTTTCCATCAGAAGCTCTGAACGATCCCTTTATCGGCAAAAAATCAACACGGTTTTAAATACGGCCTCCGGAGTTTATGAAATCATAAAACAGCAGAGTCTTGTACAGCTTTATGAGGACCAGGTACAACGTCTGAAAAGCCATAGCGAGAATGCCATGATTAAAGAAAAAGTTGGACTGGCTACACCAATGGATGTCTATCGTGCTGAAATACGACGGAAAGACGCCGAAGACAATCTTACGCTTGCCCAGGAAGGATTCAGGGACACTCAAGACCGGTTGAAACTGATACTGTCCCTGTCCCTCGATAAAGTGATAGAGGTATCAGCGCCTCTAAAAGTTGAGCCGATTAAGCTGTCATATAGTGAAGCTGCAGATATCGCATTAAACAACCGTATTGAGCTAAAGCAACGTTTGGATGAGGTGGAGGAAGCAAAGAGGAAATCATTGCTTTCAAAACACAATACCCTTCCCCAACTTGATATGGTGTTTCAGTACCGGAGATATGGAGTGTCTGATGGGTTTTCCGAAAACTTTGGGCTCAATGAAGATCGCTGGAGCATTAGTCTGGTCAGCAACACCGACCTGGCTCGAACTTCTGAAAAGAACTCGTACCAACAGAGTCTGATAAACGTGAATATCGCACGACTGAATTTGGAAGATAATAAAGAAGAGGTATTCCGTGAGGTAAAACAGCAACTAAAGAGTATGGAACAGTCTCTTGATCGAATTCGAATTCGCAAGGAGCAAATCAATCAGGCTGAGGGCCGATTAGCTCTTGCGAAAGTTCAGTTTCGGCATGGAAAGACCGATAATTTCGATGTCATTGAAGCTGAAACAGAGTTCCAGCGTGCAAATGCCAATTTGTTGGCGGTTGAAACGGAATACATTGTAGGTACTTTCCGAATGCGTGTTTTTCTGGGAACCTTGCTTGAAAATCCAGCAGAGTTGTCCAGATGAGAATAAGCAGACTGAATATCATTTTGATCATTTCAGGCGTGCTTCTGCTGACAGGCATCATCTGGGCCAGATCGGTCATCAATCCCAGGGCATCAGAAGACAACTGGCAGTTGACCCGTGCATCGCTTCAGAATTTTGAAATACGCGTAAATACTGTTGGAACGCTTGATGCAGCCCGATCCCACATGGTTTCTTCAATGGTTCGAGGGGATAAAGGGAAAATTATATTTCTGATTGATGACGGGAAAAAAGTAGATCAAGGGGATATTTTGGTAAGACTTGATCCAACGCCATTTGAAGAGGAAATACAACGCCTGAAAGGAGAAGTTCTCGGCTTGGAGGCTGCCGAGGAAGCTTCCATTCAACTTCTCGAATGGGAAAAAAATCAGGTCGAGCAGGAAATTCGCTCCGCCGAGTTTAATCTGAGAGTAGCGGGACTGGAACTAAAAAAACTCGTGGAAGGTGAAGGCCCCCTGCAACTGGCTCAACTGAAAGGAGAAATGGAGAAAGCAAGGGAGGAATATTCAAAGTATGGCGCCTATCTTGAGGATCTTGATAGTTTGAAGAAAAAAGGCTTCAACAACCCGACGGAACTGATTCAGGCGAAAAATAAAACCGCTGATCTTCAAAGCAGCTTTGAAATTTCAAACCAGAAATATACGAGTTACAAGGATCATGTGTTGCCATCCCTTATAGAAACAGCCAAAGCCAAAGTCGAGAAGGCTGAAATGGAGCTTTTGCAAATCCGCAAAGGAAGTGTTTTTAAAGTGGCGAAGGCGGTTTCATCAAAAAAGGAAGCGGCTGGTAAACTGAATTCAGCCAGATCATCCTTGAAGCTGGCGGAAGATGAATTGGCGAAAACCAACATTTCAGCACCTTTTTCGGGTATCGCCATTCTTTATGAAGCCTTCAGGGATGGTCAAAATCGAAAGCCGAGAGTGGGTGACAGTATATGGCAAAATCAGCCGCTGCTCTATTTGCCTGACATTTCATCCATGTTGGTAAATACGCAAATTCGCGAAGTGGATCTTCATAAAGTTTCTGTTGGTAAGCTCTGCACCGCTCGGATGGATGCATATCCCGATGTTTTATATGACGGCGAAATATCTCTGATAGGAGTTTTGGCTTCCAAGCGATTTGAGGCCGGTTTCGGAGAGAAATTCTTTCAATTGAGCATTGCAATAAAGACCGTTGACCAAAGACTGAGGCCTGGCATGACGGCTCGAATCGGCATATTGGCAGAAACAGTCCATGAAGCGCTGTCAATTCCTGTTCAGGCTGTTTTTAGCGATAAATTGGAAAAATATTGCTATAAACCTGCGAAAAATAGCCTGGAAAAAGTCGTGATAACTACTGGCAGACAGAACGAAGATTTTGTCGAAATTCTTTCCGGCCTTCAAATCCATGATCCGGTTAGTCTGGTGAAACCCAAAAATGATCACGAATCTTAAAACCATGACGGCGCCATGAATTTTCCGGTTATTGAAGCTCTCCATATCGAAAAGTCGTATTTAATGGGATATTCTATTTTGCCGGTTCTAAATGGCGTGGAAATTCGTGTGGAGCGAGGTGAGTTTGTTGCGATCATGGGCCCTTCAGGTTCCGGCAAATCAACACTGCTGCATATTCTTGGGTGTCTGGATAGACCGGATACGGGAAGTTACCACATTGAAGGACATAATGTCCTTTCAGCAACGGATAGTGAACTATCCAAAATAAGGGCCACCCAGATTGGTTTTGTGTTTCAATCTTTCAATCTTTTATCCGCCTTGAATGTCTTTGAAAATGTGCGTTTGCCCTTCTCATATTCCCGCATTGAAAAGGGTGAGGCCAGAGATCGTGTGGAGAATGCGATTGCTAAGGTTGGTCTGACTCATCGTATTAAGCACCGCCCTGCGGAGTTGTCCGGTGGCGAACTGCAACGGGCGGCCATCGCACGGGCTTTGGTTATCGAACCAAAGATCATTCTGGCGGATGAACCAACGGGAAATCTTGATTCGAAAACAGGCATTGAAATAATGAATCTTTTTCAGAAGCTGCACCATGAAGGGGCTACTATAATTATGATTTCCCATAACCATCAGATAGCCAATCATGCTCAACGTGTTATCGAGCTTATGGATGGGAGGATCATCAACAAATGATCGCTGAGATTGTTGAAGCCATAAAAATAGCCAGTCGATCGTTAATGCAGCACAAACTGCGTTCCGGGCTAAGTGTGTTGGGGGTGGTTTGCGGCGTTATGGCTGTCCTGGCTATGATCGCCGTTGGAGAAGGCACCAAAGAAAAAACCCTGAAACAGATTGGAGAGCTGGGCATTAGAAATATTTTTGTCAAGGCTGTTTCTCTATCCGATGAGCAGGTTCAAATCGCCAGAGAGCTTTTATCTGAAGGACTTCGATTCTATGATAGAGAAAGAATTCTTTCAGTTGTTCCGGATGTGGAAGATATCGCCTGTCTGAAAGAAGTCCGCGCCGCAGTTATCTCCGCCGTAAATATCGAATTTTCACCACAGATCATCGCGTGTTCTGCAAACTATGCATCAATTCAACGATTACATATTTCTGAGGGGAGATTTCTCAATAATCAGGATATCGAAGGGAATCAACTGGTTTGCGCAATTGGAGGTGATGTGGCCCACAAACTGGGGATTAACGGCCAGATTGGTAAATTTCTAAGAATCGAAAATGAGCTGTTTAAAATAGTAGGAATACTTGACCGGTTTTATCGTGATCAAGAGGCTATAACCACAATGGCGATTCGCAATGTAAATGAAATGGTGTTGATTCCTTTAGGCGCCGAAAACCTGCTGACCAAACGTGAAGAAGTGCAGAATATTCAATCACTGACAGAGCTGATTGTTCTGATCAAAAGCGCGGAAAAGGTTTTTCGTGCGGGTGAGGTGATTAAACGAACCCTGGATCTATCGCATAATGGGGTCAAAGACTATCAAATAATCATCCCCCTGGAACTGCTTAGGCAAGCGCAAAGAACACAGAGGATTTTCAATCTTGTTTTAGGAGCCATTGCAACCATTTCCCTTTTGGTGGGTGGCATTGGAATCATGAACATTATGCTGGCTTCAGTTTCAGAGCGGACCAAAGAAATAGGAATCCGGAGGGCATTGGGCGCAACCCGCATGGATATCATTCTGCAATTTCTTGCAGAAGCATTCATGATGACATTGATGGGAGGATGTATCGGTATTATAACAGGAATAGCCAATGCATTTATTATCTCGAAAGTCGCCGGATGGAAAACATCGGTGACATTTCCGGCCATCTTCCTGCCACTTGTCATGTCCGTATGCGTTGGGCTTTTTTTTGGTTTGTATCCTGCAGTCAAAGCAGCAAAAATGGATCCTATTAAAGCGCTAAGAACAGAATAGTGACGCTGTTATACTGTGAACGGGCATAATCTGCACTTTCCTTATGCTCCCTCTCCCAGCGGGGGAGGTTTGAGGTGGGGGTTCAAAAGTTAGGATTCGGAATTAGCTAATCCACGATCTTCAGATCCAGGGCTGCTATTGCGTAAATCACAGGAACCATAAGAAGCGTGACGAATGTCGCAACGGTCAAGCCCCCTATCTGAGCATAGCACAGTGGCTCCCAGAGCGGTCCGCCATGCATGGCCAGCGGAATCAGGGACAGAACCGTGGCGGCGACAGTGATCATCACGGGGCGCAGACGCATGATGCCTGCATCAAGCAAGGCTGTCTTGATGTCATCGCCCTCGGCCCGGCGCTCCTCAATGAAGTCAAATAGTACGATGATATGGCTTACGATGACACCGATCAGACTCACAATTCCCAGAAAGGCCATGAAGCCAAACGGTGAAGACGTTATGTAAAGCATTCCAAACGCTCCCGCCATACCATAGGGGATTGCTGCAAACACAATAAGCGGTTTTATAGCATTTTTGAACTGGAAGAGCAGGGCCAGATAGATGGCGGTTACGGAAATGATCAGGACCATGCTTAGTTCTGCAAACCCCTTCACCTGCTCGTCATATTCACCGCCGATTTCAATGCGGTATCCGGGTGGAAGCTGACTCTCGAACAATTTCAGAGCGGGTTTGACTGAGGTAATGATCTCCGATGGCAGAACTCCGGAAGCCGGAAAACAAGATACCGTGATAGTCCGGAAGTGATTGCGCCGAACGATTTTTTCCGTCTCCAGTCCCCAGGCTATCGAAGATATCTGCCCGAGGGGCACTTTCTGGGTTCCGTCTGCGGAAGCGACGTAGAGATTTTTGATGTTCTCTATTCCGGCCCGTTCTTCCATTCGCATGCGGGCATACACGGGAATGTCAAGACGCCCTTCGCGAAGACTGGTGACCTGAAAGCCGTTCATGGCTATGGCTGACGAACGGGCCACGTCTATATTGGTCACGCCGGCCAAGGCGGCTTTGTCGGGATCAATGGACAGTCGGGTCCGAAATATCTCGGCACCCCAGTTATCCTGAATGCGTTCGGTGTTGGGCTGAGTCCGTAGCAATGCCTTGAGCTTTTCGGCGCGAGCCCGCAGCGTAGGAATATCGTCACCACTCAGGCGAATCTGAACGGGAATACCGACAGGCGGGCCGCTTTCCAGACGGCGCGCATTGGCGCGCACACCCGGCAGCGCTTCGTACAGGCGATCCTGCAGCAAACGCAAAAACGGACCGGTATCATACACATCCCACAATTCGATAAGCACCTGAGCGTAATTTGGCTGATTGAGTTCCGGCGTTACGGAAAACCAGAATCGCGGACCACTTGCACCCACAAAGCTGGTGACCCGTTTGAGAATATCCCTAATCTCTGCGTTTTTGCCTGGATGCATGGGGCCATACTCCTCGGCGGTCCGGCGAACGATATCCTCCACCTGCCGGGCTGTATTGTCGGAAGCCTGGACCGGGGCATCCTCGGGAAGCCACACGTCAATATACGACAGATTCGACAGGTCATAGGGGAAGAACTGATCCTTTAGTTGTGATTTAAGGACAAGGGCCAGCGCTACAAGAACCAGGGACCCGGCCAGAACCTTCCAGCGGTGATCAATAAGCCTGGTTCCCAGGCGATAGTAATACCCTGCAAAGCCCCGGCTGCGGATCTCTTCCATGCTCTTGCCAGCATTGCGGCCGGGTCTTAGCAGAACCACGCCTATAAGGGGAATGAAGGTCATGGATACTATGCGTGAGGCGATAAGCGAACAGGCGATGACCACCGGCATTGAGAACAGGAACAGGCCCTTGTCTCCGCTAAGCATCAGATATGGCAAATAGGCCACGATATTGGTGATGGTGGCATACACGATAGCCTTGGCCAGTTTGGTAGGCCCGAGCCAGGCTGCAACTTCAGGTGGTTTGCCCGTACGCAGTTCAAGCTTGATGGCATCATTCGCCACCACCGGGTCATCCACAAGAAGCCCAAGAGATAAAATTAGCGCGGCAAGAGATATCTGCTGAATGTCGATGCCGAGTATTTGCATCATGCCGAAGGTCATGGCCAGAGTGATAGGGATGGAAAGGGCCATCAGAAGCGCTGAACGCCATTCGCGGAAACCAATGAAGGCAACCAGAACGACGAGAAACACAGCTTCGTAGAGACTTGACATGAACAGGCTTACTTTTTGTGCAACCTGTCTTGGCTGATCCGAAGTGCGGGAAAGCAGCAGGTCGCCCGGCAGGCGCTGTTTCAGCTCATCCAGTGTTCTGTCCACGGCTATGGAAAACTTGCCGATATTACCACCATTTCGCATGGTCACGGCCAGAGTAATGCCCGGCATACGGTGCCATAGGCCCTGACTGTCTCGCTCCATGAGAAAATTACGTTTCAGGGCCGGGGTCTCATATCCTCGCTCAATTTCCACCATATCGCGCAGGTAGGTGATGGCGCCATTTCTGGCGCGCCCCACGGCGACTCCGCCAAGCTCTGTCTCATCGGCGATCTCGCCGGATGGGTCCACAAGCATTGATTTGCCGCCGCTTTCCACGATGCCGCCGCTAAGCCTGATGTTCCGGGCGGCGAGTGCTTCTTTGATGCGCAAAGGTCCGATCCCGTAGGCTGCCATCCGCTCCTGAGAAAACTCAAGGTAAACAGCCTCGTTCTGCACACCCCAGCGATTTACGCGGGATACCTGGGGCAAAGCTTGCAGGGTCCGCATGATTTCGTCGGTATATGCCTCCAGTTGCCTGAACGAATATTTGCTTCCAGCCACGCTGTTCAGCGCCCCGATAATTCCATCCAGATCACGAATCAGCGCCGGATGCCAGATGTCGGGGTTGAATTCCGAGGCTTGCAAATTATCCTCTACGAAGCGATCAAGAGCCTCTTGTATCCTTGCATCTTCGAGTTGGGTATCCATGTCAAATACGACCATACCTGGAGCCACCTGACTGTGAATGTCTTTTGCCAGACCATTATCAGTAATGAACGCTGAAAAATTATCCACATTCCTGTGGATGGTTCGTTCTGGAATCGAGTTGGGATATACCATGACCAGGCTGATGCGATCGCCTTTTCGTCCGGCGCGAAGGGAGCGGATGGTATTTTCAGCCTGCCTGGCTCGCAGAGAGATTTCAACTTCACCCTCAAGCGGTGAAGCCACGGTTAGCATCAGGCTTGTGGTATCGCCAAAATCTTTGATGAAGTTGACAGGTGAAGCGCCATCCGGAAGCCCTCTGATAGCGGAGAGTTTAAGATTGATGTCATCGAAGACATCAGGCACATTTTTGACATCATCGTAGAGTTTGATTATGACAATGGCCAGGCTGGTGCGTGTGGTGGATTCGATCCGTTCCACCTTGTCGTTTTCGGCGATCTTCTGCTCCAGCTTCCGGGTAATTAGGTCCTCTACCCTATCTGCTGGAACGCCAGGCCAGGAACAGGTCACCGCAGCCAGGCGTATGGGAATATCCGGATCCTTGCGCTGTGGCATCTTGAAATAGGCGAAAATTCCCCAAATAATGACACCCGCCAAAAGCACCCAAGCGATATGGCGATTTTCGACAAAATAGCGGGCTGTGTTGTGTTTTTCAAGCAGATATGTATCGTCTTTTGAATGCATGAATTTCATTCCTTCAAGGCGCAATAGTCACCAAGGCGCAGTCATGAACAATGGTTGCGCCTGCGGTGATGACACGCTCGCCAGGGGCGATTCCATGCAGCACCCTGACGCTCCTGCCGATCACATCGCCCAGTTCAACTCGTCTGGCCAGGGCGAACCATTGACCGTTCTTCTCAGCGGCGACAAAAACCATGTAGCCCTTGGGATCGTCGGGTGGGCGAACTACTGACTGCAAAGGTACTGATGTGATTCCCATGTAAGGCTGTCCTGTTGTCTGAGTAGGCGGATGCTCCCGTTCATTCACGCCATCCACATGGACAGTTGCAATCATGCCATCCTTAAGAATCCTGTCTGAATTCTGGATAGTCACTTCCACATCGAACACTCGGCTTTTGGAATCAGCCGAAGGTGAAACAGCGGTGACGATTCCCTTGAATTCGCGGTGATTCAAGGCATCAACAACAACTGAAAGTGTCTCACCTGTCTTGATACGGGAAAGCAAAGAATCCGGTACGCCAAAAATAGCCTTGACAGCGCTTAGGTCAACCAGAACAAAAGCTCTTGTTCCGCTTGCTACAAGGGATCCTCGTTCAACGAACCTGCTGACTACAACTCCGTCAAGGGGAGATTTCAGAACGGAATCGGCCAGTTGGTTGTTCGCCTGATCCAGTTGGGCTAACGCCACATCCACCCGGGCCCCGGCGACATCAAGACTCTCCTGTTTCCTGTCAAAGTCGCTCTTGGCTACATATCCACCCTTGACCAGACTCTGATTGCGCTCGTAGTCCTTCCTGGCCATAGCCAAGGAAGCCTTGGCCTCTTCCAGGGACGCTCTGGCCTGGCTGGCGCGCACTGCGTAGTCTTTGACATCAAGGCGGGCAAGAACCATCCCCTGCTTCACCCGATCGCCGGCGCGCACATCGCGCATGATCCCGTCCGGTCCGGGAAGCTTTGCAATTTCATTCACATACCCGCCAACTTTAAACGCCATATCCACCTGCTTGCGCGGGGTAATATTGGCTGAATAGCGCAGACCGGAAACACCCGCCGTTAGTTCCGCCACGGACACGCGCACTGGAATGGGCGGAGATGTTTCTCCAGCCCAGCACGAAAACGAGATGGAAACAACCGTGTCCACCGCCAGAATTATGGCCAACACGCATCTTGAGATAATTTTCCAATTCAGTTTTAAAGAATTCTTCATGAACATTATTTTATCCCTGTTTTGATTGTATATAGGGCAAGAGCATATCACCCATAAGGCTGAATAGTACTGATATATTCCAGTAAATCACCTCTTCGAAATGTTGCAGAAAGTTGCTGAAGCGATACTGTTCTTTCTCCATATAGATTTTTTACGGTTTGGCCTTGCCAAAGGGAAATGAGCAGCCCAAACAACAGTAGGCTGATAATAGTCCCACCGAAAAAAACGCCATAGACGCGCCAGTACTCCAACTCGCGCAAGCCAAACTTTATGCGGGAGCTCCGAGAGTTCAGCGCGCAGGCCGACCAGCAGGTGCTCGACGCTCCTAAAAGCAATAGAAGCCAGGTGGCTTGACAAAAATGGCGCGCAGCGTATTTACATGTTAGACTTTCATGGAACGTGATGCTATCAGCTTTCGCTATCACTTGCAAGTGGATTGTGCAAGCGTACTTGACATGCACCGTAGTACAGCTTGTATATCCATCAGGCAGGGTCATGGTGTCTCGGGTAAAATCAACCTTGCAGAGTGGATGGTTTGGTGGTAGGATAGTTTTCATGACCTCATCCCGACTTATATACTGAGAGCTGGTGTAATTTGCGCTTTTGAACCCCCCAACTCTCCCCTACTGGAGAGGGAGTGCAAGTAGAGCCGGCATCCTGCCGGCTGCAGCAGCCGGCAAGATGCCGGCTC
>CAIMCT010000009.1 GCA_903839535.1 uncultured Desulfobacteraceae bacterium
AGGTTTCCGTCCACGGCAGTCCGCAACGATTCAGCTCGTCCATAAACGGATCAGGATCGAATTCCTCGACATTGAAAACCCCCGCCCCCTTCCATTTTCCGGTCAGCATCATCATTGCGCCGATCATGGTCGGAACCCCGGTGGTGTAGGATATGGCCTGAGCATTGACTTCTTTGAAGCATTCGGCGTGATCGCAGACATTGTAAATGAAATATTTAACGGGTTTTCCGTTTTTGACACCTTCAATCATGCAGCCGATGCAGGTTTTTCCGATATAGCTTGCGGCCAGAGAGGACGGCTCCGGCAGCAGAGCCTTTAAAAACTGAAGCGGCACAATATCGATTCCCTGGTACTTCACCTGGTCGATGCGAGTCATGCCGACATTTTGAAGCACCCGCAGATGGGTGAGATATTCCTGGGAAAACGTCATCCAGAAGCGCATCCGCTTGATTCCTGGAATGTTTTTAGCAATAGATTCCATCTCCTCATGATACATCAAATACATTTCCCGCACACCGATCTGTGGAAAATCAAACGACTGGTGTACGGACAAAGGATCGGTTTCGATCCATTGCCCGTTTTCGTAGTATTTACCCCTGGCGGTAACTTCACGGATATTGATTTCGGGGTTGAAATTAGTAGCAAAGGGATGGCCATGATCGCCGGCATTGCAGTCCATAATATCAATTGTATGGATTTCATCAAAATGATGTTTTAGTGCATGGGCGCAGAAAATATTGGTTACACCAGGGTCAAATCCACATCCGAGAAGGGCCATGATGCCTTTTTTCTGGAACCGTTCCTGATAGTCCCACTGCCATTTATAGCAGAATTTAGCTTCGTCCGGCGGTTCGTAATTAGCCGTATCCAGGTAATCAATCCCGGTTTCCAGGCAGGCGTTCATGATGCTGATATCCTGATAGGGCAGTGCGACATTGATGACTATATCCGGCGATACCTTACGAATCAGCGCCGATACTTCATTTGGATGGTCGGCATCCACCTGTGCAATTTCAATCGGTCTGGCGACCTGTTTCTGGATGGTTTCACATTTGGCCAGGGTTCGGCTGGCCAGGACGATTTCAGAAAATACTTCGGGTTTCTGAGCACATTTGTGGGTTACAACAGAGCCGACCCCTCCGGCGCCGATAACCAGAACTTTACTCATGGATTAATTCCTTTCTCAAGTACATCTGCATCTGTTTCAGCACCGCATGGGGGAAGCAAATTAGCCAAGCCGAATGGAAACGATCCCAATACCCCATGCCATACTTGGGAGCCATCCCGGGATCGCCGCACCTCAGTGCGGCTCTTGTTTTGTCGTCATAATCGCCGCACTGGGGTGCGGCGATCCCAGAGGCGATACGGAAACCGCTGAAAAATTCAATTCACAAATATGCGCAGTTCCTGGAGACCGTTGTAAGTAAGTACGAGTGTCCCATCATCCTGATTGACTGGATATTCAATGGGGTTCCAGCACGAACATCTCATTTGATCTGATGAAGCCCATCTGGTAGCCGTTACAGTCAACCAGACCACCCATTCCTATGGGAATAGTTCCGTTTCTGGATAGAAATCCCTGCTGCGATATGAACTGCTGTACCGCCAGAAGTTTGCTCGCGTTCGCTCCAAGATATACGGATGCAGGCAAACAGAAGGGAACTTCCTGCGCATGAGGTATCGAGGAGAGGTAAGGCGCATCCGGCGGAAGCGGGAACGACCATTCAGGGTGATACCGGTATTCCCTCATTCTGGCTATCAGTGTATCCCCCAGATAGCAGTACTGTTTTTCCGGGTCATAACACCTGCCATCTACAGCGGCGGGATTCGGATACCAGGCATCATGGTCAGAATAGCCCTGAGTGGAGTTGGCATGAATAATGGTAAAAGCGACACTCTTCGGGGCAGTAGCCGGATTTTGGGTGGCAGCCAGGTCTGCGGTGACTTTTCTGATCATGTTACCAAGTCCGGCATGATCCGGATGCCCGTCAATCGGGTGGGTTGTTCCTATCAGGGATCTGGCGGATGCCTTCGAAATGGTTGAGTAGAGTTGGTTATACATTGTCCTTGGTGTTGCATCTATCTGGCTTCCCATTCCAAAAACACCATCCTTCGTGCAGTCAGACCTTCTAAGTTTGGTATCTATACCCTTCCCGGTGCTGAACGCGGTCCAGACCGTGCCAATGCCAGTATCTGGGTAGGACCAGAAGGTGGGCGCAGGCCCGCCCAGAACATGCTGTCCGCTCTGGGTCTCCCCTTTGCGAATAGCCGCAAATTCCGCCAGTTCAGCTTCGTTGCATTGTTCCCATTGCGCCATTGTCGGCAATATTCCGACATTTTTCCAGAAGGCGCACGCATCGCAGTAAGCATCTCCGCTGGTCACAACGAATATGGAGACAGGCTTGTTAAGGCGTATGTACTCCAGCATCAATCCTGCAAAACCAAGTACCTCATCGTCCGGATGCGGAGTAATGATAACCAGTTCGTCATATCTGGTAAGAACGCTGTCGTTACAGGTAACAGGTTCTGGGGGTTGCGCTGTGGCCGGAACCACCGCGCAGTTAATCTGATTGGGATCGCCGCTGCAACTGCTTAAAAACAGGAACGTACTTACTGCAAACAAATGCAGTAGAAGAACTAACATCCTTGGTTTCTTCTCTATCATTATTGCTCCTTTCTTTGTTCGTGTTACATTGTCAGATTACAGACAATTTGTGTGGGATAACCGCTCACTCCCTCATGTTGAACTGCAAGTATTGCAACTGCGATATCACCGATGTGCCGTATCATTCTTAAATTTCATCGAACGCTCTTGTGCCCGCTAATCTACAATACTAAAATCGAAAGGATTCCCCCCTTTGAAAAAGGGGGGCCAGGGGGGATTTAGGAGGCTATCCACCTGGAAAATCCCCCTCGATCCCCCTTTTCCAAAGGGGGAAGTATCATTTTCATATATGGGGTGATCGAATTTAAGAAAGATACGATGTGCCGGTGATTTGCGATCACTTACCCTAATAGATGTAATGGGTCAATAAAAAAACAAGAAAACAAGGTAACGCTTTCTGTCGTTGATTTAGGATACAGAATGGATTGAATTACATTAGTGTTTTTTATGCCAGATACGCATCTACTCCATGAATCTCCCAGGCCAGCTTATGCCCACGATTCTCCAGGCTGATCTGATCAAATTCCTTTTTCAG
>CAIMCT010000010.1 GCA_903839535.1 uncultured Desulfobacteraceae bacterium
ATATAAAACTGGTGGCCTGGAAATAAAGGATTCACTCAAAAAGTGTCAACAAGAAAATGAAAATGCCAAAATAGTAATTAAAACCAGGTATTTATTAAAACCGGATTGTAAGGTTTCCTCACCCCCCTCCATAGGGATTCTCCTTAAATTTCGCGAAATTTTTCATCAAAATTACATTTTTGTATAATAAAGCTATTATGGGACATAAATGTAACATTGCATCCTGTGGTTAAATGTAAATAATTATAAATTACAGTATATTATATTATGGCATTGTAATTGCTTATCTAAAGTTCATCAGGATACAAATTCTCACACGAATCATAAAAGGAGACTCTCGTATGAAAAGGAAAAATGGATTGAAAACTGTGTTCATCATGATTTTGCTTGTTTTGGTCAGTTTGTGCAGTACCCCACCATTTCTGATCGCAGAAGAGCCAGCGCAGGCCGTTGATGTTGCGCCTGAACCAAAGCCTGATCCATCAGGCGCAAACACCGGAGGTGCAGCCGATGTGATTGGGGCGACTGTCGGAGCCCCGACTGCAGATGATATGAAAAACTTTGCAGCCAGCGAACCCCTTGCCGTTAAGCTGGCGGACGTGGTCGGTCATAACCGGATCGCTATCAACATGGTCTGGGTGCTTGTCTGTGGTTTTCTGGTCATGTTCATGCAGGCTGGATTCGCCCTTGCAGAAACGGGCTTCACGCAAGCCAAGAATGCCGGTCATACCATGGCGATGAACTTCATGATATATGTCATTGGCATGTTGGCATACTGGATATGCGGATTCGCTATTCAAATGGGCGGAGTCGGAGGGGTTGCCTCTCTGGGAGGCGGGCTGGTTCTTAACGGCGAATTTGTGGTAAATATTTTTGGTAAGGAGTTCGGGCTGTTCGGAACAAAGGGGTTCTTCCTCTCCGGCATGAGCTATGACGCAGTCGTCTTTTCAATCTTTCTCTTCCAGATGGTGTTTATGGATACCACCGCCACCATACCGACCGGATCAATGGCGGAGCGCTGGACATTCAATTCCTTTGTGTTTTACGGATTCTTTATCGCCGGCATCGTATATCCCCTTTACGCTAACTGGGTATGGGGCGGCGGCTGGCTGTCACAACTTGGGAAAAACTTCGCCCTCGGCCATGGCCATGTGGATTTTGCCGGGTCATCGGTCGTACACATGACTGGCGGCGTGGCAGCACTTGCAGGTGCCATTGTTCTGGGGCCGCGATTGGGCAAATTCCGGGCTGATGGTTCGCCAAACGCCCTGCCTGGGCATCACATTCCCATGGCGCTGACCGGATGTTTCATTCTGGCTTTCGGGTGGTTCGGATTCAATGCGGGTTCTTCGCTGGCCGGCGGTGATCTAAGAATCAGCGTTGTCGCCGTAAACACCATGCTGGCATCCGCTGCCGCGGCGTTTTCTTCCATGATTTATATGTGGGCTCGATACGGCAAACCAGATATATCCATGATTGCCAACGGCTTTCTGGCCGGTCTGGTCGCCATAACAGCACCTTGCGCTTTTGTAGATTCGGTTTCAGCAGTGATTATCGGTGCCATTGCCGGCATAATCCTCTGTATCAGCGTGTTTTTTGTGGAGCGGGTTATGAAAGTCGATGATCCGGTAGGCGCAGTGTCCGTTCACGGAGTCAATGGAGCGTGGGGCATACTGGCGCTTGGGCTTTTTGCGGACGGAACCTACGGAGATAATCTTAATGGTGTGACGGGAACGGTCAAGGGGCTGTTTTATGGCGACGCATCTCAGCTTATCGCACAGCTTATCGGCATTGTGACCAACATCGTCTTTGTCTTTACCGTCATGTACGTCTTCTTTAAGATTCTTGACAAGATTGTTCCAATGAGGGTTTCCGAGGAAATGGAACTGGCAGGGCTTGATCAGAGTGAAGTTGCGGTTACCGCATATCCTGATTTCACCATTCGCAACAAAGCGCATAGATAATATCAAAGATGAGCAGTATCGTCTGTGATTCGGTCCGGAAAACGTCCGCTAACGGACCGAATTGCAGGTATTGACATAACAAAACTCGACAGATTTTGAAATTTATTGAAGTTTTAAATAGATGATTATAAAGTGTTTATATCAGTTGGATTTTTCATCAAATATCACCAATAAGGGAGAAAGAAGAATGAAGATGAATCGATGTTTCTTGGCATGTATTCTGGCGCTTACAGTTATTTTTATCGGCCAAACAGTCGCACTGGCGGAGGATGCAGCCACGCCAACGGTAGCAGCCGAATCCAAGCCAACGGCGGCACTGGATTTGGGAGTTTTCAGCCAGTATATCTGGAGAGGGTTGGAACTGAGCCATAACAGTGTCGTAATTCAGCCGTCCGTTACATTGGGCTATGAGGGGTTCAGTTTTAATGTCTGGGGGAATATGGATACAGACCTGAAAACCCGTGGCTCTAATGATCATACGTCTAAATATACTGAAACGGATATAACACTTTCATACGCTAAGACCCTTGGGCCGGTTAAGCTAACCGGCGGGTATATGTACTACGCGCTGGGTGGCACGCCGGTGGCCGGCTCGCAGGATATTAATTCTATCACGCCGGATTCACAGGAGGTATTTGTTTCCGCAACCATTGCTACAATTTTGAGTCCAACCCTGTCCGTTTACCGGGAAATCGCCCATACATCGGCCTGGTATGTGAACTTTGGCATCTCGCATTCGCAGCCTATCGTCGATAAAATCACTCTGGATATGGCGGCATCCGCAGGATATTATTATTCTGACGACAGCGACTTTGTTGAAGCCAAGGATCCAGATAATAAATACAGAGCGCTTCACAATGGACTGGTATCAGCCGGATTCACAATACCTTTCGGCGAGTATGTTTCCGTAAAACCCATGATCGCCTATTCGTTTCCGCTTTCCGGAACCGCCAGTGATTACATTACCGCAAGCAGTATCAGCGATAATTCCAGTTTTGTTTACGGCGGGGTAACTTTGTCTTTTGCATTTTAAATGTTGGTAGGGGCGACCGGCCGGTCGCCCTTACAAGTCGTTTGATGTGTCATGTGATTAACCGAGTCCCTTCTCAATCACAGGACAGTGCAGGACCGCAAAGAGGGAAAGCCGTTTACCGGTCATTTCCCTCTTTGTGTTTTGTTAAAGATGAAAATCTACTTCTTAGTTTTCAAAATCTTCGCATGAAATTCTCATTATTCGATCCCCAGGTGAGCTGAAAATCTATGTCTCCAGGCCATTGATCCGGCATATTTTACGATGTGTATGCCCTTGGACTATTCCTTCTCTTAAATTTCCGGTAACCGCCGAAGCCCGACATAATCCAGCAAGCCATTCAGTTCTTTCCGGGAAGACCACAGGATGCCCTTTTCTTTCATAAACTCCTCAGTTTCTTATGTGAACCCATTATGAGCAAAAAACCAAATTCCCCGACGTTCATTGAATTTGCGCCATTGTTTAATCTCCCAGCACACACAACGAGTCATCAAGGTTGTCTATAAACGGAAGGCTGATCCACTCCCATCATTCGCAGCCACGATTTGTGCAGCTTTGAAAATTTTCCACCCACCGACCCTACCAGCCCCTCTACATCCGCCTCCTTGAGCTGGATCATGTTGCAATCAAACCACGTCTTGCTCTGAGAGCGGATATCGTTGTCGAGACGATGCAGCAGGAAAAGGCAGCTCTTCACATCATCTTTGTAGTCTATGTACGACTCGCGCCACACCTTCTTAGCCGTGCCGTGCAGACGATTGTCGTTGGGCGAGAGATACTGATGCACAGCCGCTGGGTAGCAGGCATGCCTCTGAAACCCAACATCCAGCAGGACGCTTTTGCCCTGATCAACAAACGAGCCACCAATATCTGACAAAATCGCCGCGCCTTTTGGAACCTTGTAGTGCTCGAAAAAATTTCGCAGTAGCGCAGGACTCTCAGAAACGTAAGATCGAGATTCACCCTTCTCCTTGCCCGACGTAAATGATGCATTTCGCGTCGATGCCATACTCATTGAGACAATCATCGAAATGTCGAATGAGGCTGCCCTGCGCGCCGTCGTATGGCGATCGCGGCGGAACTCTGGGTTGTAGGTGAAGAGCATAGGAGGAGTCCTGTTAATACCGTCTGCCCAAACGACCGTGATGATACAGTTCGTGTACTGTGAGATGGAGGCGCTCGACATAGGTTGCGCCCCACCCAGACTCGCGAAGCTGGATATCCTCTCCGTGCGGTGCCCCATGAAGGTGAAGTCGACACTGGCGAGAAGACAGCAAGGAACGTCGAAAGGTTCCTCCTTGCGCTGCGCCTGCACCCAATCCCAGAGTTGACGACGCAGAGACTCGACATCGACCGTGAAGCCCTTTGCCTTGCTCTGCATAGTGCGATAGGAGAAGCCATCCTCTTTCAAATAACGACACAGTCGGCTTACTCAGTGGCTGCCTGAATTGTTCGTTGCAGAATATGCTGTAGTCCGAACGGTGAACAGAAACACCACACAAGTTTTGCGACAAAAGCCAACCAGCCGCAATGTCACGCTGCTCACGCGTCAGGTGTGCCAGTGCGCCAGTCGTTTTAGTGGCGGATACCGGCAGCCTCACCTGCGTTGATGCGTGCTACCCAGCGGTCGAGCTGACTTTCACTGAAGCTGTAGCCAGCGTGACCCATATCAGCAACGAACTCACTGCGAAGTTTGCCTTGCGCGTGCTGCACCTGATACTCGATGTTCAAGTTTTTTGAATTTGATTGAATATGTTGGCTTCTTTTTAAATCATCATTTTTATTTAACCAATAAATTCAATAGGTTAATTTTTGAAACGTAACTTCTCAACAAGTCCGATAAATCTAAATACATCAATATTACAGCATGTTATGATTGAGAAAATTTGTCACTTATCTATATAAGCAATAACAGTGCCATGTATAAGTATTTCTAATTATTGTATTATTTAATGGCACAAATATGGCTTAAATAAATGAAAATTAACGCACA
>CAIMCT010000011.1 GCA_903839535.1 uncultured Desulfobacteraceae bacterium
AATTATTTTTCAAAATAGCATGTTAAAATCCCCCAAATCCGTTATAACCAGAATTAATCATTTCAGCCCATATTTTTTCAGTTTATATCGGAGCAGCCTCTCTCCGAGACCCAATAACAAGGCCGCTTTCGACTGGTTGAAATCCGCCTGATGCATGGTGTCTTCGATCATTTGGCGTTCCATCACGGCTATGGCGTGGTGGATGTTGCCGACAGGCGTTTTGGATGTGCCAGCCTCGCCAGGCTCGCATATCGGGTTTTGAAAGGGCAAATTAGTATTTTAGATTAGCGGGCACAAGAGCGTTCTATGAAATTTAAGAATGATATCTTTTGAATATCATGTAGTACTTTATAGCAAGGGGGACTATGTTTAACAACACAGCAGCGTTGATGCAACAAATCGCTCTCGGCGAAGACTCTGTTCTTGAACTGAAAGCAATCGAATTCAAAGGCAATCAGGTTACAGGTCCCCATCGCAATAGCATGGCCAATGAGTTGGCGGCAATGGCGAACACTGTTACAGGCGTTATTTTGCTTGGCGTAGATGATAAATCAAAATCAATTGTTGGTATCCCCATGGATAGACTGGATGTTGTTGAAAACTGGTTGCTCGCAATATGCAACGATTTGATCGACCCACCCCTGGACTGCATTATTCGTAAGATGCCGGTTATGGCCGAAGATAATAGTGAAAAAGTAATTATTCGTGTTGATGTGCCCAGAAGTCTGTTTGTGCATCAGAGCCCGGGCGGCTATTTTCGACGCATCGGCAGTTCGAAACGTCAGATGAAACCGGAGTTACTGGCGCGTTTGTTTCAGCAACGCAGCCAAACCCGCTTGATCCGCTTTGATGAGCAGATGATCGCCAATGCCAATCCCGATGTACTCGTTCCCCGTTTATGGAAACGATTCAGAACCGTTATATCGCCGGTCAATGATCATGAATTTCTGTTAAAAATAAAGCTGGTTGCGGTTGACGAAGAGGGGATGTCGCGCCCGACTGTCAGCGGTGTGTTGATGGCTGCAGAACATCCGGAAGAATTTATCAGAGCTGCTTATGTTCAGGCGGTTTGCTATCGTGGCTCTGAACGAAACGCAGCCTATCAACTCGATGCAAAGGATATCATGGGGCCATTGGATGAGCAAATGAAGGAAGCATGTAAATTCGTTGAACGTAATATGCGTGTTTACGCAATCAAAGCGCCAAATCGTATTGAGACACCACAGTTTTCGATGAATGCGGTGTTTGAAGCAGTAGTAAATGCGATTGCGCATCGTGATTACTCTGTTTATGGATCAAGGATACGCTTGCATCTGTTTGCCGACAGGCTTGAAATTTTTTCGCCGGGAACAATCCCCAATACAATGACTATAGACAGTCTTTCGGAGCGGCAATCGTCCCGCAACGAGTTATTGAGCGCCCTCCTGGCACGTTGTCCGATGAATGTCAACGCCATCGGCAGCCGGCGCAGCTATATCATGGATAAGCGCGGTGAGGGTGTGCCGATCATCATCAGCGAAAGCGAAGAGCTGTCAGGACGTAAACCGGAATATAAATTGCTGGATGATGCGGAGCTGATGTTGACCATTTTCGCGGCAAAGCCCCCCGGTGGAGAAGGGTTGGATTGATCAAAGGATGGTGGTTTCAAAAGGAGAAATTCATATTGGATGCACAAGATTCATCGATAAATCGTCTCTATCAAAATGCCAAATGGCTGGCCTTGATCACCATTTATTATAACCTGCTTGAAGGTGCGGTTTCGGTATTTTTCGGGTTTCAGGATGAAACCCTTTCGCTGTTTGGATTCGGCGTGGATTCTTTTGTCGAAGTGATATCGGGAATCGGGATATGGCACATGATTCGCCGGCTCCGGCAATCAGCAGACGAAAATTCGGACCGTTTCGAGAAGCGGGCATTGAAAATCACAGGCACTGCATTTTACCTTCTGACAGCGGGACTGACAGCGACAGCGCTATACAACATCTATTCAGGACACCATCCGGAGTCAACTTTCTGGGGAATCGTTATTTCCCTGATTTCCATCGGGTCCATGTGGGCGCTCATTCATTTCAAGGTCAAAGTGGGAACCGCCTTGAATTCCCAGGCCATTCTGGCAGACGCGGGATGCACCCGGATCTGTTTGATCCTTTCCGGAGTTCTGCTGGCAGCCAGCCTTATTTATGAACTGACCGGCATTGGGTGGGTGGATTCCCTGGGCTCCATTTCCATGGCCTGGCTGTCTTTTCGGGAGGGCCGGGAAGCCTTTGAAAAGGCCAGCGGTATAGGGGGATGTGGCTGTTGTTGCGGTAAATGATCCCTTTCCCCTTTTAGCTGATGTTTCTGCTACATGCTGCAAAAGACCTGCCCGCTGCGGATAAACTGCTCGATTTTTTAAACGGCTTGATAAGTAAGTCACTATCCGCAAATGTCAATCACGGTGCAGCACCACAGAAAAACAGTTGAATAAGACCCAGATCGGCTCTCCATTCAGAAGTCCCAGGCGCTTGCCGCTATCCCGGGTAATGACAGAGCACAGTTCCGTCCCGTCCGCAAGACGAACCGCGTATTCGGTCATGATCTTCCCTTCCGTAATTCTGGCGATGGTTCCCTGAAACCGGTTTTCAGCCGTACAGTCCGGTTCATTATTGCCTTTTTTTAAAATCACCCAGGGGGCTTTGACTTCCGCAGTGATCAGCGATCCGATTTTCAGGCCCAGCCTGGCCAAGCTGTCATTGGTAATCACGGCGGTCACCGTGGCGCCTGCGATGGTGTGCATGTCGATTTTCGATTGGATGTCGCCAATTTGGATCGCACGGATTTTACCGAAAAAAATGTTGCGCGCGCTGGTTTTTCGAAGCGACTCTTTTTCAATAAAAAATCGGCTTGCCTGCTGAATGTCCTCATCGGAAAATTCAACATAGGAGGCGGCCAGGTTGGGCGTTGAATGTCCCAGCATCCGCTGTACAACCTGCAATGGCATGTTGTTCTGGATCAGCTCCGCTCCCCGGGATTTCCGGATGGCATCAGGAGCGCCATGCGCCGGAAGAAAGCCACAGGATACAGCGCGTTCGTAGAACTTACGGCGGACGTGTCCTGGATCCACCTGAAACCAATGACTTGGGAGCGATTTCAACAAAGGATCACTCAGAACAGTATTGATCTCATTGGAAAGGGCTTCAGACATCTGAACTTCACGTATTTTATGACCTTTCTCAGTCCCTGCTTTTCCAAAACACACCACCTGACGGTGAAAGTCAATATCACAAAACAGATTCAACTCCAGTACCTCGTTCAGCCTGGCGCCTGTATAACGGATTAAAAGAAAGATCAGCAATATACGCTTTCGGGATAAAGAAATATCGGATCGCTGCGAGCTTTTCGCCCATTCGCGGCAGGATTGTTCCAGTTGACTCAGTTGCAGCGTATTCAGACAATTGTTCTCATTCGTAGTAAAGATAATGCTTGTTTGGCAGGGTCGGTTCGTTGTTGAAAGCGTCATAATGGTCACCTGTTGGGCTTGAAATTCAGTTTATTTTGGATTCTCTCTTAATCATTCCATACATTATCTTCAGAACACCACTTCTTTTAGTATATCCGATGATTTTTGCAAGACAACCAAAACTTTCTTGACAGCGCATAAAATTTGTTGATATTAATAAACACGATAAATAATATAATCGTGTTTATTAATAGGCAACACCTTTCCCAAAGGAGGTCCTGTCATGTTTTTTCAAACCGCCGGAATTGAAGTCTCCATCTGGATTCCCCCTCTGGTCGCTTTTTGTATTTCATTTTTTACATCCATGGGCGGCGTGTCCGGAGCCTTCCTGCTGCTTCCGTTCCAGATGTCATTTCTGGGGTATGTCAACCCCTCTGTCAGTGCTACCAATCAACTGTTCAACATTGTCGCGATCCCCAGCGGCGTGTATCGTTACTGGCGGGAAGGGCGAATGGTCTGGCCTCTGACCTGGGTGGTTGTCATCGGAACCCTGCCGGGTGTTCTCATCGGCGCCATCGTTCGTGTGGCCTATCTTCCGGATGCCAGAAATTTCAAGGTTTTTGCCGCATGCGTTCTGCTTTATATCGGAATCCGGATGGTTATGGACCTGACGAAGAAAAGCACGGGCGCCAATGACAAAGCCGCTGCTGAAAAACGCTTTCAGGAGCTCGTGCGCAATTACCGCAAAAAGAGTGATCCATCAAATCCGTCAAATCCGGAGGCCCTCAAGCCCATCACCGGCATCCATTTCAATTTCAGGCGGCTGGGGTACACCTTTTACGGCGAATCGTTTGATGTGTCTTTCTGGGGCATATTCTCACTCAGTTTCATCGTGGGGATCGTGGGTGGCATCTACGGCATCGGCGGCGGCGCGATTATTGCCCCGTTTTTTGTCACATTTTTTGGACTTCCGGTTTATACCATTGCGGGTGCCGCGCTGATGGGGACATTCATCACCTCCGTAGCCGGGGTCGCTTTTTACCAGGCCATCGCCCCATTCTATCCCAATCTCTCTGTGGCACCGGACTGGCTGCTGGGCATTCTGTTCGGCTTGGGTGGAATGGCTGGTATGTATCTGGGCGCACGCTGTCAGAAATTTGTCCCCGCTCGCACCATCAAATGGATGCTTGCGGGCATCATTATTTTTACCGGAACAAAATACGGCCTGGCTTTTTTGGGGATGTAACGCAACCGCACCTGCCTCGTCGAAAGGAGGTAATATCGGAAGGGTGCTTTCAATGCATTAAGGAAAGCAGTGGAAATATCGATAATAGAACAATCCATGTGATTCACTTCCTTCTGAAATATGCCTAAAAAGCAAGTATCGAAACAGCAGTTCCCGCAAGAACCACCCAAAGGATATCCAGTTTGAAAATCAGAGCGGCAAAAGCCGCTCCCGCAAGCGCCATGTGGGGAAAATCCCAGTGAACGTTCAAGGCAAAGCGGATGGTGACCGTAAGAAGAAGCCCAACAAAAGAACAGAGAATACCGCCGATAGCCCTGGCAAACCATGGGGAGGCGCGAAGCCTGTCAAAATAGGGAGCAACACCGAGCAGAATCAGAAAAGACGGCAGGAATATGGCTACAGTGGCAACGATCGCTCCGAGAAAGCCATGGACCAGATAGCCGACGAAGGTCGCCGTGATTACGATGGGACCGGGCGTGAATTGCCCCAGGACTATTCCGTTCAGAAAGGTCGGTCCATCCATCCAGGAGCGGACTTCAACGATTTCATGGAACATGAGGGGAACCGAGGCAAATCCTCCACCAAAGGCAATCAGATCAATCTTGGACATGAGTACCGCAAGCTGCAAAAGATCTTTTCGAAAGAAAGAGAGCAGGCCAAAGCCCGAAACGGTCCCAAGCAAAAAGAGCAACAGGGCGCGCGTTGTGGCTGGCATTCTGGTCTCATGTTCGGCCCGAAGGGTGGACTGCTGTCTGCTGTTCAGCAACATCCCCAATAAAGCCGCCAGAAGAATGATGAGCATCGGATTTGCCATTAGCCAGAACAGACCCACGGCGATGCAGGCAACCAGCACGTTTTTCTGGCTCTTGAGGGACGTCTTTCCGAAAGATACGGCGGCATTGGCCACAACAGCCACAATGACGGCGTGAAGACCGCTGAAGACCGAAACCACGGCAGGCAGCGCGTGCGTAATCGAGTAGAGAGCCGAAAGCGCCATCATCAGAAAGAACGCCGGAAGGCCAAACCCGATATAGCTTACCATTGCCCCGGGCACCCCCCTGGCCTTCAGCCCGATGTAGGCCGCCATCTGCATAACGGTCGCTCCTGGAATGACCTGGCAGAGGGCAACACCATCCTGGAAAGATTCCCCATCTATCCATTGTTTCTGCACGACGGCCATATTGCGGATATAGGCGATCATGGCCGGACCGCCGAATGCAGTGATGCCCATTCTCAAGAAGGACCCGAACAGCATAATCAAAGAGGGGACGAAACAGTCTCTGTGGATTTGATCGTATTTCATGCTTGCAACTCGCTTCTGAAATTGTGGTTTGCTAATGAAATGGATAGAGTTTCAATGAGCTCGATCTGCTTTCTCTTGATTTCCTGCTGCAGTGCCTGCATATGGGGATGAAACTTATCTTCCCCGCGCTCTCTGGCAACAAGCGTTTCCACTGCTGATGGGGAGGCGGATGGCCTGTCGGGTATCGTATCCATCAAGCAGAAACTGATTGGAGGAATTGCCCAGCGTGAAGATAAATGTCACCCATAAAAAGGCTTTCAGCCTGGGATGAAGCGTACGCCATCCAGCCAGCGATTTGATTTTGGTGCCATATTTTCCCAGTTTTTTTTCCTTGACCCAGAAAAGCAGCAGAACGCCTAAAATACCGGGAATCGTCGAAATAAGAAAAATATCGGTGTAATTCCCATGGGTGCCGGTAAAAAGTATATAGGCAATGCCGATACCAACCACAGCGCCCAGCGTATCAAGTGATCGGTGGATTCCGAAGGAATGCCCGAGCTGATCGGCCCGGGAGGCTTCGGCGATGAGGGCATCCCGTGGCGCCTAACGATGTGGTCAGATAAAGGGAAAGCAGGGGATAGACCATTTCACTGCTGATGTCCGTCAACAGACTCACTAGTCCCAGAAGAATGACGGTTTGCATGGATTCATCTCTCCTTTTGATGTTTGTAAACCCTTCGGGCAAAATCGTTGAATATTTTCTGATTATAACGGATTTGGGGGTTGATTGTATTATCACTAGGTTATAAGTATTGCTGATTTATTGCACAAGGTTTGCGT
>CAIMCT010000012.1 GCA_903839535.1 uncultured Desulfobacteraceae bacterium
ACAAATATAATTGTAACTATGTTTTGGCCAAAAAGCAAGCCATATTTTAAGAAAAGTCGTCTGTTAACAAATATTTAAGCTACAGCATAGTTACATTTTTTCGGGAAAAGAGGCTTAAAGGGCATGACTTCCAATTACATTCCGGTAATGGTCGAAGGCAAAGACCATCTAAGAAACACGCTGGCAATGGCCAAGATTATTCGCCAACAAGGTGAAGCCGCCATGTTTGGCGTTATCTCCAATTCACACCAAATTTCTGCATGACCAACTCCTAAAAATCAAGCTGACTGCGGGCTCTACTTGATGGTTACACTTTTAACCGTATGCGTGTAAATCATGGTGGTTCTGATTCATAATAAATCGTAATTGCATGAGAAGCCTGCTGTTGTTGTACATCATTTTGCTTTTTTCCCTGCAATTCAATAGAAAATAATCCAGGCTTTTTCGTTCAGTTTCTGGAAAACGGTATTTTCGGCAAAAATCCAGATAGAAGCGCAACCATTTTCTATAGAACGGATGCAAGTCAGTTGGAATCGACCTGTTTCTCAAAAACGTCTCAAACTCTGTCTGTAACTGTAACGGAATGCTGTTCATCGATAATATCCAGAAACTGTTATATTTTTACTGCATGATATACTGAGGCAGGAAAGGTGATAAATATGTCTTGTCAAGTATTGTTTTATAATGTATGGAAAGATTAAAATGGGATGGGGGATTACCTGCGAGCAGAATTGAAAAACAGATGTCGCTTGCAGATCATGAGATCGTTCGCATTTTGGAAAGGTATATAGAAACTGTACAATTACTTGTTAGGCTACGAAACCGTACTTGACAATTTATAAAAGAGACAAAAACATGTCAACAGAACAGAACAGAACAGAACAGAACAGAACTATGATGATTTAATAGCAGAACATTACAAAAAGGTAGCGAAGCAGGAAGGGCAAAATTCAACAAGCACAATGGCAGATACGATCACACGAGAAAAGGAAACTCGTGCGATAGTTGATTTTGTAGGTGATTCGTTAAGGCATAGAAAAGCAGAAAATAATCAACAACCAGCCAAAATTATGGATGTAGGGTGCGGAAACGGTTATACGTTGGAGGCCTTATCCAGCCAATATCCTAATGAAATTTTTATTGGAATAGAAAAGACATTTGAATTGCGAGAATTAGCCATTTCAAGGTTCAAAGATGCGAAAAATATTTCGATAAGAGATGGGGATATACGAAATAGCGATTTTTCGGAGGGCGTTGTTGCCGATATACTAATTTGCCAGAGAGTTATTATTAATCTATTGAATGAAAACGACCAGAAAAAAGCACTAAAGAATATCGTGCATACTGTGAGAAAGCCAGACACATGGAATTCAGGTGGTACTTTTTTATTTCTTGAATCATTCTCATCATCCCTTAGAAAATTGAATGAAGCACGAGAAGAATTTGATTTACCGGAAATAAACCCAGCACACCACAATTTATATTTACAAGATGATTTCTTTGATATTCCAGAATTGAAAAACTTTATGACAGATGCCAGTATTGCTCCTCCAAACTTTCTTTCAACACATTATTTTGTTACACGAGTACTGCATCCTATTTTTACAAAAAATAAACCTGTTAAGAGAAATTCTGAGTTCGTTAATTTTTTTACTTATGCATTGAATGAGAATTCTGGAGACTATGCGCCATTGAAACTCTATTTATTTGAAAGAACAGGAAAAGCCTAACAAGGCGCAACACCGGACAGCAATTCCGCTGTGTTCCATTACCGCCGGTGAGCTTGGTCGTTAGCATGTATTGGGCCAATGCAGAAAAGTCGATATCGTAGGCTGTTTTATAAACTTCGGAGAAGCACATGTCAAAGCTGGATTTGGCCAAAGAGCAGATTGCTTACCTAAAGCTCTGGCTTGGTATCATGGTCGCTGTAGGCATAAGCCTCACCGGCTGGCTCCTCTCAAATTTCCAATCAACTCATCAGCTTCTCGTGCTGGCTGACATCGCAGCCTTAATCGTTATCTGCTTTGGTGTTTATGCGATTCACAAACGTATCGAGTCGAAGATTGCACAACTTGAGGAATTGTAAATATGACTACCATAGTTGCTATTGTTCTGCTTGGTGCCGTCGGTTTTCTCACTTACCTCGCGCTTGATGCCGCGCGGCAAGCGAAGTAGCTAACCCAACAGGCGCTTCAGCCGACGACAATTAGACGGTCTGGTTTTGTCCAATTGCTGCGATTTGCACGTCTCGGTGTGGGAGAATGCAGTATTTCTGGCAGCGCGCAATGTTTCGTTGGTCAGAGTCCATCCAGTGCTGTAGATATGTGCCTTCTCATTTGTGTTTGTGAGTCTTGGGTATTGTCTGGCTCAAACCCCGGCCTAACATTACGTTGCAGAGGAGCGCAGAGGATGTCCTTTGTTTAATTCGGTGTTCGTAGCCGCACCCACTGAACGCGGTGTTAGGCATTTCAGGAATATCATGAAAATGGCAAACGAAAATTTCTCAAACTCGGATTTTGGCGCAGGCACTCATCGAAAACCATGCTCTGCCCCCGAAAGCCGAGGTGGATGCCTACCATGTAGCCATTGCCGTTGTAAACGGCATCGAGTATTTGCTCACATGGAATTGTACACATATTGCCAACGCCCACACGCGGCCTAAAATCGAAGCCACTTGCCGGACTTATGGCTACGAACCACCCGTTATCTGCACCCCGCTTGAACTTACGGAGGATTAAACATGTGGCAATATCCAATTGTTGCCGAAACTCGCGCCCTCAGAGACGAATATGTGCGTCAGTTCAACTACGACTCTGATGCTATTTTTGAAGACCTCATGGCAAAGCAAGCCATGCACCCAGAGCGTGTGGTTTCATTACCGTCGCGCAAGGTCAAGGCCGTAACCCGGAATGCGGATTCGGAGCGTAAGCGATAATCCGCCGTTCGTTACCCGACGAAAACCGGTAGTGTCATATAATCGTTGCATAACATTAGAATTGTAACCGTCCCACTTAGCCAAGGTTGAGTCCAAAGCTAACAGTCGCAAATTATTAAAAAAATAATTTACCACTTAGAAGGAGATAGTGACATCATATGGTATGCAATGATCATATGACACTACCCAAAAACGAGACGCAGAAGAAATAACACAAGATGAGTTTGAAATCGAAAAACATAAACTAATGGGAGAGTTTTTTAAGTGAGTGATTGAAAAAGAAAGAGCTTGGTTGAGGGAGGTACAAATATGCCAAGAACACAAATAAAAAAGATAGGGAACTCATTGGGATTGTTATTGACTGATGAGATATTAAAATTATTGGACATCTGTGTGGATGATGAAGTAGATATAACCGTTAAAGACCGCGTATTGATAATCTCTCCGTTGAACGAAAAAGAACGAAAGCAGAAAATTGACAATGCGGTTCAAAACACCTTCAAACGCAGAAAAACTGCTTATCAGAGACTTGCCGAAGGTGTTTAGTCATGTTTTTTCTTTATAAAACTGAAGTAATTGACATTCACGAAAGACTGATTGAAGAATTCGGTGGAATTAACGGGCTGCGTGATGAAGGTGCGTTGGAATCGGCACTATCATCTGTTGAAAACCGTGCATACTATGAAAATGCAGATATTCTTATATGCGCGGCAACCTATGCCTACCATCTTACTCAGGCTCATGCGTTTATTGACGGCAATAAGCGTATAGCGGCGGCAATATCGGAAATATTTCTGGACATCAACAGTATAAGACTTAATGTCACAAATGATCAGATGGTTGATTTGTTTCTGAGTATCGCATCGGGAGAAAAATCGAGAAATGACGTTGAACAGATATTTTTGCAGTGGGTTTCATAACAGTTCCGAAAAAGCCTAACCCGGCGCTGAACCGGACTGGGCTATCGCTCTGATGGTTAGCTTGTTGTTAGACTTTGAATTTGGAGAATAAAAATGGTGACAAATACTTTAACTAATTTAGATTATTCTGTGAAAAACAATGTTATTCAAAAAATTGAGCTATTGCCTGATAATGCTATTTTAGAAGTATCTAATTTTATTGAGTTATTGACGTATAAATATGCTTCTGAAAAATCATCAAGTTTATGGTCATCCATTGAAAAATGGCGAAACAAACTCAAATCAGAGAATTGGAATGATGATTTATCTGATGAAATGATAGCGGGATGGCGCAGTAAAGATTTAGGTAGAGAATTTTCATGGATAGATTAATTTACTTGCTGGACACTAATATTTTATCTGAACCCGCTAAATTAGAACCTGACTACTAAGTTATAAAAAAAATACAAGAATATGACGGTTATTATGCTACTTCAGCAACAGTTTGGCAGGAGTTACGTTTTGGTTGTGAACGTTTGCCAGTTTCAAAATTAAGGCGAAGATTGGAAAGTTATTTAGGTGTCTTATTAGAAAATAATTTAACTATTTTGCCTTTTGAAAAACAATCCGCTGAATGGTTAGCAATCGAACGAGCTAGGCTGGTAGGAAAAGGTTTTACGCCTTCCTATGCAGATTCAGAAATTGCGGCTGTTGCTGTAGTGAATCAACTGATTTTGGTAACTCGTAATACGCAAGACTTTATAAATTTTGCTGATTTATCTATGGAAAATTGGTTTGATGTCTAATTTTACCTTATATATTTCTGTGTTTAGGTAGAATGCCTTATCATTTCGGCATTAACATAGATGCCGTTCGGACCATTCAGGTGATTACGATAGATGCGGCGTTGACACCAGATCAACTCATCAAGGTTCAGACCGAGATATTTACCAATCCGGTGACACAGGTTTCCGCTTTTACCCCCCTTCCCCTTGATTTCGACTGGACCATCTGGGTGGGTTTCAGGCCCGGTGTCAAAGACAATGCTGGCAGCACAGCAGTTGAGGCGGTTAGAAGATGTTCTTGGCATAAGGCTTAACCCTGGTGAGGCTATCTACACCTCGAAACGGTACTGCTTTAAGGCCATGGATATGACGGCTGTTCAGGTGGACACCCTTGCCAGAGAGCTTCTGGCGAATGACATTATCCAGCAGTGGCGGATTTACTCGAAATTCAATTGAAATCCAGATGTCGGCGTAGGCATGATGATCCCCAAAGTACAGCTTAACCACATCCCGGCTGTCACCGCCATTCCAGTGGATAGCGATCGGAGCTTGGAGGCTGTCAGTTTGGCCCGCAATCTGGCCTTGAACCCCAATGATATTCCCATCATTCGCCAGTATTTTTTCAAACCGTCGGTCCGCCATGATCGCGCAAAATGGTTGCTCTCAGATCCAACCGACATTGAGCTGGAATATCTTTCCCAGGCCCGAAGCGACCATTGCAATCACAATACTTTCAGAGGCATTTTTCGCTATCATAACCTTGACACCGGAGACAAAGTTACTGTTAACAACCTGTTCAAAACCTGCATTGAAGCCCCAACCCTGGCGCTCAAAGCTAAGAAACCCTGGGTGATATCGGTATTGTGGGACAATGCTGGAGCCGTCCGTTTTGATGATGCCCATTACTATGTCATAACAGGAGAGACGCATAACTCGCCCTCCAACATGGAAGCTTATGGCGGTGCCATCACCGGAATTGTGGGAGTTTACCGTGATCCGTTGGGTACAGGTAAATCGAAGGCTAATTTCTGTTGGCGCTGACATGGACCAGATCGGCGGGGTGGACAATTTCTGCTGACCCAGCATTCAGTATCATCCGGTGAATAATCCGTACGGATGCCTCAAAGCGGCTAAGCTCGTGCGCTCCTGCCTGGCCCTTAAAGAGATGTGCCTGGCCTACGGCATTCCGCTTCTTTCGGGCAAAGACAGCATGTATGTGGACGGGCATCTTCCCGGCGCTTATGGCGAAACCCATAAAGTCTCGGTCCTTGAAACCCTTCAGTTTTCAGTCAGCTCCATTATTTCCGACATTACCAAGTGTGTAACCATGGATCCCAAGGCTGCAGGCGATCTGGTCTATGTTCTGGGCGCAGCGCGAAACGAACTGGGCGGGTCCGAATATTATGACTATTTTGGATATGTGGGACTGAATGTTCCACTGGTATTTCCGGATCAATTTTTGCCGATGTACCGGGCGCTTTCCATTGCCATCGAAAACCGCTTGGTTGCTTCCTGTCACGGCATCTACAGCGGGGGCTGGGCATTCATCTGGTGCTAATGGCCATGGCCGGCAACCTTGGCATGACCATCGATCTTTCTCTTCTTCCGATTGAAGAACCCATGAGAGACGATCAGGCGCTGTTCTCGGAATCGGCGGGCCGCTTCATTGTCACCGTTTCAGCGGACAATGAGCAGGCGTTTGAATCGCTGATGTTAAAAGCCGAGACTCAATCCTCGACCATTGATTTTGCCTGCATCGGGAATACCACGGAGGATGTCGGCTTCTTTGAAATCCGGGGACAATCGAAAGATACGCTTCTGCGTCTTTCGATAACCGAGCTGAAGACTGCCTGGAAAAAGCCTTTTGGAGCGTTGATATGAGCAAAGTGAATGTTCTGATTCAAACCGGCTATGGGCTAAACTGCGATCTTGAGACCGCTCATGCCTTTGAGCTTGCCGGCGCGTGTCCCACCCGGACACACATCAATTCCATAGTGGACGGATCAGTTCGACTGGAATCCTGTCAAATATTGGTTTTTGGCGGCGGTTTCAGTTGGGGAGATGACCACGGTGCCGGCGTGATTCATGCGGTCAGGCTAAAGACCAATATCGGCGATCAGCTTCTGGAATTCATCGACAAGGGAAACCTGATTATTGGCATCTGCAATGGATTCCAGACACTGGTGAATCTTGGTCTGCTTCCTGGCCTTGACGGGGATTACCGTCAGCGTTCGGTTGCCCTCACCTTCAATGATTGCGGTAATTTCAGAGACCAGTGGGTATATCTCAAGGCAGATACAGACTCACCCTGTGTGTTTACAAAGGGAATGGATGGGTTCGAACTCCCGGTCCGCCACGGCGAGGGAAAATTCCATGCAGACACTGCAATCATCAACCGTCTGGAGGAAAACCATCAGATTGCGCTGCGCTATTGCCTGCCAGACGGCGCTCCGGCAAACGGCGTTTTTCCCCATAACCCCAATGGATCGGTTCAAGATATTGCCGGGATTTGCGATCCCACCGGCAGGATATTCGGACTCATGCCTCACCCCGAAGCCTATCACCATTTCACCAATCATCCGGACTGGACCCGAATTCAGGAGACCAATCGGCGAAATGGCGTTACTACCGCTCCTGGTGTTACACCTGGAATCCGCATTCTTGAAAACGCCGTCAATTTCATTAGGGGGGATAGATAAGCTGCTTGTTTGAAGTTCTATATGACAAATTATTATCTACTCCACTGATATCCGGATGACGACTTTTTCGATAAAAACCCTGGGGTGCAAGGTCAATCAATTTGAATCCGAAACCCTGGAGCAGGCCCTCGTCAACCAGGGGTACAGGCCAGCCTGTGGGGTGGAGGAGGCGGATATTTGTGTCGTCAACACCTGCACCGTCACGCAGAAGGCTTCCATGCAGTCCCGGCAAGCCATTCGCCAGGCCATACGCGCCAATCCAGAAGCCAGAATTCTGGTGACCGGATGCTATGCTCAGACCGAACCCGAGGCCATTAAAAAAATAGCCGGGGTCCACGATATTGTTAGTCATAGCGACAAGTCGAGAATTCCGGAAATACTATCCATGACGGAAGAGCCGAAGGGCTGTTTGTTACTAACTTCCGCTCTTCCCAACTTCCATTTGCAAGGACGGACACGGCCATTTTTGAAAATCCAGGATGGCTGCAATGCCTTCTGCGCGTACTGCGTTGTGCCTTTTGCACGGGGCAAAGGCCGAAGCTTGCCTATAGAATCCGTGCTGGAATCCATAAGCAGACTAAAGACAGACGGAATTTATGAAATCGTTCTGACCGGAATTCATCTTGGCCACTATGGCCTGGATCTCAAGCCAGGAACCTGTCTGAACGATCTGCTAATCGCTGTTGAAAGCGCTGCTCCGATGGAGCGAATTCGCATCAGCTCCATTGAACTTGCCGAAATTTCCAATGAATTGATTGATCGTATTGCTGACTCTAAGATATTCTGCCATCATTTTCATATTCCGCTTCAAAGCGGCGACAATGAAGTGTTAAAGCGCATGAACCGGCCTTATACACGGGAGATGTTTCATCACATAGTATGCAGAATCCACGACCGGATCCCGGATGCCGCCATTGGCGCGGATGTTTTGGTCGGATTTCCCGGCGAAAGCGATGCCGCGTTTGATCAAACGGTTTCCCTTATTGAGGCGCTTCCAATAACCTATCTGCATGTATTTCCCTTTTCGCCCAGAAAAGGAACGCCGGCATACAGCTTTGCGGACCAGATTCCCCATTCCGTCATCAAGGCCCGATGCAGTACTCTCAGGGCGCTTAGCAAGGCCAAAAAAAAATGCTTTTATCGCAGCCACATCGGAAAGGAATTGGAAATCCTGGTTGAAGGTGTGCGAGACAACACCACCGGCCACTTAAAGAGCATGACTTCCAATTACATTCCGGTGATGGTCGAAGGCAAAGACCATCTAAGAAACACGCTGATAATGGTCCGGATTATTCGTCAACAAGGTGAAGCCACGATGTTTGGCGTTATCTCCAATTCACACCAAATTCCTACATGACCCACGCTTAAAGATCAAGCGGACTGCGAGCTTCCTTGATGGTTACACTTTTAACCGTATGCGTGTAAATCATGGTAGTTCTGACATCGCTGTGTCCCAGCAGCTCCTGTATTGTGCGGATATCAAAATTTGCCTGAAGCAGATGACTGGCAAAACTATGTCGAAATGTATGGGCGGATGCGCGCTTGCCGATTCTTGCCTTTTCCACCGCTTCTTTGATCGCCCTTTGTACTTGGGTTTCATGCAGATAATAGCGACGGTATTCCTTTGTTTCCGGTATCCGGGTCAAATTCTTTGCTGGAAAAAACCATTGCCAGACAAAATTTGTTGCCGCATGCGGATATTTCCGTTCCAGCGCATTCACCAGAAATACGCCCGCAAACTTTCTATCCATATCATACTGATGCAGGTCTTTCAACGATTCATAATGGGCTCTCAGTTCCGGTAGAATTGTTTCGGGAAGCGGCACGGTCCTGTCTTTCTGGCCTTTCCCGTCATGAACAGTCACAATTCCCGCATCAAAATTCAGGCACTGGACACGCAGTCGTAAACACTCGAACAGCCGAAGTCCGCAGCCATACAGCAACTTCACCACCAGATTATATGGCGGGTCAAGATGCGTTAATATTTTATCAATCTCATCCCTGGACAACACAACCGGAATGTATGATCTCCTTTTCGCCCTGACAACACCCTCGACCTTTCCAAATTCCTGTATCAGAACATGTCGATAAAAAAACAGCAGCGCATTGAAAGCCTGATTCTGGGTTGACGCAGAAACCTTTTTGGTTACGGCCAAGAAAGTCAGGAATGCTTTGACATGATCTGCTGATAAGGATTCCGGATCCAGACTTTTGGTAAATGTTTGAAAATGTCTAACCCACTGCGTGTAGGTTTTCAACGTCTTTGGGGAATAATGTCGAACCTGTATTTCATTTGCCAGGCGAGAATATTCGTCCCTCCAGGACATCCCTGTTGCCGGTTTTTCAGACTGGGGTGGCTGAAAAGTCGCTTTGGTCGGCTTCGCTGGGGTCTGTAACATTTGGCCAATGTCTGAAGAAGTTTTTGATGCGTTGTTTTGATGGCTTGCGGGCTGTTCATATTCTACGGTATCCATCCTTGGAGCAATTACTTCCAGGGGTAAAGGGGGTTCATCTCTATTTGTGTCACGGCATTTAACGAGTTCATAATAAAATGTAATTGCATGAGAAGCCTGTTGTTGTTGCACATCAGTTTGCTTTTTTTCTTGCAATTTCAGCAGAAAATAATCCAGGCTTTTTCGTTCAGTTTCTGGAAAACGATATTTTTGGCAAAAATCCAGATAGAAGCGCAACCATTTTCCATATAATGAATGCAAGCCAGTTGGAACCGACCTGTTTCTCAAAAGCGTCTCAAATTCTGTTTGCAACTGCAACGGGATGCTGTTCATTGATGATATCCAGAAACTGTTATATTCATTTTTATTGCATGATATACGGAATATAAATAAGGTGATAAAAATGTCTTGTCAAGTATTATTTTGTAATGTATAAAGGGTCGAAGTGAGATTGGGGATTGCCTGCGAGCAGAATTGAAAAACAGATATCGCCTGCAGATCCTGAGATCGTTCGTATTTTGGAAAGATATACACAAACTGTACAATTACTTGTTAGGCACTTCATGACTGGAGAACTCAATTATGTTAGTTGCTATTAAAAATAAAGAATTAATTGCGAGATATCAGAATGAGTTTAAAACGATATTGAGTGAACATTTAAAAGAAGAAGGCAATTATGCTCTGGGACATCAGGGGGATAATTTTGAACATACTGTTAAATTCAATGATAAAATTTGGTGGAGTTCTTTTGATATCGATGATAGTGAAACGAGCCCAAGGTTCTGGAATGGTTTTGGATTGTTACCATTTAAAAATACCGGTACCCAAGATATTGTTGTTGAGATTAATATACCTCATGAAGGTATAAATGGAAGGGTTTCAGGTATTTTTGCTAAAGAACCTGGTACGAATGATGTTTTTATTTTACATAGAGGCAGAATAGGTGGTGGACGAAAAGGGATAGGAAAAGATTCGTTTAAAGAATGGTATAGAGGAAGCTGGATTCAAGTATCTGAAGATAAAAAGAAGACATGTGAAGCAATATTGATTACAAGCATTTATTCAGAAAATGTAATTCCGAATATTTACAATTTTGTTTCACAAGTCAAGCAGTTTAAAGATGAGGTGACCGGAAATTCATTATCGAGACAAATAAATCAAGATATTCCATTAGATAGCCCTCTTACATTTGACCCTGAATATTCTGGATCGAAAAAAGGAAAAAGAAAATCAACCCAATTCAGACAAGAGTGTAATCACGGAATTATCGTGAATGCCCTTGAAAAATGGGTACGTTGTAAATACAGAAAAAAAGCGAAAATAAGCACTTTTAATACTCAATTGATAGACCTTGGAATTCAGTTCAATGATGATGTTATAGAAATTTATGAAATAAAAACAAGTTTTGATCGGCAATCAATTTATACAGGAATAGGGCAATTATTTTTCCATTCAGCAGATAACCCAAGAATAGTTAAAAATTTAGTTTTACCCCGTATTGATGACAATGAAACTTTCAGCAATATATTTAAAAAATTAAACCTAAAAATAATTTTGTATGAACTGGATTCTGAAATGAAGGTTTCTTTTTATGAATAAACAAAGCGTACCCTAACAAGTCGCTCCAGCGGATTCGGTTTTGCTTCGCTTCGCAAAACCGAACCGCTGAGCTTATCGTTAGGCGTGTTCAAGCGAGCGTGGGAGGAGAGAATCACAATGAAACTTAAAGAAACAAAGATTGCGGCAATCTTGGCGGTTGTGTTTGTATTGGTTGTCATTTCGAGAAGTGCATACGCTGCGGACTTGACCGTTCCGCATACCTTTTCTCCGGGAACGACTGCTAAATCGTCGGAAGTAAATGAGAATTTTGAGGCGATTTATAGTGAATTGAATGCTTTGAGAAAACAAATAGGCCCAGCCCCAGCCGGTACGTCCTGTGCGACGATC
This sequence comes from uncultured Desulfobacteraceae bacterium, assembly GCA_903839535.1. Taxonomy (GTDB): domain Bacteria; phylum Desulfobacterota; class Desulfobacteria; order Desulfobacterales; family Desulfatirhabdiaceae; genus RAAP-1. The sequence goes on from CAIMCT010000012.1 coordinate 11,719, forward strand.
CATGTCAAATCAAGCGAGCTGCCGAGCGGGCTCTACTTGATACAGCCTAATAGCAGCTCTCAACCCTTCCCTGTGTACTGTGACATGACGACGGATGGTGGTGGCTGGACGCTGGTGTACCGCCAGAGTTCAGACGTGAATGCGAACAACTTCAATTCAATCGACCAGGTCGGCACGCTTCCACTCACATTAATCACGGAGGGCAAGCTTGCCGACGTGACGATTCGTGCTATCTCTGGTGCAAGCATCCCCACCGCCATCGGCTATCGCTGGAACATCGGGGGATTTTCTGGCACCAAGTATCACCCTGTAAGTTGCCAGTACTCAAATAATACCAATGCAATGCTAACTGGATGCGATCTCTTTACGGATACATACTCGATCTCTCCTACCTACTCCAGAGCACCTATATGCGATGGGCTTGCCTATGCGAGCGCAGGGTTAAAGTCGACTAAATTTGGCGGGTTCGTGGGGGGTAATGTTGCCTACACCAACTGGAACCAAGAGGGGCACGGGATTCAAGGAGACAACAATTGTCCGAGCTGGTCGTATACATCGGGGAGCTTCATCACTATCTGGGCAAAGTAAGTTCATAGGGTACAGCAGACAAGGAAAAAGGAAACAAGCTCAATTAATTGCCTAACAAGTCACTCAACCGGACGTGCGATAAGGCCCGCACGCCGGTTAGCTTGTCGTTATGTGTCTTCAACTAATGTAATAAAAGTAAAATAAATATGCGAAAAACTCTGCAAGAGAAAATGTTCCATGAAATGGAACAAAAAGATATTTTTAGGCAGGCACAAAATTATGCCTTTGATTATGCCGATCATGTTCTTGAACGCAATGTTTATCCAACGCCTGATGCAATTGCCGACTTAGATATGTTTGTCGAAAAACTTCCCCAATCTATGGGAAATGCCGCCGAGATATTAGAGCAATTGAATCAATACGGCACTCCGGCAAGCGTTGCACACACAGGTGGCAGATATTTCGGTTTTGTCAACGGTGGAGTTATACCCGCCTCTCTTGCGGTACGCTGGCTGTCTGATTTCTGGGATCAAAATACCGCACTCTATGTCATCTCACCTGTTGCCTCAAAACTTGAAGAAGTGTCTGAATCATGGTTAAGAGAACTGCTCGGTTTGCCTGGGAAGGTTGTTGCCGGTTTTGTCAGCGGCTCTTCATTGGCGATATTTTGCGGTTTGGCTGCCGCACGGTATCGGATTTTCCAAAACAACAACTGGGACATTAATAAAAAAGGATTTTGCGGTGCGCCTAAGGTCAGAGTTGTTGCCGGGCGTCAGGCTCATGGAACAGTTGTCAAAGCGATTGCCCTCCTTGGCTTCGGCATAGACAACATTGAATGGGCTGAAACAGATGCACAGGGCAGGATTATACCGTCCGAAGTTCCTGAACTTGATGAAAGCACAATACTGATACTGCAGGCCGGAAATGTAAGCTCCGGTGCTTTTGACTCCTTTGATGAACTCTGTGAAAAAGCGAATAAAGCACACGCCTGGGTGCATATTGACGGAGCTTTCGGTCTTTGGGCAGCAGCATCAGTCCTGTTAAACCATCTGACAAAAGGAATGGAAAAAGCAGACTCTTTTTCCGTTGACGGACATAAAACACTCAATACGCCTTATGACAGCGGCATCGTGCTTTGCAACGATAAAGAAGCATTGACAAATGCGCTGCACGCATCAGGCTCCTACATCGCTTACAGTGAAAACAGGGACGGGATGCTCTACACACCTGAAATGTCCAGACGGGCAAGAGCGATTGAGCTTTGGGCAGCCTTGAAATATTTGGGCAAAGAAGGCGTTGACGAATTGGTGTCCGGTCTTCACCAAAGAGCGGTACAAATAGGGCAGGAACTTAAAGCTGAAAACTTTCAGATTTTAAATGACGTGGTCTTCAATCAGGTACTTGTTGCATGTGACAGCGATAAAATTACCGTTCAGACTATGCGGCATATTCAGGAATCGGGTGAATGTTGGGTAGGCGGGGCCAGTTGGGATGGGAAAGCAGTTATCCGAGTAAGTGTTTGTTCATGGGCTACTACTGAGGGCGATATTACCCGATCTGTCAATGCCTTTGTTACAGCAAGAAATAAAGCTGTTCATGAATTACGCAACACATAACAACGCTTTTCCAGCGGAGCGCAAAAAGCCGCGCACGCTGAAAAGCGACGTTAGGCGCGCTCAACCAAGCGCCGCGGGAGGAAGGTTATGAAAACGAGAGTGTTTGCAGTTTGCGCGGTTGTTTTCCTGTTTTGTGGCATTGTACATGCTGGCTTAAATGATGGATTGGTGGCATATTATCCGTTTAACGGAAATGCGAATGATGAGAGTGGAAATGGTCATAATGGAACTGTCAATGGAGCAATCTTAACTTCTGATAGACATGGACATTCAAATAGTGCTTATTGGTTCGATGGAATTAACAATAATATTGTTCATAACGCAAAAATATATAACGATTTCACTTTGTGTGCCTGGATAAAACCTGAAGAAAAAATAAATCCAACAGATCCGAATCGAACTTTTCTTGGCGATGCCAATGGCAGTACCGCACAAGGTTACATTTTTTTCATCTCTCCGTCGAATACTATCCAATTCAGTTTTGGCGATGGTACGCATTGGGCTTACGATTTAATATCACCTACAAAAAATAATAACAATGAATGGCTATTTGTTGCTATTGATAGGCAAGGACCGTTGTTAACGTTATATATCAACGGTGCTTTAGATACATCTGTAGACATCAAAACTAATAATGCCGTGTACAATATGCCCTATACTACAATAGGAGGAGCGGCAAAAAGTTGGTTTTTCCATGGATCAATTGATGATGTACGATATTACAATCGTTCTCTCTCTGCATCAGAAATCCAACAGCTTTATCGAGGAGGTACATGTTCAAGTGAAGTAGTAAAGTTCACCGCAGGAACACCTGCTAAAGCTGCTGATGTTAACGCAAACTTTGATGCACTGAACTGCCAAATTCAGGCAATGAAGGCAATTATCTGTCAGGATCACCCAACAGCAAGCATATGCCAGTAAACGCAGCCGGCCTAACAATACGTTCCAGCGGAGCGCGGAGGACAGCCATTGTTGAATTCAATATTCGTAGCCGCGCCCGCTGAACGCGGTGTTAGGCGGGCTCAACCGAGCGTGAGAGGAGAGTTATGAAAACGAGAGTGTTTGCTGTTTGCGTGGTTGTGTTTCTGTTTTGTGGCATTACACATGCTGGCTTGAGTGATGGACTGGTGGCA
>CAIMCT010000013.1 GCA_903839535.1 uncultured Desulfobacteraceae bacterium
CAGCATTTTGTCTATCTCTTCGGTAATGACTTTCTTATCCGCCAGTTCCGTAAGAGCCTTGGGATGCCGCTCTTCAATGAACGTGTAAAGACCAGCCTCATATTTTGCCAGAACATCTATGGGGTATTTATCAAGGAAACCACGCGTCCCGGCAAACAGGATGGTGACCTGTTTTTCCATGGGAAGGGGTTTGTACTGCGGCTGTTTCAGGATTTCAACCAGACGCGCTCCACGTGTAAGCTGATTCTGGGTGGATTTATCCAGGTCGCTCCCAAATGCTGCGAATGCTTCCAGTTCCCGGTACTGGGCCAGATCGAGTCTAAGTGTGCCGGCCACCTGTTTCATGCCTTTGGTTTGCGCTGCACCACCGACTCGAGATACGGAAAGCCCGACATTGATAGCCGGTCTGACACCCGCAAAAAAGAGTTTGGGCTCCAGATAAATCTGTCCATCTGTAATGGAAATAACGTTTGTGGGAATATAGGCGGAAACATCACCAGCCTGAGTTTCGATGATAGGAAGGGCTGTAAGAGATCCAGCGCCGAGTTCATCATTTAATTTGCAGGAACGCTCCAGCAAGCGGGAATGGTTATAGAAAATGTCCCCAGGATAAGCTTCACGTCCAGGAGGACGCCTGAGCAGCAGAGACACCTGACGGTAAGCGACAGCCTGTTTGGAAAGATCATCATAAATAATCAGAGAATGTCTTTTACTGTCTCTGAAATATTCCGCCATCGCACATCCGGCATAAGGCGCGACATACTGCAATGTTGCAGGATCGCTGGCGCATGCGGCAACCACCGTGGTATAGGCCATTGCACCGTGTTTTTCCAGAATGGCGACAACCTGAGCCACAGTGGACTTCTTTTGGCCGCAGGCAACATAAACGCAGAAAACATCCTGACCTTTCTGGCTAAGGATGGCATCAATGGCGATAGCTGTTTTACCGATTTGGCGGTCACCAATGATCAACTCCCGCTGCCCTCTACCCACCGGTGTCATGGCATCAATTGCCTTCAGGCCGGTGACCATGGGTTCATGAACACTTTTTCTGGCAATAACACCCGGAGCAACCATTTCAACGCGTCGGAATTCCTTGGCGTTAATGGGCCCCTTTCCGTCCAGAGGCTCCCCAACAGCAGAAACCACGCGGCCAAGAACCGCCTCGCCGACCGGCACCTGAGCAATACGACCGGTTCGCTTGACAATATCCCCTTCCTTGATATGAACATCGGATCCCATAATGGCGATACCCACGTTGTCTTCCTCAAGGTTCAGGACCAGTCCGAGAATACCACCAGGGAATTCCACCAGTTCAAGGGCCATTGCTTTCTCAAGGCCATAGACTCTGGCAATACCATCGCCAACCGACAAAACGATCCCCGTTTCACTGAGCTCAACCTTTTTGTCGTAATCCTTGATTTGATTCTTAATGATCTGACTAATTTCTTCAGCTTTTAATTCCATTATACGCTCTCACCCCTTTTTAAAGATTCTCTCATGTTGAGTAATTGTGTTTTGATACTGCCATCCAAAACAAGATCCCCAATTTTGGTAATCACCCCGCCGATGAGCGCCGGGTCTGTTTTGATATCCAGGACAATGTCCTTACCAGTTTTCTTTGACAATGCCTTGCGAATCTTTTCAACAGCTTCGGATGAAAGCTCATTAGCCGAAACCAGGCTGGCGCGAGCTACACCCTTGAGATCATCTGCCAGCTTCTGATAAAATTCATTGACTGCACCCAAAAAAACGAACCTTCCCTTATCAAAAAGCAACTTTAAGAAGGATGCCATGACCTTGGATAAATTCAATTTTACAACAAGATCAGCCAATACTTTTTTACGTTCTGCAGCATTGTACAGCGGATTATTGATTACCCGCTCAAGCACCACTTCTCTGGCTATCAGGCCGGAGAATTGATTCAACTCGTCCTTATAGCTGTCCGCCTTGCCATCAGCCTTGCCAATCATCAGAAGCGCCTTGGCGTATCGCCTTGCAATAGATTGATTTTTCACTATGCCACCACCTTGTCGAGATATTCATCCACCAATCGGTTCTGGTCATCTGCAGTAATGCTCTTTTTAATGATTTCTTCAGCTCTGGTCATTGCTTTTTCAAAAATTTCATACTGTAGGCTCTGCTTTGCCATTTCAAATTCATTCTCGATGTTGCGCCTGGCCTGTTCTTCCAGTTTGTATGCTGATGCTTCCGCTTCTTTGAGAATTCTTGCCTTGGCTTCATTGCCCTGCCGAATATACTCTGCAACAATTCCTTCGGACTCCTGACTTAACCGGGTAATCTTGGTATTATACTCTGATAGTACCCTTTCAGCCTCGGCCTTTTTGGATTCAAGATCTTCCAACTGCTCCCGAATCCCCTTGATTCTGGAATCAAGGGCCTGCGATAGCGGCTTGCGCAGCAGAAACACCAGCGCGCCAGCCAGCACTGCAAAATTCAAAACGCGGTAGGTATCTGTGGGTAGCCATCCCTTGGCCTTGACCTCTCCGTGCGCATCTCCGCCAGACGCAGCAAACGACAATCCACCCCATAGCAGTACCAGCATTGACATTGCAACCAGCAGGCCGCGCCACTGCCCTTTCTTCTTAACTGGAATTTTCATTAAACAGCCCTCCCCAATATTTTTTGACCTATTGCATTGACAAATGTATCAAGTTCTTTTTGAAGGGAAACACGAACTGATTCGGCATCTCTTGCGATTTTTTCGCGAGACTTGACAAGTTCGGCCTGAGCCTTTTTGTTTATGTTTTCAATAACAATTTTTTCTTCGTCGGATCCAGATTGTATCAACGACTGTTTTTCTTTCAATCCACTGGCTCTTGCCTCCTTGATTCCGGAAGCAAATGCATTCTCTTTTTCCTGTGCATGGATGTTGAAGTCGGCAATACATCGTTCTAAATCCGACACTTTCTCTTTTCTCTGAAGAAGCGCCTTACGTATGGGTTTATACAAAATCATGTTCATTACCCAAATCAAAAAAATAAAATTGGCGATCTGGATAAAAACCGACCCATCAACATTAATCATACGCTTGCCCTCCATTTTGATTGAATTTCAGTTAGTAAACAGCGATAAATGAACAATAATTCTTGAATACCTTACTTTGAACTGCGGGTCTATAACATCTGTCAGAACATGTTGTCAAAACTTTTTTTGATTTTTTTAATAGCATTGATGAACTCGTCAAAAGTCAAAACCGGAATGGCGATGTACCAGCGTTCCACCCGTTCAGTATCAAAGCGAGCAAATCTTCATTTACTCTATCTGGTATTTGCGCATGCTGATATTCATGAGAATTCCCATGCACAGCATCATGCTGAGGATGGCGGAACCGCCATAACTGATAAATGGCAGGGGGATACCAACCACCGGTATCAGTCCCATTACCATCCCAATATTGATAAAAACCTCCCAACCGATCAATGCGGTAATTCCAACCGCCAGAAGCGCGCCAAAAGGATCCCTGCAACCATGTGCGATATTCAGGCTCCAGACAATAAACATTAAAAATGTAAACAATACGGTCGCAGACCCGATAAAACCCCAGTCTTCCGCCAGAACTGAAAAAATGAAATCCGTGTGATGCTCTGGCAAGAATGAAAGCGCATTCTGTGTTCCCTTCAAGAAACCTTTTCCTGAAAGCATTCCCGAACCGATGGCGATTTTGGATTGAATGATATGATATCCAGCACCAAGCGGATCCCTGTCCGGCTCCAGAAAAGTCAAAATTCGCTGTTTCTGATATCCCTTCAGCAGCAACCAGATCACGGGAATTGCAAAGGTTCCAAATGAAACTATGGCGATCATCGCTCGCTTTTCGATCTTGATAAACACCGTCAGGGTAGCAGCGATCAATAGAATCATCACGGCGGTTCCCAGATCCGGCTGTTTGACAATAAGAAAAAATGGAACGACAATCAACAACATCGGGATAACCAGGTCACGAAGACGCATTCCTTTTATGCTGGCAGTTCTTGAATAATAGCGCGCCAGTACAAGAATCACAGCAACCTTTGCCAGTTCAGAGGGCTGAAGGGAAACCGGGCCAAAAACCAACCATCGTTTGGATCCGGCAACCATCTTTCCCACCAGCAGAACCGCCACCAACAGGAAAATGCATACTGCGTAGGCAGAGTAGGCATATTGATCCAATTGCTTGTAGCTGATGAGACAGGTGGCAATCATGATCACAAAGCCAAATCCATACCACATGAGCTGTTTGAAATAAAAAGACTGTGTAATTTCCAGCCCTGCCCGCGCCGCGCTATAAAGGGTTATCAGTCCGGACACAACCAGCAGTAGAGTGATTATCAGCAACATCCAGTCAAAATTCTGGACAAGTCGGCGGTCAAACATGATTTACCTCTCACTTGTCGTTTTTAGACAAATATGCCCGGATCAGCTCGCTGGCAATGGGTCCTGCGGCGCTTGCGCCATGTTCACCATGCTCGACAAGCACGGACACTGCAATTTTCGAATTGACCGATGGCGCATACGCCACAAACCAGGCATGGGATTTTAAATGTTGGGAGCGTCTTGCTTCATTTTCGGAATCTGTTTTACGGCTGAAAACCTGGGCTGTTCCTGTTTTACCACTGATTTCAATCCCTGCAATGTTGGCGATGCGACCAGTTCCACTTTTGCCATTGACAACTTCCCAAAGTCCTTTTTTAATGATATCCAGGTTTTTGGGACTGATGGGAAGATAACCCTTGATTTCTGGAAAATATTCCTTGATGGTTTCACCTGATGCATTTTGAATTTTCATAGCCACCAGTGGAGTAACACGGGTCCCGCCATTGGCAATGCTTGAGATCATGGTCGCCAATTGCAGGGGGGTTGCCAGATCATACCCCTGACCAATCGAAACCGAAAGGGTTTCACCTCCCTGCCAGGCGACCCCCATTCTGCGTTTTTTCCATGCTGCAGTTGGAATCAGACCGATGGACTCCTGTTCGAGCTGAATCCCTGTCTGAGCCCCCAATCCGGTAGCTTTGGCGTACGAAGCCAGCCGATCCACTCCCAGCCGGAGTCCAACCTGATAAAAGAACACATCACAAGATTCCGCAATGGCCCTGCCTACATTGACCGAACCATGTCCACCTTTTTTCCAGCAACGATATTCCCGATCTGCAAATTTATAAAAGCCTGGACAAATCAATGTGGTTTTTTCATCAACCACCCCTTCTTCCAAACCTGCCATTGCAGTGATTATTTTATATGTGGATGCCGGAGGATATTCGGCCTGGATGGCTTTGTTCTGAAGCGGATACAAAGGGTTCCTGACAAGGGTTTCCCACTGATCACGACTGAAACCATCTACAAACATGTTCGGATCATAAGAAGGGCTGCTAGCCATTGCCAGAATATGTCCTGTCGCCGGATCCATCGCCACAATCGCACCTGTAACATCCGACAGCAGATCTTCTGCTTTTTTCTGCAAATTCAGATCAACGGACAGGAAAATATTGTTTCCAGGAACTGCATCAACGGTTCTCAGCACCCGTACGAGTTGCCCGGTCACATTCACCTCAATCTGATGTCCTCCCCGTTCTCCTCTCAAGTAGTTTTCAAATGACTTTTCAATCCCGCTTTTCCCGATTAAGTCCCCACGCTTATATCCTGCATATTTTCCGGATTTCAACTCATCACTGCTAATTTCACCGACATAGCCGATGACATGAGCCGCACTCTGGCTTTTCACATAAAGCCTTCGCAGACGGACATCCACAACTGTCCCTGGCAAATCAAATCGTTTTACTTCGAGAGCCGCCAGAACATCTCTTTCAATGTCCTGTTTTAATAAAACTGGCTTAAAAGATGGCTGATTATGACTTTTTTCAACTTCCCCCCATAACAATTCCAGTGGAATACGCGTATATTGAGACAAATACCGCAGCGATGTTTCCAGCGGTCTTGCATCTTTTACCACGATACTTAAATCATAGGATGGGCGGTTATCCACCAAAAGCTGTCCATTTCGATCCGTGATTAAGCCTCTTGGCGGATCAATGCTTTGCAAGCGGATGCAGTTATTTTCTGAAAGTCTTCTGAAGTTTTCTCCATCAATAATCTGAAGATAAAAGAGCCGCAACAATAAAAAAACGAACCCGGGTATCACAAAGCATATCAGCCCAATAATTCTGCGATTGTACCAGTCGCTGTCCGGAGTTTGATTCTTGAGAAAGGAGTTTGAGAGAGGTGCATCTGTCATGATAAAGATTACTTCGATTGCGCATTAACTTTTAAATGGTGATCCACGGCATTTAGGAGCCTGATGAAAAAGGGGCCCAGAACCAACGTCCAAAAAAGCTGATAAGCCATCTCCCGCATGGATTCGGATGAGAATACAATCTCCTGTTTCAGGGCAATCGTTCCAATATATAACATCAGATTTTCAAATCCGATGGCGGTCCCCAACAGCAGCCGTAACGTGTGAGCATTTTTTAAATTCAGCAGCATCACAAACGGCCTCAACCCGACAATTATCCAGAAATATATGGACAGGTACAGACCAAACAACCCTCCTGTGATACTGTCCATCAGCGCTCCCAGCACCAGAATCAGAAAGACACTCTCCAGAAAAGGCAGAAAAAGCCCTGCATAAATCACAAAAGTGATCAGCAGGTCCACGAAATGACTCAGGGCAGGAATAGCGTAATAAATCGTTGTCTGAAAAATGACCAAAAACAGAATCAGTCCGATCCGCACCATGGGATTCATGAAAGAACTCGACAAATAGAACTTGTTGGATGCGCTTGCGGAAACCCATGTTTCCAGTTTTTATCAGCGATAACTGATCTGCGATGACGGATCAAGAACTACCAGAACTTCTTCAATTTTATCAAAATCAACGAAAGGAGAAACCTCAATATCCTGAAATATTCCAGATTTGTTCCGAATGATATCAGTCACCTTTCCGATCAGAAGACCCTTGGCAAAAACGCCATCCAGTCCTGATGAAACCACAGCATCTCCGATATTGATGACCTCTTTTCGGGAAACGTAATTAAGCAGACAGCGACCTTCAGAATCCCCTTTTATGATACCATTGGCTCGGGTCTGCTGAACCAACGCATCCACAGCGCTGTTTGAATCTATGATAAGCAGGACTTTTGCATAATGGTCAGAGGCATCAATCACCTGTCCCACCACCCCTTCCGGAACTACCACAGGAAGCCCCTTGGTGATTCCTTCGGAAACACCTTTGTTAATAACCAGCGTTTTGTACCAATGGGAAGGGTCCTTGCCAATCACCCCGGCAGGAAGGTAATGAAGTTTACTGGCGTTTTTAAAGTCAAGAAGTTTACGGAACCGGTCATTGGAAATCTCTGTTTCCTTGCAATAATTGACATCATAGATGGTCCTGGCCAGCATCTTTTTTAAACTGTCATTTTCTTTTTCGGTGGAAACCAGAAAAAAATAATGCATCCACATCGACCTAAGCGAATGGATAGAAGCTGTTACGGCATTTTGCAGCGGAGAGACGATCGCAATTCCCATGTGCCTGGAAGCCGATGAAGAACTGACATATCTGGCTGAAACAAAAAGCACGATGATATTGATGACAGCAAAGGCAAATATCCCACCAATAAGCAGCAATTTTCTTGAAAACATAAAGCTAAGTAATCATAACCTGTTTAAGAAATTCAATGCTATCCAGCGCTTTTCCTGAGCCCAGCGCAACGGTAGAAAGGGGATCATCGGCAATCCTCACTGGCAGACCGCTTTCCTCCATGATCAGTTTATCCAGATTTTTCAGCAAAGCTCCGCCTCCTGTCAGTACGATCCCTCTGTCCACAATGTCAGCGGATAATTCGGGTGGAGTCTGTTCAAGGGCTATCTTTACGGTTTCCAGTATGGCATCAAGCTGTTCTGAAATGGCGATACGTATCTCTTCCGAATCTATGGTAAGAATTTTGGGAATACCAGATACCAGGTCTCTTCCCTTGACCTCAATGGTTTCAAGGTTCTGAGGGTCCGGATATGCATTTCCGATCGTGGTTTTTATCGCCTCTGAAGTTCGTTCCCCTATCAGCAGATTGTACTTGCGTTTGATGTACTGCATGATGGAGGAGTCCATTTTATCTCCGGCCACTCTTAATGACCTGCAATATACGATGCCGGCCAGAGAAATGACGGCGACCTCGGTCGTACCGCCGCCAATATCAACGACCATATTGCATGTAGGCTCAGTAATGGGAAGGCCGGCACCGATAGCTGCTGCCATGGGTTCTTCGATCAAAAACACTTCCCGTGCGCCTGCGGATTCTGCAGACTCCCGAACTGCCCGCTTTTCAACCTGGGTGATGCCGGAGGGCACTGCAATGATGATTCTGGGCCGGACGAAGGACCGCCTGTTGTGAACTTTATGGATAAAGTGCCTGAGCATAGCCTCGGTTACTTCAAAATCCGCGATTACACCGTCACGCATGGGCCGAATGGCAATGATGTTTCCCGGGGTTCTTCCCAACATATTTTTTGCTTCGAGTCCAACGGCCAGAACCCGATTTTTAGATCGGTTGTCGGTTCTTACCGCCACCACGGAAGGCTCGCTTAGCACAATGCCCTTGCCTTTTACATAAACCAGGGTGTTGGCAGTCCCCAAATCTATGGCCAGATCGCTTGAAAAAAACCCTAAGAATCCATTAAAAAAACTCATAATGCCTCATTTACAGCTTGATGTTAACAGTTGTTCTTATAAAAAATTGAAAATCAGACGCGTTTAAATCAGATGGTTGTTACAAATGATTTTCTACCAGAACAATTCTCAAGGCTACCAGAAAATCCCGGCATTCTCAAGGGAAATATTAAGTTCCAAACCGGATCAAAATATCAACAGCAATAAACTTCACAAGATATTATTGGGATAGGAAAGTAAAAAGTACAAAATCAAGGCAAGCGGAACCGAAACTTTTGGCATCAATCCTGTCCTATGCACCTAACGCAGATAATGGATTTTTTATGCCAAAACATCTTCCTATGTATCTTTCTTAAACTCGATCACCCCATATATGAAAATGATACTTCCCCCTTTGGAAAAGGGGGATCGAGGGGGATTTTTCAGTAGATAGCCTTATAAATCCCCCCTGGCCCCCCTTTTTCAAAGGGGGGAACCCTTTCGATTTTA
>CAIMCT010000014.1 GCA_903839535.1 uncultured Desulfobacteraceae bacterium
ACGAAAACCGCCCCAAGACAATTGTTGCGTATGGGAAAAATCACTGGAACGACTACAAAATTTTGTTCAATAATTTCAAATTTTCTTCGAATGGTGCATTTGAAGTAGGCTGGGATACTGACACAGTTGTAATACTTGCCGATCATTTCTCAGTTCCAGAAATGAAAGACAATCTAAATGAGCTTATAACCATAATCCTTGAGAATTCCCTCAGCATCGAAACGCCTCTTCAGTCTTCCACCGGGCAATTATCCGAAGCCGAGGAAAAACGCCGGAAAAAAGAGGCCGCCAGACAAACATCTGCAGCCAAGCGTAAACCTTCTGCCAAACACAATTCAGCCGATCCGTACTGTGTTTGCGAATATTGCCTCGGTTACGAAGCAGGGCAGCCAGTTCGAAAATAAGTTATCTGCCCTCCCCTCATACCACCGCTTCTTTTCCATGCAAATCTGCTCACCTAATTTGCATCCTGCGTGGGCAGATAAGGCATTTCCGGTCCATTACAATCCATCACCTTTGAAAGGGCCGCCTGCATAGCAGTGCGGTCATCCCATGGATATTCTGTGGTATCAAAACACATCGATTGCTCATGACCCTTTCCACAAGCAATGACAAGATCACCAGATCTTGCCTGATCCAGGGCAAACATAATCGCATTTCCTCGGTCGCGAACACGGTAAAAAGATTCCCCTTCCACTGCTCCCTTCCCCCGGGCCCCTTCAGCCATTTCTTCAAGAATTCCATCCAATGACTCTGTTCGCGGATCCTCAGCAGTCATAATGCTGATATCCGCCAGTTCGACGGATACTTCAGCCATCATCCGACGCTTCTCCTTGTCCCGCAAGCCAGCTGAACCAAAAATCGCAATCAACCTGCCAGGCTGTTTAGTTCCTGAAAGCAACATCTGCCGGGCAGTTTCCAGCGAAACCTTTAAAGCATTGGGAGTGTGCGCAAAATCAACAATCGCAATGAATGACTGCCCCATGTCAATACGTTCCATCCTACCGGGAACACCGGGCAAACGTTCAATTCCACGCACAGCCAATTCCAATGGTATCTCAAGTCCAAGATGAGCGGCGGTCAATGCCGCCAGGCAGTTCGAGACATTATACGAACCGACCAGTGGGGATTTCACATCAATGCGCATATTCCTTGAAATTACTTCAAATTGGGTACCGGTAAGTGAGGATTGTATGTTTTCAGCCCTAACGTCAGCATTGTCACTGAATCCATATGAGGCCTGCTTCTCTGTGATTATTTCAGAAAGGTAGGTATAGGAACTGTCATCTCTGTTAAGCACAGCCAGACAAATATTTCCATGGGGCTTGGAATGGGTTTCTGATAGGGTAGTGAACAAACGCGCTTTTGCCGAGCGGTATTTTTCGTACGTACCGTGATAATCAAGGTGCTCGTGTGTAATGTTAGTCACAACTCCGATATCAAATTCACACGCATCCACCCGATATTGCGCCCAGCCATGCGACGTTGTTTCGAGAACAACATGCGTCAGACCCGCCTCCAACATTTTATAAAGATAACGCTGCACGTCCGGCGCATCAGGCGTGGTAACATGAAAACCCGTATCGAGGATATCATCACCGATAATGGCATTAACTGTTGATATCAAACCGGTTTTCTTTCCAGCTGCCAGCAAAATTTGATACAAAATATTGCAAGTTGTTGTTTTACCATCCGTACCAGTAACACCGATCATCGTCAATTTTCGAGATGGGAAACCATAAAAAGCTGCCGCAAGATGGGCAAGCGACTGACGAGAGTTTTCTACACGAATATAGGGAAGATGTAATCCTTCAATCTCCTTCTCCCCCACCAATGCCACAGCCCCACGCTCAATAGCATCTTTAATATGCTGATGCCCATCCGAAGACCCGCCGCTCATGGCTACAAATAATGTGCCCGGCAGAACCTTGCGTGAATCAGATGCAACGTGTCTGATGAACGGGTCAGCACCAAATTCTTTTTTGTGTGAATACGGAAATTCGGCAAATAGGTCAGATAAGGATGAAGTATTCATACTCAAAATCTACCATAATACAAAAACCTGACAGGCTAAAACAATCCTGTCAGGTTTTTGTATACTCAGAGTCTAATTTAGGGGCGCAAATTGGCGCGCAAACCTGCGAGCTTACCAGAAACAGAACCATCCAATACTTTATCGCCAACCTTGATGACCAATCCACCTAAAATAGTGGGGTCGATGCGGAAAGCAATAGCCTGTGCACCTGTTTTCGCCAGCACATCATCCTTGACTGTCTTTTGTTCATCATTGGTCAAAGGGAGGGCGCTTGTTACTTCAGCCGAAG
>CAIMCT010000015.1 GCA_903839535.1 uncultured Desulfobacteraceae bacterium
ATATGAGTCATGACTACGATCCCAACACCAATTAGCAAAAAAGCAATGATCGCAAAACCGGCAATTTTATTTGTACGCCGAATGTTTATTCGTAAGTCCTTCTCCTTGAAAAAGATGGGACTATAGACAGCCTGAAAAGAAGTCATTATTACAGGAATAATGCTGCTGAGAGCCAGACCAAGGTTATAGACGGCCATAGTTTCTAAATCGCAATATTTTTCCAGGAAAAATCGATCGCTCAAGTTAAGCATACTCAGAAGGGCTGTGAGCATAATTGGAATGCCTATCTTAAAGGATTTCAAAAAAATATCGAAGCGAAACAATGGGACCATCTTTTTTACAAAAACATATCCAAATGAAAATAATACAAGAGTTTCCGCGAATAATGCGTACTGCAATCTTGTCAATACGGAATCACTCTCTGCTACAACAT
Source organism: uncultured Desulfobacteraceae bacterium (assembly GCA_903839535.1). Taxonomy (GTDB): domain Bacteria; phylum Desulfobacterota; class Desulfobacteria; order Desulfobacterales; family Desulfatirhabdiaceae; genus RAAP-1. The sequence continues at coordinate 434 of CAIMCT010000015.1, forward strand.
ATAGTGCGGTGATGACGATTAGATTTCCAGCTATAAACTTTGCAATATTATATGATTGAATATAACGAATCTTCTCAGATGTCATGAAGTAGCTGTAAAGCATCAGACTAAATACGGAGACAAAAACGGTGCAAAGAATATAAGCACGATAATTCAGATAGTTAATTTTGTTCTTAAATAGAAAGCCCACAGCCAGAAGGTCGAGATCAAACAAATAAACAATGCCCATCACAGTAGTCAACAGGATGAACAATGATAAATTCATCGTAAACAACGCGGCGCCTCTTTCTTTGTCATTCTGGAAATCATGAAACATTTTTATCTGAGGCACATAAATTCCAAAATTCATAATCAAGGCAAAGGAACCGACAATGGAAATTAGATAACCATAGAGTCCATATTCCTCTTTTGTCATAAGGCTGAGGTAGATGGGTAAAAAAATGAACGATGAGGCTCTGACCAAAATATCAATACTGAAAATATCTGCAAATCTTCTGATAATTAGACTTGACCAGAGACTGCTTAAAAAAGCAATTTTTGATTCACCCATCGATAATCTTATTAATTTCATCGGCGCTATTAACACTTATGTTACATAATCCGAACCGTGGATAAGCGATTGGCGATATGAAAGAAGTTTCCCTATTCATTCCCAAAAAACAACATTAGGATTGATGTTTTCAAGAATATCTTCCTTGATTTCCTTATTATATATCCCAGCTTTCAAAATAACAGTGGCTTTCTTAATACCTCTTAAAACACTTGGCGACTCGACATGAAAACGTGTGCCATACAACCTTTTCCCCTGTTTGGCTTTACTATTGTCCAAGATGGATTTAATCCGATTTTGACTAAGACCAAAACACAGCAGGTACTGGGAAAATATATGGGCACCGAACAAGTATATAGATACATTATTAGCAATTATACGATTGTTCAAATCTTCGACAATTTTTGTGTGATAATCAACAAATTCATCGAACATTGCTTTGTATTCTATATATTTATTTATAAGTTGTGATGTTTCTAGCTCCTGTCCCTTTTTCTCTACTAAATAAAATATACTATGTTCTCCGTATGCTCTTTTTTCGCTGATATAGAATCCATTTTTTCGTAGAAGATAGTCAACATGATGTTCTGTAAGGAACATTGTATGTTCAAAATTGAGTGCATTTGTGTATTTTTTTTGCAGCCACAATTCTAAGTTTGGATAAGCAAAGATTAATTTTCCATTTGTGGGAAGGAAGCTTGCAATAGTGCTTACAAAAGATCGAGGATCGTAGGCGTGCTCTAATACTTGTGAAAACACAACCGTATCAATGGTACCTTCATACTCAAACTTTTCATCAAAAAAAGACCGAATAACCTCAATTCGGTCCGAGCCTCTATGTACCGGATTTGGTTCAACAATAGTCCAAATAGTTTTATTATTTCGAGATGTTACAATCTGTGAAAGTTTTCCCTGTCCACCACCGATTTCCAAGACATGACCGGGATTATGTGAAGAAATAAATGCAGCGAATTCTTCATAATACTTTTTCCATGTTGGTCCACAACCGTCTACATGCTGCATTTGATAAAGAATTTCCAATGGGATTAGTTTGGAAAGTTGGATCACGCCTGTTTCAGGATCAATGCACCAATGCATATCAGCAAACAAATCTTCTTTGGGATCAGTATCCACGCACCCAAAAAATACTGGAAAGCTTTTTAAGACATGTAGATTCTCAAGATTACTCTTTCCAGTAACTACACTCCAAGGTCGTTCAATGAGTTTCATATCGTCTCCAAGCTATTCTTTAGCATCAGCTTTCCCAGTGCATATAGCAATAAACAATACGGACAGTGGTGCAATGCAGCGATGTTGAGGTAAACAAGTGCCGTAAGCACCCTTACCTTACGCGCATCATATCCATTTTCAGCAAGCCATTCCATGTATTGCTGTTCACATTCTACCAATAGATGACGTCGCATCAAATCGAATCGAATCTCGTTCTCATTCCACACAACTTCAAAGAGGTCACGGGTTATCAGTTCGTGACATACGATGAGGCCGTGTAGAAGTTTCGCTAAATCATAATAGATATCTCCTATGGTCAGTGACCCGCCGAATTCTTGTCGCCAGTCTAAAAAGGTAAACCGCTCGTTTTTCTCCGCCCAGAGTACATTCTCAAAATGAAAGTCACCGTGAAACCGACCTGGCAAACCATCAGAAAGCCAGTCCCAATCCAAACCTGCAAGCAGGTCAGCCAAAGTGGGCATGGGAACTCCGTTGATTCGCTCAGTGCCATCTACACGCTGAAAGGTCCTGTAGAATTGCTGAATGCGTTGTTCCGTCTTATCCCGGTAAAAGGACAGGCAGGCTCGGCGAAAGATGATCTGGTCATCTTGATTCAACTCGTACCGTTGCCAAAAGGAGGCAGAGTGGTCAAGAAAAATATCCAATAAGGGAAGCGTGATGACTTCGGAGAGTACCTTACCTTCAACTTCTCGATATTTGTACATGTGGCTGGTTGAGTCAATCACTGGGGGGCAGAATTCGGTAAGTTGGGTTGCACGCTTAACTCGATTCAGGATAAAGTCTTCATTTGTGGAAAACTTTATAACATTATCATTCACAAACCAGATTGCTTCATTGGGTTTGTCAAGGATGTTCGGTGCGTTCGCCCGCTTATATTTTTCTTTTGTCTTCGCCAAGGATTCCTTATTACCTGTATCCCACCAAGTAAAGGCTATCCCACGCACATCTTTACTCAACAAAGATCGCATACCATAAGCCTCACCTGTACGGATCGCCTCATCTTCACCGGATGCCATAGAATCCCAAAATATCGTATGATCTTTGATACCGGCGAGCCCAATATAGGCCGCAAGATTAGGACCTTCAGCCCCTTTCTCGCAAATCTCAGTCACCTGTTTTTCAGCGAGATGTAAGGTTCGGTAGGGGCGAATATCATCCACCTTGGCATGGCCCATCCAATTGTTGTCTGGCGGAGGTATTGGTTCACCAACTAGCGTGTCACAGGAACAAAAGACAAAGGGCTCTTGAAGGAATTGTTTACACATCAAAACGCTTAATCCGAGTCCCGATCCTGGTCCTTCAAATGGATCGACATCTGCGAAAAAAAAAGTCCTTTGCGGATACGCAAGAGATATAAACTCGCGAACCAAGTAACCTTTATGACCGAGTGCAATCACAAACTCTGAATCTGCTGGAAACTGATCAATGAGGTAAGCGAGTACAGGCCGATTTGCAATCGTAACGAGGGACTTGTTCAAATAGCGCGTCAAATCGCCTAATCGCGAGCCTGTTCCTGCTGTGGGAATTAGTACTCTATAACTCATAACGCATCTCGCTTGTAGTCATCACTGAGGCGCACGACATCATCCATTTCCGGGGTACTTGCTTCAAGATAGACGCAATCTTCCTCTGCCTCCATGCGATGGACAACTCCGGATTTCAGGGTTATCGACGTATGAGCAACGAATATCTTGGAGTCAAGTGATTCTTGAGTTGGGCCGAAATAGATTCTTAACTGACCGCTCAAAACATAAATCGTTTCGCACTTTTGTTTATGATACTGGAGGCTGCAGCGGTGACCTTTCCACATAGTCAACTTTTTCATCATGTAATGATCGTTAATTTCGATCACTTCCTCTTTTCCCCATGGTTTTTCGATGGTCTGCATATTTAATCCTTATATTTGGTAGTATTTATATTCTGGGTGAAACTCAAAGAACTGGTCGTAAAAGAATTTTACATAGCGTTGCATCGACCAACGGCTATTAAATCCGTATTTACGCCGCATCCAGCAACGGCCTTCTTCAAGATATAGTCGAAGATTCTCCTCATAGGTTTCAGTTCGGATCAAGTCGGCTTTGGTTAGCAAGTGTGTCTCATTTTCTTCGGCCCACACACGATTAGTAATGGCGGATGCCCAGTCATTGGCATATCCTTTTGCAATAAGATCGCTCTCGGTGCCATACCCCCTGAAGTTGCTTCCGTCAAAAAGGAAATTCATGTGGTTTGGTGTTTCTTTTTCCATGATGGATTCGATGAACTCCCTACGCAATAGATATGCTGTATTGTGTATGTACCAGAAATAGCGAGTATCACGCTCCATCAAGAGCAGTTTTTCACCCCAGCGCTGTGAGCAGGGGGAAAGAAGCCCAACCCTAGGATGCGCTGATAACACGTCAAGTAAAGGTGATAGAATCGGTTCCTCACCAAATTCGGTGTCGTTGGTCAACAAAAAGAAGGCATCGTAGTGATCAAAACGCCCTTCATTATAAAGTTGACTGAGCGCAAAATTCATCCCTCTCTGATAACGAAGGCCATGTGTACGGGCCTCAGGCCAATCTGCATACCATGTGCAGTGGCGGGATAGATGATTATCATCGGACCCTGCTTCCACGACAAAGAGATCAGTGATATCCCCATCGAAACGTTCCAAACGGTCACACAGAGTATCCGTGACATCAGGTAGATTACGATTCAGTACAATAGTTGCAACACGGCTCATACTATAGACCTCACAAGGCGGAAGTTAATCAAATATCTCATTATGCGCTCTTTTAAACGTTCCTTAAGTATCCCGTCCAGATCAATCCCCGTATTGTTGATCCTTGATTGAGCCTCAAGCTTGATCTCCCTACATTCTTCTGTAGAGAACACATAATGCCCTGCAATAACAGCGCGATCACGGTCTTCTGCACGGGTATCGGGAAGCATCCATTTACACCATTTGTTAGAGTTATATGCCAAACTAAGAAATCGCTCCGATAGATCATTCATGCCGTATCTGTCCAGAAATTGGAGTAAAGCAAGCGTTTCAGAAACACCAAACTCTGGGGCTACGTTCGCCGAATGGACACCCAGGCGCGGGTGCCACTGGAGCGCCTCATCGGAAAGGTAGTCCGTATTGTGCTCCTTCATAAAAATCTGGTGGCGGTTACATATCTCGACCATTTTCGGTACTTGAATTTCGGCAGGCAATTCATCCACAATCCTTATCGGAGAATCGAAAGATCCTACGTTCCGTGTTTCCATCACTCTCGTCCCTGTCTGAACCACAACAAAGCTTGGAAAAGGTAGCCTATTTCGATCACAAAAGCGGCGCATCGATTTAAGAGTATATTCTAACTCTTCCTGGGTGTTTGTACTCCCACTCTGTTCCTCTGTTCCTATCTCGAATAGGATATTTACTCCTAAACGCTGTGCTTGCGCCCAGCAGTATTCGTAAAGTTCGAAAATACGGTCGAGCACCTCATCCAGGGTGGGCACACCATGAATATCTACACTTGGATCAATATGGAGAATCTGGAATCCAGACTCAATATCGGTCCGAAATGAGCTTTTTGCCGATTCCATAGCCCGCCGCAGACTCAAGCCAGCCAGCTTCTCTGACTCATTCTGCCAAGGTCCACCATGATCCCTTGCAAGAAGTACCCGACCATTCTTGTCATTATCAATAACATAGCTTGCAAACTTTTCTGTAGTCCAGTTGTTGGCGTAACCGCCTCCATAATTTTCAGAATCGATCTGCCTCCTGCTGGCAATGAGCATGATTGGCGCCAAATGCTCATTTGCCAACTCGATTACTGCGTTAACGCAGTTGAGGCTCATCGGACCTACGCCGAGAAGGGTACAGCGCCGACGAATAACTGTATCGAGTCTTTGCTTTATCATACGGTCCATTCTCCAGAAAGCTTTAACTGCTCGTTTGGCATTACATCAGGGTTATAGGGTTGGAAGAATTTCTCAAGAATATGCAGACATGCCTCTGCAACAGCACGATCCCCGCCTTTTCGTTCTGTAACATAATGAGCAAACTGTTTAGCATGTTTGTCTGCATTGGCAGGGGCAATTGCATAACCTACCTCGCGCATAACATAGTGGTCAAAAATACCGTCGCCCATGTAAATCACTTTCTCCAGTAAATACCGCTCCCTGATCCAGTCAACCCGACGAATTGTGCTGACTACATCAAGGGGGAACTTCATGTCATCAACAATACGCTTTTTGGTAATAGGGAAACCTCTTTTATCGCCCGTAATGAAACATATCTCTATGTGTTGCTTGAGCAAAGAAAGGCCGTCATTATCGTCAGGACCAAAGACTTTCATTACTTTTCCTTCGGCGGTGTAGAGAAAATGACCAGTGGTCATGACACCGTCAACATCAAGAATAAACACACAAGGTTTAATGGAATTCATACGCTGTGATATTTCCTGTCCGTTAAGTACCGCTTCTCCGCTGAGATTGCAGTCAAAGTCTGTAATCAATACCGGATAACTTCCCAAAAGAGGTATTTTCTCATGTAATTGGAGGGACGTTATGTCGCGAGTTTGGTTATGTTGGCAGTTTGCATGGAACGGTTCCTCTCTGATTCGATCCATTTGATTCCGGTTTTAGCAAATATTTCCATTTACCTCATCTGATTCACTTCACCCGGTTCATTATCAGGTTCCGGGTAACAGACCTGTTCCGGATATTATTCCTGTCCTTTCTTTCCACTTTTTTCCTTTTCAGTGCTTCATCTTATTGCCTGACCTCATATACAAGACCGTAGTCAGGACTGTCGTTGTAAAACGACATATAACTTCTGTTTTCCAAATATAATGGCTCAACTCCAGTTGCACAGCCAAAGAGAAACCTAACTGTATTAACGCTATTTAAGTCAAGACGAAGCCATTTTTTGCATTTATCTGGCACGCGGGCAAGGCTCAACACTGACTTACGATCATGGATAATATCACGGCTAATATTTTCTGGTAAATCTTTGAAGTGCGTGCCTGCGGCTCTTAGCATTGAGTAGCCAATGCCATGATCAGCTTGAATAACAATAAGCGCAGTAGGATCAACGATTGAAATGTAATCAGAGAGTTCAATCAATTTGTTATTGGTGCATTGCAGATTATCAAGATACAGAGGTATTGAGCTATCACCATCTAACAAGTATAAGTCAATATTCGAACGGACGCGACAATCCGCTTCAAATACATAAGGTGCATGAGGCGGAAGATGGTGTATGAACATAAAGTAAGGGCTTTTAGGACGATTGGCGCTGCTGAGATACCTTATTGAGCGCGCGATGGAATCGACGTTATTGGCATCGTTCAATAGTTCACTTGGCTTGATCTTTCTCAATAGCCGAGGAAGCGGGGTCATCTCAAGAAATGACTGTATCTCATCCGGAATAAATTTACTTTGACCTTCGTCACACTCAACATGCGGTCCACAATTTCCGGACAGGGTGCTATCTATGATGGAGACGATATAACCCAAATGTCGTGCCGCCTTGGCGACCTGAAACGAATAACTTTTATAAAGAAGCGAGGGATAGAAATCCTCATCCGTTCTATAACGAGGCGAATCTTCAGTGACTGGATAATCGGCTTGAAGCAAAGATGCAAGTGTCAGATCAGTTCTGGCATACGACGAAAAGCTGTCAAATAAGTGGACAAACCCTCTCTTTTCCATTTCCTGAATAAAAGGCTTGTCGTCAAAACTTAGTGTATCATGAAGAACGGCAACCGATGTGTAAGAATCTGGAACGATAAAATAGATATTTGGCAGATCGATTGGATTTACGGGTTTTTTTAAGATTTGAGCTATCCACTCCCCCCTATAATCAGCAGAGCGGATAGAGCCAGTATCCATTGAAATAACAGCAGAATACGCAATTTGCACTATTGGACCAGCATTTAAGGCCAGTGCAAAAACTAGTGCTGCTAAATGAAATCCCTTTATTTTTGATAACCGAAAGATAACCCAAAGAAGAAGGAACACTAATATTGCATAAATGAAAGAACGCACGACTGACGGCACACCGAGGATTAACAGAAGATTTCGAACATATATGGAAAGAAACATATAAATATATCCCGCGTAAAAAATGGGAAATAGTCGATAAAACTCCGCATGTAATAAAAAGCGAGATATGATAAAAGTTGAAGTGATGATGGATACGATGATGGTCGTAATGACAAACAGCGAAAACTTCAGAAACAGTGTCTTGTTGAATACACTTTCCAGAATATTTTTAGAAATAAAATGCAGAAAAGGAGAAATAAAAATCAGAAGTCCCGTCAGAATAGATAATTTATTTAACGTTGAATCACGCGAAGCGGAAAATATTCTAATTCGCATTTCGTTTTTCCATCAGATACAGTGTCCGTATCGTATCTACTATTTTTTCACACTTGATGATTGAAAAATGATCTTCAAAGGAAGCCTCGAAATGTTCCTGGGTATAATGATAAAATATGTCCTCTCGTGTGCGGAGCAGCCTTTGCACCTGCGAGTCGATCTTGGGAATAAATTCGATGATCAAAAAGCGGCAAATTTGACTTAAAAAAACGGCGATAAGACTGAATGGCATGTTGTTGGAGATTGCCAAATGGTGGATGAGCGCCAATGCAAGAACCATATCGGCCGGTCCTCTTTCGACCAGAGAAAGACGTTCTTCATTTGCCCACCCGAGCGCCGGGCTGGGGTTGGTCAGATCCAGGCATAGAGGCAATATCTTTGTTTCTTTGTTTTCCCGCATTTGCCGATAATTCTTTTCCACTGCTGCCGGATCAACATCAAATGTAATCGTGTCAATGTCTTTTGCAGTTGCGATTCGACTGAATACGCCGGTATTGGCGCCCAGATCCCAAACGGTGCGGGGTTTGCTTTCGCTGAGATACGCTTCCACAATTTGTTTTTTGTGATTCATGGCTTCGGGCGAATAGTTCGTATCTTCATAGTAATCGGCCCATTCCGTACCGGCGGGCTGCCACTGCATCGCAGCAACGACAGCTTCTAAGTGATGGATTAGGGCAACGAGAGATTGTTTGGAGACTTTTCTTTTGGAATTGGAAGACAAGGCAATATGGGGACACAATACCGAATTCTGCTGAGTTCGGGTCATGTCCCCATTTTGCCATCCAGTTTTCTCATATCGCTTTTGCGCCTTTGCATGTAGATGGATATGTGTCAGCAGCGCAGGTTTGAACCAGGAAGAGATCGGAAGCATTACACTGGCAAGGTCCAGGGACACACCATCTATGTATATCCTCATAAGCTGGCCCAGACGAATATCACAGGATGCCATCAGCGCAAGGGGTGCCAGGAAATGCTGACAGAACTGGCGATATGCGACCCAGGGTTGATTCTCTTGGTAGATTTCAAAGGAAAGGGTGTCGATCAGAAGGGGAACTCCCTTGTGAAATTGTACATTGTAAGCGCTTGCATCTTTCAGTACCATGCCATGATCGAGGGCCTGTTTCTGCATTTTTATTGTCGTCAGCGCCGCATCCTTCAATTGGCCGAAACACCATTCGTAGGGATAAGAGATGAATGGAACGTACTCCGGTTGGATGATTTTATAGGTATCATCTATACTTCCAGGAAAATGTTCGATTGTACCGAGATCAACTTCCTCGTGAGGAATCAGTAATTTGATTTCAACCAGCTTGTCGTACAGCCCCGATTGGATCAGATGATCGTAGTGCTTTTGATAGCGGCGACTGACGGATCTGAAAAGCATGCCCTTCTCAGTAAAGAGAAAGCCGCTCGTATCTCTGAAAGAGCTTGGGAGACGATTCGTCGCTGCGGTCATTTTTCCTGTTTCTTGGAGAAACAATTGATGACGAAATCCTTGATTTTCCGCCAGTAAATTTTAATGGTGAATAGTCCGCCGATAACAGCCGCAACCAAGACCTGAAAAATATAACTTCCCGTGCCTGGATCCAGATAGGCGAAGGCATTTTGGATAAGTAATGCTTGCACAACAATGGCTAAAATTAAACTGTAAAAGATGTTTCTGGTTACTTGCTGTTTCATATCAGGTTAGCTAACTTCCCTCAAACAGACTTCAAACGACATGAATTTCCCCAAGAATTTTGTACCACAGAATGCCCACCCATTCGCGAAGAAGCGTGGTATTGTCATCAAGTGATTCGGCTGTGGGTATGAACGATTTCAAACCCTGCGTACCCCGAAGCGGCGACAACGGATAAGTATGTACTTGTTGAAAATATCTGCGAAACTCCTGTTCGGCGCGTCGTATATGCCAGTCGGATGTCACCACTCCAATGGATGTAGCGGGGGACACACCAGGAAGTTTTAGTGCCTCAATCGGATGCTCACGCGTGTTGATTGAACGAGATTCAAACAATATAGCTGATCTTGGCACCCCTTGGCACATCGCAACATCCGCCATAAGCTGCGTAACCCGCTCTGGCCTGAGCATTCCCAGAGTACCGGAAAAGACAAGGATCGCATCGGGATAGCACCGCCATATTCCAACAGCATGTAAAACCCGTCGTTGACTCTCCGCCCCCAATACATCTTCGTCACTTGTAGCGCCTGCCAGATATCCGCCAGCCAACACAAAAATGGCGACTGGCGGGGTAGTGCTGTTTTCCGTGGGGTGAATAGCCAGTGTGTTCTTCAGAAAATCGCCGGCCAACGGAGTAGATATTATCGCTAAAAGGAAAACCAACACCAGCAATAACCGGATTAAAGCGCGGCTACATTTTATTGAACTCCATCGCAATAATAAAAACAGGCCGGCTCCCTGAAGGAAAAGAAACCAGAGAAAAGGACTGACGATGCTCTTCATTCCAGAAGCTTTTTCTTCTTTGCCGCCGCCGGGCATTCCAACTGGGGAATCTGGTCGTAGCCTTCGTGCTTCAAAGAGGCGCGCATGCGTTTGAGAAGCTCAGCACGAGTGATGGCGCCCTGAACATCTCGGAGGGTTTTGCAGAAATAATAGGTGAAAGCGCCGTTGTAAGCGCCGCTGATGTAGGCATCAGCGGATGTCTGGTTGTCTTTGCAGCCGGAGAAAAGAACATGGGTCTGAGGATTGTCCGCTCTGCCGATCTTTTGAAGTTTCAGATCGTCTCCATCCGCCTGACGGCAGAGAATATCAACGGGAGGGATCAGAAATCGCTGTTTGATGGCATATTCCGTCGGCAGGCAAGCCAGGGCAGCAGCTTCGCGAGTTCCTGTCCCTGAATGGCAGGAATCTAGCAGCACTTCCAGGTGAACGCCGGCAGGCAGTTTTGAGAAAACGGCGTTGAGATCATCGTCCACGATGTATGTTCCGTCCCAATCCATGTCATGCGGACATATTATCTCATCCAGTTGATCCTTCAGTTCATCGCCGTCCCGATCCCGAATCTGGGAGCCGTGACCCGAGAAATGAAACATGAGCTTATCTCCTGCCTTGGCATCTTTAACCAGCCAGTTCAGGCGATCCATAATCGCGGATTTCGTAGCCCTGACATCCACCAGTACTCGGATGTCTTTGGTGGTAAAGCCATAATACTTCAGCAGGATGTCCCGGACATTGGTGGCATCGTTGACGCAGCCCTGAAGGTCTGAGCCGGGGAGTTTGTACTTGTTGACACCTACGATAAGCGATTTGCAGGACATACAGACCTCCTTTGTGGAATTATTTGAAATACCGCAATGCCAGGATATCGGCATTATGATGGCGAAACTCATCTTCATCCATGGGGCGATCAGCCTGATCATGAATGTTTACTGCTCGATGGGAACAACAGCGTCGAGTAACCTCGGATATAGCTCCGCCCCTTGGATTACACAGCCAATTATGGGATAACTATATGATATTACAAATAACTAATCAGTATCAGGAGCGATCCGGCGGTTCGGTTGTGTTGTGTGCGTCCAGCTCCTGAGTGAGCCGGGCAATTTCCTGCTCCAGCCGTTGGTATTCACTTTTCTTGCGCCGTAAAAACTGCACTTGCATAAGCGATTTTTCTTCGATCCCTTGCGGAGTCAGCATGTATGAGTATGCCGCCTTGTTGCGGGAATTCTTGAATCGGGTGGCCTTGACATAGCCTTTCTTTATCAGCTCGGTCAGACAGTAATGCGTCTTTCCCAGACTAAGCCCCAAATGAGCGGCAAAATCCCGCTGGGTAAGGTGGCTGGTTGAGGCGCTGATATGCTTCAGTAGCCGGATACGAATATCATCTTCATCAAAATACTTGTTCATGGCACAAACTCTTAATATACAAAAACACTGCCGTCAAGAATAAAATGGAGCGTACGAAGGGTCAAATGGCTTGTGCCAACTATACTGCGAACTGGCATAATCTGCGCTTTTCATAAACTCCCTCTCCCAGCGGGGGAGGGTTGGGGTGGGGGATCAAAAACGTAAAATTATGCCAGTTCGCAGTATAACGGGCATACTAGCGGGGAAGGATACATGGAGTCGTAATCCACATTCACCGGAGTCATATAGAGAGAAAATTCCGGCCCGATACTTTTCAGAAAAAAACGGCAGTTGCCTGCTACGGTGCGAAAAAACCCAATGTCAAACTTGATGCAAATCCAGTCGCTCCAGCAGCCCTCACGCAACTTAAAGCACTCCTTGCCGATCCGGCAGGTTATTTCCCCAGCACCCAACTCAATCAACAGTGGCGCTGTGGCCTCTTTTTTACCCTTCAAAGATGCGGCGAATGGTCCTGGAATCTCGGTTTGGATAGAAGGTGACAGGTGATGGCCCTGATGAATCGGGTTTGAAGCGGTTGAGACGGGGATAATTCTGCCTTTCTTTTTTCCGTCTGCTGCGCTGGCATCAGATGTGAACAGGGTATAGAGGCCCAGGGTTCCCCTGCTTTCAGCGCCAATAACTTGCACATCAATGAATGCTCTTTATAGAGATTTTCCTTGTCCTGGGCGCGTCCGGCGCGCTCGGACATAATTGATGTCCTGATTTCCGCAATAATCTCATCTATAGTGGAAGCTGTTGATTCAACCGGAGCGCAGCAGGGGACGCAACCGATACTGCGGTATCGCTTGCCCTGATTGCTCAGATAGAGACTGACAAAGGGAATGTTTTCACGCTGAATATATCGCCAAATATCCAGTTCGCTGAAATGCAGGAGCGGATGAATGCGGTAATGTTCTTCTTCAGTTACAATCGAAGCATACTGATCCCAGATTTCTGCTGGCTGATTCTCATAATCCCACTGAAAACCAGAATCCCTGGGGGAGAAATAGCGCTCCTTGGCCCGGATGCCGTGCTCGTCCCGGCGGATACCGAGAATAACCGCCGAAAAGCCGTGGTTTGTTATCATATCCCTAAGCACATTGGTTTTAAGCTCGCTGCAGCATTCAAGTTTGAGTCCGCTACCAGGCCCCATACCTTGCCGGAGTTTTGCCTCATTATTGCCGATGATAAGCTCAAAACCCCATTCCTTAGCCAGCCGGTCACGAAACGCGTACATCTCGGGGAACTTGTACCCGGTATCAATATGCAAGACAGGAAAGGGAACGCGGCCCAGGAATGCCTTGTGAACCAACCAGAGCAATGTCGTTGAATCCTTGCCCATGGACCAGAGCAGGGTAAGCGAGTCGTGAAAGCGGGCATAAGCCTCCCGGATCAGATATATGCTTTTGTTTTCCAATTGGTCAAGCGGGTCCATGTGTTTCCCGGCAGCTAATCAAGACTGTTTTTGCGAAATATACTGAAAAGCCGCACAAAAAGCTGTTTAATGAAGTTCCTGCAGAACAGAAACAATCCAGCAATTGCGGAGAGTACAGGAAAGAGTATCTGAAAAACATACCCGCCCGTATTCGGGTCGATGTAAGCACAGGCAGTTGCTGGAAAAAGAACAACGTAGGCGAGTATCACTATAAATAGCGATAACGCATATAGTTTTTTGATTGCAGTTTTCCTCATAGGAAAATCACCAATGAGATAGCCTTTTCAATACACGAATTCCAGTTTAAGGCAGCAGCTCATTATTCCAGAAGTTTTTTCTTCTTTGCCACCGCCGGGCATTCCAACTGGGGAATCTGGTCGTAGCCTTCGTGCTTCAAAGAGGCGCGCATGCGTTTGAGAAGCTCAGCACGAGTGATGGCACCCTGAACATCCCGGAGGGTTTTGCAGAAATAATAGGTGAAGGCGCCGTTGTAAGCACCGCTTATGTAGGCATCGGCGGATGTCTGGTTGTCTTTGCAGCCGGAAAAAAGAACATGGGTCTGGGGATTGTCCGCTCTGCCGATCTTTTGAAGTTTCAGATCGTCTCCATCCGCCTGGCGGCAGAGAATATCAACAGGAGGGATCAAAAACCGCTGCTTGATGGCATATTCCGTCGGCAGGCAAGCCAGGGCGGCAGCTTTGCGAGTTCCTGTCCCGGAATGGCAGGAATCCAGCAGCACTTCCAGGTGAACGCCGGCAGGCAGCTTTGAGAAAACTGCGTTGAGATCATCGTCCACGATGTAGGTTCCGTCCCAGTCCATGTCATGCGGACATATTATCTCATCCAGTTGATCCTTCAGTTCATCGCCGTCCCGATCCCGAATCTGGGAGCCGTGACCCGAGAAATGAAACATGAGCTTATCTCCTGCCTTGGTGTCTTTCACCAGCCAGTTCAGTCGATCCATAATGGCGGATTTCGTTGCCCTGGCATCCACCAGCACCCGGATGTCTTTGGTGGTAAAGCCATAATACTTCAGCAGGATATCCCGAACATTAGTTGCATCGTTGACGCAGCCCTGAAGGTCTGAGCCGGGAAGTTTGTACTTGTTGACACCCACGATAAGCGCTTTGCAGGACATAAGGACCTCCTTTGTGGAATTATACTGCGAACTGGCATAATCTGCGCTTTTCATAAACTCCCTCTCCCAGCGGGGGAGGGTTGGGG
>CAIMCT010000016.1 GCA_903839535.1 uncultured Desulfobacteraceae bacterium
CTGAAAAAGAAGTTGCAACAACAAATAAAACCGGTAAGAAACCCTACTGGGCAAGCTCAACTCCCGCCAGTGAACGGTGTCAGGCGCCAATAAATATCCCAATACCAACTGTAATACCTGGGAGCCATCCCGGGACCGCCGCACCCCAGTGTGGCTCTTGTTTTAGCCGCTACAAGAGCGCCGTCATAATTGCCGCGCCGCGTGTGATTTCTGTGAGTATTAATGGCTCCCAGAGGTGATTTGCCGCTCATCCATCATAGTTTGATAATTTCACAAGGCTTAAATGGATCCAACCCAACCGGTTGTTGATATTCAGCACCTGCGAACCTATTTTTATGTGCGCGGTCAGATCGCCAGGGCGGTCGATGACGTTAGCCTGACCATCCCTTCCGGCCAGACTCTGGGCCTGGTGGGGGAATCCGGCTGCGGTAAAAGCGTGACCGCCCATTCCATCATCAGGTTGATTTCCGAGCCTCCAGGGAAAATCATTGGCGGCAGAATCGATTTTCAGGGAACCAATCTTCTTGAGCTTTCCGAAGCCCAGATGCGAAAAATCAGAGGCAACCAGATTTCCATGATTTTCCAGGAGCCTATGACATCCTTGAATCCGGTTTATTCGGTCGGAAATCAGGTGGGAGAATCCATTCGCATCCATCAAAAATCATCCGGAAAAGAAGTCCGGAACCGGGTTCTTGACATGTTTCGCCTGGTGGGAATTCCTGCTCCGGAAAAGCGAATGAACGACTATCCCCACCAACTGAGCGGCGGAATGCGCCAGCGGGTCATGATCGCCATGGCCATGGCCTGCAACCCCCGCCTGATGATTGCCGATGAACCCACAACCGCCCTGGATGTGACCATACAGGCGCAGATACTGGATCTCATGAACAAGCTGAAGTCCGAGATCGGTGCGTCCATTCTGTTTATCACGCATGATCTGGGCGTTATCGCCGAAATGGCTCAGAATGTCGCTGTCATGTACGCCGGCAAAGTTGTGGAATATGCGGATGTGAACACCTTGTTCGCCAACCCCAAACATCCCTATACCGTCGGTCTGCTTCAGTCCATTCCTGTCCCCGGAAGAAATGCCGGAAAGCGTCTGAATACCATCAAGGGCATGGTCCCGTCGCTTCTGAATCTGCCATCCGGATGTATGTTTAACGACAGGTGCCCGGATGCGTTTTCAGACTGCCTGCAAATTGAGCCTGAAATGGTTGCCACAGGACTCCATCATAAGGCGCGGTGCCTAAAATATGCCTGACCTCAAACCTGAAACCCCTACGATTATTCGCACCTGTAACATAGTCAAGCACTATCCCATTAAGGGAGGCGTGTTTCTTAAACAGATCGCTGCTGTAAAGGCGGTTGACGGCGTTTCCTTTTCGATTAAACAGGGCGAAACGCTCGGACTTGTGGGAGAATCGGGTTGCGGAAAGTCAACATTGGGCCGCGCCATTCTTCGCCTGGAAGAGCCCACATCGGGTGAAGTCTATTTTGAAGGCGAAAATATTCTGACATTCCCGCCGGAGCGGTTGCGCAGCCTTAGAAAGCAGATGCAGATCATTTTTCAGGATCCGTTTTCATCCCTGAATCCCAGAAAAAACGTTTTCCAGATTATTGGCGAGCCGCTATTAATTCACGGCATGAAAAGCAGGGAAGAAAGAGAGCAGCGGATTCAGTATCTGCTTGATGTCGTGGGGCTCAGGCAGGAAGTTATGCGGCGCTATCCACATCAGTTTTCGGGAGGGCAGCGCCAGAGAATTGGCATTGCCAGAGCCCTTGCCCTAAATCCCAAGCTAATGGTCTGCGACGAGGCGGTATCGGCGCTGGATGTCTCCATTCGGGCCCAGGTAATCAATCTTCTGAAGGACTTGCAGAATGAATTCGGGCTGACCTATCTCTTTATTTCGCATGATTTAAGTGTTGTGGAATACATCAGCGACCGCGTGGCCGTCATGTATCTTGGGAAGATCGTTGAAATCGCCAGAAGCAGCGAACTCTACAGCCGTCCCCTTCATCCCTACACCCAGGCCCTTCTTTCGGCCTCTCCCCTGCCGGACCCTACCCTGAAGCGCCATAGGATCATTCTAAAAGGCGATGTTCCCAGTCCCATCAATCCGCCGTCAGGATGCCGGTTTCACACGCGGTGCTTGTATGCAGAAGATGTATGCAGCCGGAAAGAGCCAGAGCTTTGCGACATTTGTGGCGATCATCAGGCAGCCTGCTTTTTTGCCGGATCAGTGGGTACAGCGCTTCGTTAAGAGTGAAGCATAGTCCTTAGGTGCCAGAGATATATTTGGTCAACTAAGAATACCCCGATATCTTTGGCTTGTTTAGCTCTAAAGAAAATGTATTGCGGCGAATCCTGGCAATGAATGCCTCTTCATGAGCCTCAGCGCTATACTGCAAACGGGCATAATCTGCACTTTCCTTATGCTCCCTCTCCCAGCGGGGGAGGGTTGGGGTGGGGGTCCAAAAGTGCAGATTGTGACAGTTGGCAGTATAACAATATGATACGCCATCAAACATGACGGTTACCCAGCCATAAAAATCAGGAGTAGCCTTGTCCTTGAAGGTTGAAACAAATCTGTTGAAAATATCCCGAAAGACATCAACCCCCATTTTCAGACGGGCGTGGCTGATCGTACCGTCCTTAACAATGTGATTCGTGAAATTCAACGATTTCCAACGGAATCCGGAAAACAACCAGTCCAACACTTTTTTACAGTTCAAGTTTCGTCTCAAAACCAGCGCAAAGCATAGCCAGACCAAAACACACGGGGTCAGAATTGTTCCTTTCCTGAATTTGTCTTTTTGGTGTTCCTTGAGAACATTATGAATAATGGGCTGGATTATTGGTTGAAAGGGAGCAAAAACGAAATCCTTCCCAATTTCCGAAACTGCTTTCACGGCGCTTTTCATCATGATTTTATCCTTTCGTATGTTTTCTCATTGAATGGTCATTGTCTATGACCAGATATGAGTATACCAAAAGATAAGTAGGATGTCTTGCTCCGTATTTCGTTGTTATACAGATAAATCAAGTGTTTGACAGCATCAAAATCATTTTTCAGTTTTATTTAGTATGATTTTTGATCAGTTCAGTCAATTTACCCATTATTGCCATATTTTATACTGCGAACTGGCATAATCTGCGCTTTTCATAAACTCCCTCTCCCAGCGGGGGAGGGTTGGGGTGGGGGACCAAAAACGTAAAATTATACCAGTTCGCAGTATAATCATGAATCATTATTCGTTCACGGGTAGTGTTCTTA
>CAIMCT010000017.1 GCA_903839535.1 uncultured Desulfobacteraceae bacterium
ACCTGCGAAGTCAGGTGCAACAGATGGTTAGGATTTATCAAGTGAAATTTGGTTACGGAATAAATAAACGGCTTACTCCTCTGTATTTCTCTATGTCATAAATAATTTCGGCAAGCCGGTTGGCACATTTCTCACGATATTTCCGCTCTGTCATACGCTCTGTATCTCCGATTGTCAGGACAGGGAGAGATGACGGTGTGATTTCTTCCCTTAAAGTCTGTTCCAGAGAATCTTTGCCTTTCATATTCCGGTTATCGGTGAGCAGCAGCATCTGATTGCTCTGGGCAAACCGCCACACCGTACGATCACTACTGTCGGGCAGAAGACCTGTTTCTTCAAATGTTACCAATCGTATCGGAAACAACTCCGACCACCCGGCAGCACTGAATATTCCCAGCAGCAGACCGGACTGTCCTTCCACATTCTTATCTGCAAGAATAATTGTCATATCATTGCAAGTTCCGCTTTTTTGGATTGTATTTTCATCCAGACAGGGTCTTTATCCGAGTGCGAAAAAGCTATTTTTTCAATCCGTTCCCTGTTGCGTTCATTCCAGTATCTGCGGATTTCTTCGGACTGCTGCAGAACCGACTGATATTCGGCTTCGACCTCGTTCCGATGCGTGCTGATATAATTCATAACATCGCTTATCTGCTGCTCTGTCAGATCAAGCCATCGGCGGATTAATTTCGGATGCCATTCGGCTCTGAGGTAATCCATGATATGATACAATGTTATCCTTGTTCCTGAAATGGATAATCCCCGATCAGTTCTGACTACGGTAGCCTGACGGTTGTCTGTAAGTGTCATAAATACATCCTTCTTCTTTATTTTTCCGAGTTAAAGGCAATTTTAATCTTGTCCGCCGAGTAATCCTAACACAACGTTCACCTACGAAGTCAGGTGCAACAGATGGTTTTACTTGCATAGATCTGCTGTGGGATGATCCTGACAAACAATTGCCTTTAATGCTTGTACCTGAGTCTGCAATGACTGAATCTGGCAATTATGAGCGGCAAAGTTTGCATTAACCTCGAAAGCTTTGGCGGGTGTTCCAGCGGTAAATGTCACCATGTCATTTGAACATGTGCCTGGACTATCCCATTCGCAGATATAGGAATCCAATTCTGTACTATAGCAGCCAGGACCACCACCATCGTCCCAACATCCCGAAAGGAATATATGTAGATAGTTTTGGCCGCCGCAAGCATTATTTGGTTCATTGGGACACCAATTTTTGTATTCCCATGATTCTCCAGTAATCCACTTCCAAACTCCTTCTTGATCCGAATCCGTACCGCCTAACCATAATGGAGATGGTATTCCTGCTCCATTCAATAGATTACCATAAATCCAATCATTCTCAGCTTGACTGGTAATCGTCGCCAAATGCCCACCCAAAGCAGCGCAAGCAGTTTTAGCTTGAGTCCAGTTTAGAGCCGTGTCGAATCTCTGATAGCTATGACCATTGGCCGGGTTGATCAGTTTGGCAGAATCAGCATGTGCAAAGCCACAAAACAGAAAAAAAACCGCGCAAACAGCAAACACTCTCATTTTCATACCCCCCCCTACGCTCGCTTGAGCAAGCCTAACACCGCGTTCAGCGGGCGCGGCGGCTACAAACATTGAATTCAACAAAGCCTGTCCTCCGCGCTCCGCTGGAACGTATTGTTAGGCCAATATGCGAGCATGAACCATTTTTCTTATGCGGCTTTGAGCGGTGCAAC
>CAIMCT010000018.1 GCA_903839535.1 uncultured Desulfobacteraceae bacterium
GCATGTTAAAATCCCCCAAATCCGTTATAATCAGGATAAATTCGGAATCATTGAGATAAGAAGCTTTAAAAGCGATGCCTAACATAAAATGCTACAAGTGTAATGCTATTGATACATAATGATCCGGTTTCTGCCCAGATTTTTAGCCCGGTAAAGGGCTTCATCGGCTGCTCGTACCAGTGTTTCACCTGATGTGGTGTAAGATAGTACAGCCAGAGATGAAATACCGATACTGACGGATATCTGAAAAGGTTTTTGGTTATAATAAAATATTCGCTGGTTAAGTGTTTCCCTGAAGCGCTCGCATACGCCGACAGCCTTGTGAATGTCGGTGTCCGACAAAATGACCGCAAACTCCTCTCCGCCGTACCGACATGCCAGATCGCTTTGCCGTATCCATTCATTCAACATGCTTCCGAACTCCGCCAGAGCCATGTCCCCTGCGGGATGCCCCATGGCATCGTTGATGTTTTTAAAATGATCCAGATCCATCATGCAAAGCGCCATATCTGACCGGGTTCTGCCTGCGCGAGATATTTCCCGCTCCAGTGACTCATAAAAATACCGCCGGTTATATAGCCCCGTCAAAACATCCCGAATAGACATCTCCGCCATAATGTGCATAATTTTCCGTGATTCTTTTTTCAATTGCGATTTTGTCAGAGCATTGTTGATGGCCTGACTCAGGTTTTTTTCACTTAGCTGATCCTTGGGTAGATAATCGAATGCTCCTGCCTGAATCACCTGGGTTGCTATCATTTCATCCCCTTTTCCGGTAATGACGATCACAGGGGTTTCAATGCTTTCCGCATCCATTTTCCGCATCAGATCCATACCAGTTCCATCCGGAAGAAAAAAGTCCACAAGCACCAGATCTACTGGATCATTTTTCAGCAGATACAAACCTTCCGCAATGGTTTTTGTTCGCAGGAGAATCAAATTTACAAAGGTTTTCACAACGCTTTCAATTAAATGATAATCGCTATCCGAATCTTCTATTGAAAGCGTTCTCAACAGTGGACCATCGGCGCTTGTATCCTCAGCAGTGATTTTACATGGCTGGATATCGGTATGTTGAATTATCTGAATTTTCTTGACAATGCTGGCAATGCGCCTGCCTGCCTCTGCAATTCGTGCAATATGGGCATCCAGTTTGTCCGGTGTCTTTTGATCCATCTGGAGCAGCTCGATGGTTCCCAAAAGGCCGGTCAGGGGCTGATTCAGCTCATGCGCTGTTGCGCCTGCCATCTGGAGCAGCACCTTAAGACGCTCTTCTTCAATGACCGCTTTTTGCTGATCAAGAATCTTTCGGTTCGCCTGCTTTAATTTTGCGACAGTTGCTTCCAATTTATGATTGGTTTTCTCAATCAATAGGCGCTGACGGTAAATATCTAAAAACACCTTCACTTTGCTGATCAAAATATGCGGATCAAGGGGTTTAAATAAATAATCCACCGCGCCGGATTCATAGCCTTTGAAAATGTGCTGTTTTTCTTTACTTATGGCGGTGACAAAGATGATTGGTATGTTCCGAGTTCTTTCGTTAGAACGCATCAGTTCGGCCGTTTCAAATCCATCCATATCCGGCATCTGAACATCCAGAAGGACAAGGGCGAAATCATATTCCAGCAACATACCCAATGCCTCATTTCCGGTTGCTGCCTTGATGGTAATGACTTCAGTGCTCTCAAGAAGGCTTTCCAGCGCCAGCAGATTAGCGGGCTTGTCATCAACCAGTAAAATGTGGACAGGTTCTGTTTGAGTCACAACATTACTCCATCGGAGAGTCTGGCAAGAAATTTTCCAATAGCTTCAAGCGGTAAAATAAAATCGACCTCACCTGCTGATATGGCGGATTTTGGCATAATTTCCGCCTCCGCCGTACGGGGATCCTGAACAACCGCAATACCTCCGGCAGATTTAATTTTCATCAGACCTCTTGCGCCGTCTGCGCTGGCACCGGTGAGTATGATGCCCATTAGCTTTGATCCATAGGCTTCCGCAGCCGTTTCAAACAGCACATCAATAGAGGGTCTGGCAAAATTGACAGGCTCTTCAACCGACAGCGAAAACGAACGATCCATTTCAATCAGCAAATGATAATTCGGTGGAGCAAAATAGATGATTCCCTGCAAAATTGGTTCTTTCTCCTCTGCCTGTTTAACCATCAGTCTGCATTTATCATTCAGGTATCGAGTCAAAAAATCATCTGAACCAGGGTGGGAATGCTGAACGATAATGACCGGCAGATTATAACGCACAGGCAAACAGGGCAGCAAAATCCTCAGCGCCGTCGTCCCTCCTGCAGAAACCCCAATGACAACAGCATCAATCATACAGGCAATCCCAATGTTTTTCGATAGATTTTCTCTTTGGGAACAAAATCTTCAAAACCATCAGAACAGGTTGAATACCTAAGGCTTTCTTTGGACCCAAGACAGAGATAGCCGCCCTGATCAAGGCTGTCATTAAACAGGTCAAATACCCGATTTTGAAGATTTCGGTTAAAATAAATCAGTACATTCCGGCAAAGGATCAAATCCATCTCTCCAAAAGGGCCATCCGAAACGAGATTGTGATGGGCGAATACAATGTTTTTTTTAAAAGACGCATGAATCGCTGCATGCTTATTTCTGGCTGCATAGTAATCCCCGAAAGATGATTTTCCGCCGGACTGATGATAATTGGAAGTATAACCCTTAATTTTCTCTAAAGAATAAATTCCTTCTTTGGCTGCAATCAATATCTTTTCGTTAAAATCCGTTGCGTACACCTGCGTTTTCTGGTGAAGCCCCGCTTCGAAAAAAAGGATAGCCATTGAATAGACTTCTTCGCCTGATGCGCAGCCTGCATGCCAGACTTTAATGAGTGGAAGCTTCTTGAGGTCTGGAAGCACTTGATCCCGAATCGCCTTATAAAACAGGGGATCTCTGAACATATCCGTGACATTGATCGACAGATCCAGAAGAAGTTTTTCGAAACAAGACTTATCACACAGAACATGAC
Organism: uncultured Desulfobacteraceae bacterium; assembly: GCA_903839535.1. Lineage (GTDB taxonomy): Bacteria > Desulfobacterota > Desulfobacteria > Desulfobacterales > Desulfatirhabdiaceae > RAAP-1. Next base: position 3,007 of record CAIMCT010000018.1, read on the forward strand.
GCAGCAATTCCGGAATGTTCCGATACCCGGAAAAAGCCAAGTTCCTCAAAATCCGCCGCTTTAGGGAAGCTTCGGAATAGCCACGGAAGTCATAACCATATTTCAAATAAACAGCATTCAGTAAAAGCTGAACCTCAATCATAAGATTTTCAGCGTCTTTATCCATTCATTTCTCCGTCCAAATCTTCCATTAATACGGCCACGCGCATAGCATTGAAAGCAGATATGTTCCCAATTTCACCTTGAATGAATTCACGGAGATGTTCGATCAGTAGCAACCGGAAAGCGGCCATATCGTTGAACTGGAGGCTGTTCAAAGGGTGTTTGAATCCACAATTAGATGATCTGGCGGATGTGTTTGAGAGAGAAACTCTGAATCTTCCATCTCTTCTTGTCAAGGCCAAACGGTCAACAATACTGGCACCTGATGCCAAGTTCAATGGCCTGCGTTTAGCCCGGCCATTGCAACACTTTGATAAGAGTTTCTTACCGGTTTTTATTTGTTGTTGCAACTTCTTTTTCAGTTTGTGAAAATTGTTTGCATCAAAATCTGTAGCTTTGTAAATAAAATCCCAGGGCGATGCTCTTGGCTGACATAATACGCCCCTTTGGGGCTAAACGATTCATATATAACAAGGTATTCTTTGTTGGAAATCTCCTACTGAGCGGCAATATTCGAAACAGGTGCGATCCTGGAACTTTGAATAAAATAAAGTTGTATTTCCAAATTTCTTTGTTCAATTTATTAAGTCTGAAAAAATTGATTGACAAAATCCAGAGAATTGCGATAACATAATTATAATTTTGACTGAGCGCTCGTTCATTATTTTAGACATTCAACATAGTCTCATGTGCACGGTGACAGTTCGGTCGTGGATGTTTCTTCTACGTTTCATTCGCATAAAAACTTATTTCCTTTATTATCAACATCTTTTTTGTAAAGCAAGGAGGAGTTATGACCTTTGAAGAGATCAAAACAGCAATCCTGAAACTTGGCGGCGAAGATCAAAAACGTCTGATTAAAGAAGTCATACCTATGATCTGGCAGAATGCCTGTACAGATGAGTCCTGCCTTGTGAAGTTGCGTGAACTGGTAGATGAGGAAACGGTAAAAGGCTATCGCGAACAACACATGGACGGAATTTAGGAGACAACGACAGTATGGATAACAAGAGTGTTTTTTTTGATGTCTTGACACCGGTGCATTTCCTCGGTCGGTCCGCCATGATTTATCCGAATAAAACAGCCATTGTCTATAACGATAATCGCTATACTTACAAAGAATTCTATTCAAGGGTCAATCAGCTTGCCAGCGCCTTGAAAAACATTGGCATTAAAAAAGGAGACAAGGTCGCCTTCTTATGCCCCAACATCCCGCCCATGCTGGAAGCACATTTTGCCGTTCCCATGATCGGCGCGGTGCTGGTCAGTGTCAACATCCGCCTGGCATCTCAGGAAATTTGCTACATCCTCAATCATTCGGACGCCAAAGCCGTGTTTGTGGACAATGAATTTGCTGGAGTTGTCAAACCGATTGTCAGCGAACTGACGCAAGTAAAAACCTTTGTGAACATCTGTGACATCAGCAACGATAAGCCGCTGGCTGGCATGGAATACGAGGAATTTTTAGCTACGGGTTCACCAGCGCCGATCGTTCCGGATGTGGATGATGAGTACCAGAACATTACCATCAATTACACGAGCGGCACCACCGGACTTCCCAAAGGTGTCATGTACCATCACCGGGGCGCTTACCTGAATGCCCTGGGTGAAATGATGGAAACCGGATTTGATTCCACTTCGGTTTATTTGTGGACACTTCCCATGTTTCACTGCAATGGCTGGTGCTTTACCTGGGGAGTTACTGCGGTAAGCGGCACCCATGTCTGCCTGCGCAAGGTGATGCCGGATGAAATTTACAAGATGATCAATCAGGAAAAAATTACTCATCTTTGCGCAGCTCCGACCATCCTGATCGGCATGTCCACTTATGCCACGACAAATGCCATCAAACTCAAAAATGCTTTGCAGATTATCACCGCGGGGGCTCCACCAGCGCCAACAATCATTCAGCACATGGAAGCTATCGGCGCCAATATCACGCATGTTTACGGATTGACCGAAGTATATGGGCCGCACACAGTATGCGCCTGGCAGCAGGAATGGGCCGCATTATCTCTTGAAGAAAAAGCCAAACTCAAATCCCGCCAGGGCGTTGCCTATGTGGTGGCCATGTATGCAGATGTGGTAGATCCAGCCACCATGCAGCCGGTGCCGCGCGATGGAAAAACCATCGGAGAGATCGTGATGCGCGGCAACAACGTGATGATGGGCTATTACAAAGACCCGCAAGCCACTGCCACTGCATTTGAGGGCGGATGGTTTCACAGCGGGGATTTGGCGGTCATGCATCCGGATAATTACATCCAGATCATGGATCGCAAGAAAGACATTATCATCAGCGGCGGTGAAAACATCTCCACCGTAGAAGTGGAAAATGTGCTTTACCGTCACCCGGATGTTCTGGAAGTCGCGGTGATCGCCGTCCCGGACGAAAAATGGGGCGAAGTCGCCAAGGCGTTTGTAGTTCCCAGAGCAGGGACCCATCCCAAGGCAGAAGACCTCATTGCTTTCTGCAAGGAAAATATGGCCAAGTTCAAAGCACCCAAGACCGTGGAATTTGGGGAATTACCCAAGACCGCTACCGGAAAGATCCAGAAGTTCAAGCTTCGGGAAAAAGAATGGCAGGGCCGAGAAAAGCGGGTAAATTAGATTGTTTTCCCTTCTGAATCTTAAAAGGATTCAGAAGGGATTTCACATCAATCCTCTCCTGATTTGATCACCGAAAATCCTTCTTTTTTTTCTTTTCTGCTTTCACCTTTGAAGCGCTAAAAAATCTATTGGCCAATAAATTACCAACAAATAATGCTCCGAAATATATGGCTTGATGACTTTCCCACTTATCAAGTTCTTCAGGAATTTGGATTTACCGTGCTTTTTTATTGACACATCTGTCTGAATCATGAATAAGAATCATTGAAGATGAAGATTAATTTTGATCGCTCCATGACTTTTTTCAAATCCATCACTCAGGAAAGGAAAACAGATGTCAAACGTTGTCAAGAAACAGGTCTGCAAATGTGAAAATTGCGGAAACGAAGCTGAAATGGAAATCACCTGCACCCTTCCGGATGCACCTGTTGCTTCTTCCCCCAAAACCGCTGCGCCGTTAAAGCCAGCAACTGAACCCGATAAAATCAAGGGTACTGCTACCTGCACACACTGCGGAAACGAAGCCGATATGTGGATTGACTATTAATAACATAAGGCGCCAGGTGAATTATGGACGACTGCAAGATCATTCTTAATACCGGACTTAGAGGCGTCAAGATCGCACAGACCCGCATCAGCGATGTGGATGGGGATGCCGGAAGGCTGATTTACAGAGGTTATCTGATTCAGGAGCTGGCATCCCGGGCAACGTTTGAGGAAGTCGCCTACCTGCTGTTGTTTGAAAAACTGCCATCCCAGGCAGAACTCCTAATTTTCAAGGGGCAGCTTTCCAGGGAACGCGAACTACCTGCAGACCTGATCGCCGCTCTCAAAACCCGTCCGGCCAACGCACTGGCGATGGACGTTCTTCAGGCCGCTGTCTCCATGCTGGCCAACCATGACCCCGAATTGCCGCAGTGTACACGGGATAGCACTATCCGCATGGCCATTCGCCTGATTGCCAAAACAGCCACCCTGGTTGCAGCCTGGCGCCGAATCAGGCACGGCCTGGAACCTGTTATGCCCAATCCTGAGCTGGATCATGCCGCCAACTTTCTGTATATGCTAAAAAAGGAAACTCCGGATCCGGAGATCGCCGGATTTCTGGATGTCTGCCTGGTGCTTCATGCCGAGCATTCGTTTAACGCCTCGACATTTGCCGCCCGCGAAGTGGCTTCCACCCGAGCCCATATATATGCAGCGGTTTCGGCGGCGATTGGATCTTTGTCTGGAGAGCTTCACGGCGGCGCCAACGCCAGAGTCATGGATATGCTGCTGAAAATCGGCACGCCGGATGCTGTGGAATCATATATCCAGACCGAGTTTGCGGCGGGCCGGAAAATCATGGGTCTGGGTCATGCTGTTTATAATGTGGACGATCCCCGCGCCTTTATTCTCGCCCCCATGTCCAAGATCATGGGAGAAAAAATCGGCGATACCCGCTGGTACGATATTTCCAAGCTTCTGGAAACCACGGCAAAGGCCGCCTTCAACCAACGGAAGGGTATGGATATAGTAGTGAATGTGGACTTTTACAGCGCATCTTTGTATTACGCCATGGGAATTCCTGTGGATTTGTTTACACCGGTTTTTGCCGTTTCCCGGGTTGCCGGATGGGTGGCGCATGTTATTGAGGAACAATATGCCGGCGCTTCGGCCAAGCCGGTTCTCTACCGTCCTGAATCAGAATATGTCGGGGATTACTGTGGCCCTGAAACCTGTTCCTTTACACCCATCGAAAACCGCTCCTGATTGGATTTGTTTACAAAGGACAATGAATTTTGTTAAACAATTCGCAACTCCGAATGACACGTCAACGCCAAGTGATTCTTCAGGAACTTCGAAAAGTCAAGTCTCATCCCAGCGTTGACGAAGTCTATGAAATGGTTCGGAGGCTTCTTCCCCATATCAGTCTGGGAACGGTTTACAGGAATCTGGAGGTACTTTCGGAATTGGGAGAAATCAAAAAAATTGAAATCTGCGGCAAGATCAAACGATTTGATGGGAACATCCGGGATCATTACCATCTAAGGTGTCTGAACTGCCATCGCATTGATGATGTTCCGGAAAACATTCACTTTGATTTCAATTCATCGCTAAATTCAGAGATCGGATATTCCATCACTGGACATCGACTGGAATTTGTGGGACTCTGCCCCGAATGCTCGGAGCAACAAAGCAATCGCTTGTCTCAGAAGATTCAATCGCATTTGAATTGCACCTCCAGTCGCTTCGTGGATAAAGATGTTAACCGTGTTTTCGATATTTGAAGCGATTCTTCATTAAGAGACATTCGAGTTTTCTTGACAGAAACCGTCCGTCATATTATAAAAATCGCCAACTGCTTTAAAATTTGGCAGACTGACCGTAATTTGTAGATTAGTGAACCACACAACTTTTTTAAACAATGGGAGGATACACATGGCAGATTATTACATCAATATTTTCATGGATGATGATAAGCAGAAAAAATTGGACGGCGCGGGACTTGCGGATCAGATCAAGGATGTCGATGGGAAGAAGGCCATTCAGGTTGAAGTCAGCGCGAAAGAGCATAAAAAACTCATCAAGGGTTTTCCTGATCTTGTGTTTGATGCTTCCAATGCTTGCGTCATTCCCGAAAAGGCTGAAGCCACAGTTTTGGATATTATCTGCAACATGAAAACCATTGACGTCATGAAAGTGGCGATCATGAAGATTTACAGCCCTCTTGCAGGCAAGGCCCCCCGGTCTGCGCAGCGGTAATACTTGATGGCGGGTTGCCCGCAACGCCCGCTGCCTCGGTTCATTTAAGGGAATAAGCCCGCAGCTTGTTCCCTTTTTTTATGAAAAACAGCCATAAACCTGCGAACGTCGCCCCCGCGCGGGGGGCGTGGATTGAAACAACTGACAGACGTGAAACTCATTGATTTAAGCCACCCGCTTTTCGACAACATGCCGGTTTATCCCGGCTCGGAATCACCGCTTTTTGAGACTGTGGCCACCGTCAGCCATGAAGGGTATGCTGAAAAGCGGCTTACCCTTTTCTCTCATACAGGCACCCATCTGGATGCACCTTCCCACATCCTTTCACAGGGCCTGTCTCTGGATATGCTACCAGTGGATCGTTTTGTCGGATCGGCATCGGTTCTGGACTTTTCTTCTGATTCAGTTGGATCAATTGAGATTGACGATCTGATACCCTACCGTTATCTTATTCAAAGCAGCGATTTTGTCCTGATCCATACCGGCTGGAGTCGGCACTGGGGACTTGCCGCTTATTACACCGGATACCCGGTGTTGTCTTTGGATGCATCAGACTGGATTTGCGAATTCGGCCTGAAAGGGCTGGGGATTGATGCAATTTCAGTAGATTTGCCACAAGCCCCCGGGTTTCCTGTTCATCACCACCTGCTGAAACATCAGATGATCCTTGTTGAGAGCTTAAACCGGCTGCAAGACTTGCCGCAATCCGGGTTTACATTTATTGCCTTGCCGCTTCGTATCCAGGATGGCGACGGATCACCGGTTCGGGCTGTTGCAATAATATCCGATTAAACATTTTTTTCGTGTGTTTCGTGTGTTTCGTGGTTTAAAAATATTTTCACGGTGGAATGATTTCGTTTTCCAAACGGGAGGCTTAAGCCCCCTCCACGTTTTCGTGTGTTTCGAAAGGAGAAAATATGTTTGGTGTTTTTTATCGAATTGCGGCAATGGGTTTTATGATGATTTTTTTATTGACCGGATCGGGTATGTCTGAAGAAAAAAAAGACATGGGTGGATGGGAAAGAAACAGCAAATATGACAAACTCTATGTTCCCAGCGATCGGGACAGTTTTAAGGGAATTGTCACCGGATTCAAGGAAATCGTCCCTTTCCCTGGCATGTCTCCAGGTGTGGCGCTTCTGGTCAAGGATCCGGACGGTGATGTTGTCACGGTTCATCTGGGGCCCAGATGGTTTATCGATCCTGCAGCCACCGGTATTCGTAAGGATGATAAAATCAAGGTCAAAGGCGCGTGGGTGGAGCTTAACAATGAAGATATTGTGATCGCTTCCAAGATTTCAAAAGGCGATTTCTTTGAATACAAGGTCCGTCTGACAAAGGATGGAACGCCATTCTGGACCCTGAGCAAGGAAGATATGGAACGGGAAAAAGGCGAAAGCCAGAAGCGGTAGGGAAAAGGAAAATAGTATGACATCTACGGATCAGAGTCCTTCAGCAAATTTTATTCGTTACATCATCATTGATGACCTTCAGGCCCACAAATACGACCGACAAATCATGACCCGGTTTCCGCCGGAGCCCAACGGCTACCTGCACATCGGTCATGCTAAATCCATCTGCCTGAATTTCGGGCTGGCGGCGGAATTCGCTGGCGTTTGCAACCTGCGCTTTGATGACACAAATCCCAGCAGGGAAAACATCGAATATGTTGAATCCATTCAGGAAGATGTCCGCTGGCTGGGCTTTGACTGGGAAAACCGCCTGCATTATGCTTCGGATTATTTTGAACAAATCTATGACTACGCGGTTCAACTCATCCAAAAAGGCAAGGCTTATGTATGCAGCCTGAGCGCCGATGAAATTCGGCAGTACCGCGGCACGCTTACGGAGCCTGGCAAAGACAGTCCCTGCCGCAATCGCACTGTTGAAGAAAATATGGATCTGTTCACCCGGATGCGGAACGGAGAATTCCCGGATGGCGCGCATGTACTCCGGGCTAAAATCGACATGGCATCTTCAAATGTGGTGATGCGTGATCCCGCTATTTACCGGATCCGCCGCGCCTCCCATCACCGTACCGGAGACAAGTGGTGCATTTATCCCATGTATGATTTCGCCCACTGCCTTTCGGATTCCATAGAAGGGATAACGCATTCGATCTGCACTCTTGAATTTGAAAACAACCGGGCTCTTTACGACTGGGTGCTGGATGCATTAGGCGTTGCATGCCACCCGCAGCAGATAGAATTTGCACGGCTGAATCTGACTTACGCCGTCCTTAGCAAACGCAAAATGATCGAACTGGTTGAAAATGGTTATGTAAACGGGTGGAGCGACCCGAGAATGCCGTCGATTTCCGGTATCCGCCGGAGGGGTTATCCGCCGGAGGCGATCCGGAATTTCTGCGAACGTATCGGGGTCGCCAAAAGAGACAGCACAGTGGATATGGCGCTTCTTGAACACTGTGTCCGGGAAAATCTCAACGAAAGTACGCCTCGTGTCATGGCGGTTCTTAATCCCCTTCGCATAGTCATCGACAATTATCCCGAAGATCAGGTGGAGTGGCTGGAAGCGCCGTATCATCCGGACAATCAGCAGATGGGTTCCCGGAACCTGCCGTTTTCCAGGGTGCTGTACATCGAAGCTGACGATTTCATGGAAGATCCGCCGAAGAAATTCTACCGCCTTGCTCCCGGACGCGAAGTCCGGCTTCGCTACGCATTTTATATCAAGTGCGAGCGAATGATCAAAGATGAACAAACCGGAGAAATCCAGGAGCTGCACTGCACTTACGACCCGGAAACACGCGGCGGCGGGGCCCCGGATGGCAGAAAGGTCAAGGCCACCCTGCACTGGGTTTCTGCGGATCATGCCATTGGCGCTGAAGTGCGCCTTTACGACCATCTGTTTACCCGGCCAGATCCGGATGGAGCAAAGGATGGAACTGATTTCAAGACATTTATCAATCCCGATTCCCTTAAAAAGCTCACTGCCTGCAGGCTCGAACCGGAACTTGCCAATGCCGCGCCTGGCAGCCGGTATCAGTTCGAGCGCCTTGGCTATTTTTGTGTGGATACGGTAGATTCATGCGAAACAGCACTGGTATTCAATCGAACAGTTACCTTAAAAGATGAGTGGGCAAAAATTCAAAAAAAATAAGATTGCTGGCTTCGTAAAAAGTCCAATATACGAAGCCAGCCCATTATCAATCAAACCTGAGCCGGAGGTATGGCCATGACGGAACCAATCACTATTTTTGGGAAAAACACCTGACCCTACACCACTGCTGCTCGTGAAGCATACGCAAATGATGGAAAGTCGGTGATCTATGTAGATGTACTGTCTGATGCCGGCAAAATGAACACCATGCTAAAATACTCAGAAGGCGACCGACATGTCCCGGTAATCGTGGATCATGGCGAAGTCGTGATAGGGTTTAACGGAAAGTCCTGAAGGGTCTGACTCTTTTCGGCTGTATGCCGAACTCAAAACGCACCAGTTCCAAAGTTTAAGGAAATGATACCCTCTATGGAAAAACAATTTCTAATTGATGATATAACATTGGGCGAATCCTGGCGCCTTTTTAAAATCATGGGAGAATTCGTCGACGGGGTCGAAGCCCTTCATGACATCGGACATGCCATCAGTTTTTTTGGCTCTGCAAGGGTCAAACCGGATGACCCGATATATCAAAAGGCCGAACATCTTGCCAGACTCTTTGCGAAGAATCATTTCTCGATTATTACCGGCGGCGGCGGAGGAATCATGGAGGCCGCAAACAAAGGAGCTGCTGAAGCCGGCGGTGTGTCTGTCGGGCTTAATATCATTCTCCCCCATGAACAAAAGCCCAACAGCTACGCCAACATTACCCAGGAGTTCAAATATTTTTTTATCCGAAAGGTGATGTTTGTCAAATACGCCATGGCCTACATCATTTTTCCTGGAGGTTTTGGCACTTTGGACGAGCTTTTCGAAGCAGTCACCCTGATTCAGACACACCGCATCAAGCCATTTCCCGTGATCCTGGTCGGAACGGCTTACTGGACCGGGTTGATCGAATGGATCAAAGCCCATCTGTTGCAAGACAGAATGATTTCACCTGACGATATCGACATCATTCAGATCATGGACGAGCCTGAAGCTATTGTGAAAGCCATACAAAAGCTGGTCATATTGTAACGGCTTCGTAAAAAGTCCGGATGTTGCGCTGCATCCTTCGTCATTGCGGCGTACTTATCGTACGCCTCACTCATCAGGACTTGCGCGCCTTGCCTGCTGAACACAAAGAGCGGCGGCAGCTTCATCGCCGTCCGCTGCAACGACTGGTTAGGAATGTTTTTTAACCGGCAGTTTAGATGAGATAACTGTTCTGTTCAACTTCTCTTTTTCTTTCAGATATGCTACCAAGC
>CAIMCT010000019.1 GCA_903839535.1 uncultured Desulfobacteraceae bacterium
ATTTAGTGGTTATTGGTAGCTTATCCCCGTTTCCCAATCCCCCTTAATCCCCCTTTTCTAAAGGGGGAAATCAGTCATAATGATCTGGATGGAACGACGCTCAAGGCCGCCAAAATATATAAAACTGGTGGCTTGGAAATAAAGAATACACTCATAAAGTGCAAACAGGGAAATGGAGCATGCCCTGCTTGGATTGAAAGTTAGATATGACAAATTATCTAACCCCCCAAGGGGAGAAAGCATAATGAAGGCGCAGATTATGCCTGTTCACGGTATAAATACGCCAAATCAGGATGTGTCGAGATGCAATTATTCCGGCATCTCGGTATCTCGACAAAAGTGTCAACTACTTTTGGGGTAATATGAAGGATGCCCAAGATAGCAGTTTGTTCTTGTTCATCAATTTTTGTAATGATATACTGCGAACTGGTATAATTTTACGTTTTTGGTCCCCCACCCCAACCCTCCCCCGCTGGGAGAGGGAGTTTATGAAAAGCGCAGATTATGCCAGTTCGCAGTATATATGGAATACTGATAATGTTTTTGGTTGAGTTATCAGGATTTGGGGTTACAAGGCAGCCTCCTTAATGTTGCCTTGCCAAAAGCATTATACTGTCAACGGTCATAATCTGAACTTTTGAACCTCACCCCAACCCTCCCCCGCTGGGGGATGGAGCATACGGAAAGCATAGATTATGCCCGTTCGCAGTATATCTGAAACTTTACATACTGCGAACTGCATAAATATATGAATTTTTTAATGATAACTTCCCCCTTTGGAAAAGGGGGACCGAGGTGGATTTTTAGCAGAATAGCCTCGGAAATCCTCCCTGGCCCCATTTGCAAAAGGGGGAATCACTTTCAGGGTAAAAGCTCCAATTTCACGTTCTTTCCAGCTTTCACTGCGGTCGCAAGTATAGAATATGGACCTATGAGGCTATCCACATAAGCCGGAACAGGCTACATGTCCCCGTAAGTACTTGAGAAAAATGTCTCGACTTTATATGGGTAGCCTAACCAAACAACCCGCCAAACAACCCGATATATCAAAAGTACAATGGACAATTATGAAAGACGAAAACGGCCTATATTATTATCCATTTCCGGATAACAAACGTGTGAGGATGTATGTGCAAAACGATGACGGTGTCATCTGCTTCAGGTTGTGGAGTGCTGATGATACCGAGCTTTGGAAAGTCCATGGATGGGTGCCCTACAAAGCCATTTTGGAAGCATCCCGGATGAACACCAAAAAACATTTTGATCCGAAGCAGGCTTATGACATTCGGGTAGCGCAGGAGTTGCTGCAAGATATGTAAAAGTCAGGGTTCATAGGCAGAGATGCCGAGATGCCAATATCCCGGCATTCCTGTCATTAATATCGGTAATGATCCGGCTTAAACGGTCCTTCAGCCGGCACTCCCAGATAATCGGCCTGAAATGGTGTCAACTGGGTAAGCTTTGCGCCAAGTTTTCCCAGGTGAAGTCTGGCGACTTCTTCATCCAGGAGCTTGGGGAGTGTATAAACCCTGCATTCATGTTTCTGGGTCGCCAAAGCAATTTGGGCCATGCACTGGTTGGTAAAGCTGTTGCTCATGACAAAACTGGGATGACCCGTGGCGCATCCCAGATTGACCAGCCGGCCTTCAGCCAGAATCAGGATTGATCTGCCGGACTCCAGTGTCCATTTATCCACTTGGGGCTTGATGTTCTCTTTGACGCACCTGGAGTTGCCTTCAAGATAGGTCATCTGTATCTCGTTGTCGAAATGACCGATGTTGCAGATGATGGCCTCATGTTTCATCTCTTCCATCTGGCTTCCGGTAATTACATGGTAGCAACCCGTGGCCGTGACAAAGATATCGCCAAGCGGTGCCGCCTCTTCCATGGTCATGACCTGAAAACCTTCCATGGCTGCCTGAAGTGCGCAGATCGGATCGATTTCCGTGATTATGACTCTGGCACCAAATCCTCGCATGGATTGGGCGCACCCTTTGCCCACATCGCCGTATCCGCAGATCACCGCCACTTTGCCGGCAATCATGATATCGGTTGCCCGCTTGATGCCGTCCGCCAGGGATTCCCGGCATCCATACAGGTTGTCGAACTTGGATTTTGTAACTGAGTCATTGACGTTAAATGCCGGAAACAGCAGCTCGCCCTTTCTGGCAAGATGATAGAGCCGGTGAACGCCGGTAGTGGTCTCTTCGGAAACTCCGCGGATATTTGCTGCGATTCTTGTCCAGAGTTTTGAATCTTTTCTGTAACTTGCCTTCATTCTGGCCATTAGGCATTGCATGTCCACGCTGTCGTAAGTCTGATCCAGCAGGGACGTATCCTTTTCGATCGCCACGCCTTGGTGGACATAGAGCGTGGCATCTCCGCCGTCATCCACAATAAGGTCTGGACCGGTTCCGTCCGGCCAAAGCAGGGCCTGCTCCGTACACCACCAGAACTCTTTTAGTGACTCACCTTTCCAGGCAAATACAGCAGCCGAGCCATTTTTTGCGATGGCTGCCGCAGCATGGTCCTGGGTTGAAAAAATATTGCAGGTGGCCCATCGCAGATCGGCACCCAAAATCTTAAGCGTTTCAATGAGCATGGCTGTTTGAATAGTCATGTGAAGGCTGCCCATGATTTTTAAACCCTTTAGGGGTTTTGAGGGACCGTATTTCTCCCGGACAGACATCAGGCCCGGCATTTCATTTTCAGCCAGCTTCATTTCCTTGTTTCCAAAATCCGCAAGCAACATATCGGCAACCTTGTATGGAAGCGAAAGGTCAATATCTAACACTGTGTTGATCTCCTTGTGTTTTTATGAAAATTATACATCAATCTGCACCTACCTTCATACTTTGTCAAAAAATACTGGGTGTCAAATCCCGGCTTTTTCCCTGATGACGCTGGATATCTGTGTGTTTTCCCAGGTAAATTCGGGCTCGGTTCTGCCAAAATGACCATAAGCAGCGGTTTTTCTGTAGATGGGACGCAGCAGATCCAGATGTTCGATAATGGCCGCCGGCCTCAGGTCAAATACTTCCAGAATGATTTCCTTTACCCGTTCCTTGGGAATAAGGCCGGTTCCCATCATGTCGATCATGATGGATACGGGTTCGGCAACGCCAATGGCATAAGCAATCTGAATTTCGCATTTTTTGGCGATTCCAGCAGCAACGATATTTTTGGCCACATGCCGGGCCATATAGGATGCACTGCGATCGACCTTGGAGGGGTCCTTGCCTGAAAAACAGCCACCGCCGTGGCTTCCCTGCCCGCCGTAAGTATCGACAATGATTTTTCGTCCGGTCAAACCGCAGTCCCCCATTGGGCCGCCTATAACGAATTTCCCCGTGGCGTTGATATAGTAACGGGTGTCACCATCCAGCATGTGCCTGGGGATGACTTTGCGGATGACTTCCTCGATGATGGCTTCCTTTAGATCTTCATAGGTGATGTCAGCCTTGTGCTGGGCGGCAATGACAATAGTATCCACCCGTCTGGGGGTGCCATCTTCATATTCGATGGTGACCTGTGACTTGCCATCTGGACGGAGAAAATCGAGACTTCCGTTTTTTCGGACCGTTGCCAGACGACGGCAGAGTTTGTGAGCATACATCAGGGGCATGGGCATGAGTTCCGGTGTTTCATCAGTGGCGAAACCGAACATGAGGCCCTGGTCGCCCGCGCCTTGTTCCTTGAACAAGCCTTCACCGGTATTTACTCCCTGTGCAATATCCGGAGACTGGTGGTCGATGCTGGTAAGTACCGAACAGGTTCTCCAGTCAAAGCCCATCTGGGAAGAATGATAGCCAATTTCCTTGATAGTGTTTCGGGCTATTTCAGGCATTTCCACATAACATGCCGTGGAAATTTCTCCGGCAATAAATACCAGACCGGTGGTAACCAGTGTTTCGCAGGCGACCCGGCAGTTTTTATCTTGAGCTATAATGGCATCCAGAATGGAATCCGATACCGCGTCTGCAACCTTGTCGGGATGTCCTTCGGTTACGGATTCAGAAGTAAAAAAGAATTTTTCGCTCATGTTTTCTCCTTTAAGAACTCAGGTTTCTCTTTGTTCCATATCAATTGGGTTCCCATTCGGTGGCCGTCTGGGAATGAAAAATGGTTGTCATTGTGGCAATATAATTTGCCAGATATTAAATTTCCGATCTTTCTGAAAAACTATAGCATCATGTTGTCAATCAAGCGGGTTTTCCCTACTTTTACGGCAAGCGCCATTATTGCAGGCCTGTCGACGGTTTGAATATCCTCCAGCGTATCCGGATCGCAGATGGCAATGTAGTCGACGGCGGTTTCAGGAAAAGACAGAACCAGGCTGACAGCCGACTGGATCAGAGCGTTAGCATCTGTCAATCCATTCTCAATACGGTTTCTGGTCTGGCAAAGCGCCTGATACAGAGTCAGGGCGGATGGCCTTTGGGATGCGCTCAGGTATGCATTGCGGGAACTCATTGCAAGTCCATCGGATTCCCGGACAGTGGGGCCGCTGGTAATCTGAATATCCAGGTCCAGATCCTGAACCAGTTGCCGAATGACCCTGAGCTGCTGATAATCCTTCTGGCCGAATATGGCCGTGTTGGGTTTTACGATATTGAACAGCTTGGTCACTACGGTTGCAACCCCTCTGAAAAAGGCCGGCCTTGATATACCGCAGAGGTGAAGAGGAAGCTGTTCAAGAGCAATGAATGTTTGAAATCGGGGGCCGTACATCTGCGATGCAGTTGGATAGAAAAGCATATCCACACCTTCTTTCCGGCAAAGAGACTGATCGCGTTCAAAGTCCCTAGGGTAGGCACCAAGGTCTTCGCCAGGCCCAAACTGAGTTGGATTCACAAAAATACTGACCACCAGCGTATCCGCCATGCTTTTGGCCAGTCGCATCAACGACAAATGGCCTTCGTGAAGATAGCCCATCGTTGGAACAAAACCGATGGTTTTTCCCTGATTTCTCAGGTGGTTTGACCGAGCCTGCATCTCGGTTTTTAACGGTATGATGTCGATGGGCACCCCCTTGCAAGTTATGACTTTGTCAATTCTGTGGAATCCAGAATATCTTTTGGTCTAATCGTTTGGCTTAATAATAATCAGATCAGCTTCATTTACAATGACTTTCACTTCAAATACTTTATCACAAAGCCATTGAATTTACAATAAGGCTCTTGAAGCAACCTGGGAGGTTAGTCAGAAGACGAAGAAATGGCGGTACGCCGGCATATCGGCAGTTCGATAACCTGATAGATATGCTTTGAGCGGTCAATTACTGAGTTTTTATCCACCGCAAAGGCGCAAAGATCGCAAAGAAAACATTCAATGAAATTAGCCGCCACAAGAGCGTTGGCTTCTTTGCGTCCTTTGCGCCTTTGCGGTGAATTGAAAAGTGCATTTTATGCCCGAATACAGTATAAGCATATTATTTTTAAGAGGCGATTATCTACCCTCCGAGAATGATTACATTGACTTTAAATTGCTGCTTCTATATAAATTTGAAAAATAATGAAGTTGTCGAAAGGAAATACAATATGAATTTAGATCATCAAAACAATCAGGCCCGAATCGAACCAGTTCGACTGGGCCTGGAGAGTCAGTTCAAGTTTCGGTGTCATAAGGACATCAGTTGTTTTACCCGGTGCTGCAGAGGCATCAGCATCATTCTCACGCCACTGGATATCATTCTTCTGAAAAAGCGATTGGAGCTGACATCAGGCCAGTTTTTGGCCCTTTATACAGTGCCTCAACTACTTGAAAAAACCGATCTGCCGCTGGTCCTGTTGAAACTTCTGGATGATGAATCCAAATCCTGCCCGTTTGTCCGGGACGATGGATGTTTGGTCTATACGGATCGGCCCACCACTTGCCGGTATTATCCGCTCGGCGTCGCCTCTCTCAGCCACAAGGAAGGTGCCGACGATGAGGGTTTTTACATCAAGATTGAAGAGCCGCATTGCAAGGGCTTTGAGGAGGACAAGCACTGGACCGTTGGAGAGTGGCGCCGGGACCAGGGCGTGGATGTTCATGACGAGATCAATGCAGGATGGACGGACCTGGTGGTTCGCAAGCGATCTTTCCCCATGAATATCCAACTCACGGAAAAAGCCAAGCAGCTTTTTTTCATGGTCAGTTATGATATTGATGGGTTTCGGGATTTTGTTCTGGAAAGCTCATTTCTCAAAAGATATCCTATAGATGATCAAACGATTGAAAACATTAAAACCGATGATGTGGCGCTGCTGATCTACGGAATGACGTGGCTGAAAAATGTGCTTTTTAAAGAAAAAAATCAGGAATTACCAGTTTTACAGGGTGCATGATAAACTTGTTCTCCACACAAGCACCTGATTTTACATGAGTATACTGCGAACGTGCATAATCTTAACTTTTGAACCCCCACCCCCTAACCCCCTCCCGCAAGGGGAGGGGG
>CAIMCT010000020.1 GCA_903839535.1 uncultured Desulfobacteraceae bacterium
GCACGCCGCCAGCGTTCATTCTGAGCCAGGATCAAACTCTCCAATTAAACTTATTTTACGCCCACTCTCATGGACATATTAACTGGGTTCCTTAAACTCACAAGCTGTCACTATCTAGTTTTCAAAGATCAAATCAGCCAAACACCTCACGACCGACAATGGATTTACTTCTATCTCTTTCACCGTTCCTTGTCAATCTTTTTTTTGCAGCAACCTGGTAACTCTGCAATCAACCAGATCGCTTAAACAAACTAGGGTAGTCTATGTAAATTCACGACATGTGTCAAGTAAAATATTACTTCACGGTGATTTTGTTCTACGACATAACTATCTGAAATTACACATATTCAATAAATTGAATATGTTCGTTTTTGTTAGGCATTCCAGTATGTTATGAGTATTTTTGATCAGATTTTAGGGTTAACTATCTGTTATTAAAGCCAATATTGCATAGAATAAAATCATCGTGAATATTACTTGGTCTTCAAGATTGCTGAAAACCACAAAAGTGATTCCTGCATGAAGGATTGTTGATGAACAAGAAGACTCATTATGTGGTCTCCATTTTCCTGAATCACCAGCTTTTTTGGATGGCCTGCCTTTTCGAACAATTTCAAGGCATGGGACACTGGTACAACCAAATCATTTTCCCCATGAAAAATCAAGAGATTGCTGATGGCATACAGGCTATCTGACAGATCGAACCGAAACCGGGGAGAAAGCGCCATATCCGCCGAAAGCCCGGCCGGGACAACACCCTGAGCTGAATCAATCAAAGAGTTGCTGTCAAGGGGTGCGGCAACGGTAACCAGTGCATGGATGCGTGTTGCAGCGGCTACCGAAAGACAAACCGCCCCTCCCAAGCTGCTGCCGAACATCCCTGTTCTTGGGTTAAGGTCATACTTGTTTCGCAAGAAATTGATCGCACTTTGCAAATCCCGACATCGGCCATTAAAATCAGTTGCATCTGCCTTGCCACCCTGGCTTTGACCGCATCCGCGGTGATCGAACCGAAAAAAAGCCATGCCGTTAGCACTGCATTGCCTGGCCATTTCAATCTGTTTGGGTGAACTGCCACTGCTTAACAGGCCGTGCGAACCCACTACAACCGGTGGTTGATGAATTCCAGGTAAATGAAGTGTCCCCGATAAACGGAAACCATCCGACGAGAATGACATTTCAGTACATGTACTGCAAACGGGCATAATCTTAACTTTTGAACCCCCACCCCAACCCCCCCGCTGGGAGAGGGAGCAAAAGGAAAGTACGGATTATGCACTTTCCGATGAATAAAAATTAAGTCATTGACCGCTCAAAGTATAAAATGATTCCTTGGCATCTGGCATCCATCATTGCATCATTCTCAGCATCAGCGGAACTGCCACAAATGTTCCGATTGAAGCGCCAATGTTGGTGAACACCACCACCAGAAGAATCCGTGTCACCTTGTTCCTCCAGAACCCCTTTACAGAAAGGATATCCTGCGGCAGAGCCTCAATATCCCGGACTCTGGGCCTCCGAGAAAACGCCTCAACCAGACCCGAAACCCAGCCAGCAGCAATAAGCGGATGAAGCGTGGTTATGGGAGCCGCCAGCATTGAGGAGAGAATCGTCAGGGGATGGGCCAAAGCGGCGGCAGCGCCAATACCTGCCAGAATGCCGGTTGTTAATATCCATCCAATGATCATGTTGGTTCCTACATGCGCGCCACCGGTGAAAAATCCGATGACCATCATCAATACAATAGCCAGCGGAATCCCCCATCCCAGTACCGTTGCAAGCCTGCCATCCGGTGGAAGCGTCTCCAGATCTGCGATATCTATGGGTTTATCCCAGTTGGACTTGATTCCGGCAACATGCCCGGCACCCACCACCGCCACGATTTTTATCCCCGGCGCCGTACGAATTTTTTCCGCCAGATACTGGTCCCGCTCTTCAATCAGAATGCGTTTTAACATGGGAAGGGCTTTTCCCACATCCGTCATCAGGGCCTCCAGAACATCCTGTTCCTTCATTTTTTCGATATCTTCCTGACTTATGTCCTCTGCTTCAGTAAAAGACAGCAGCAAATGATACAACAACTTATTTTTTTCCCAGAACGTCATAGCCTTCCATGCCCGCGACAGTGTCACGCGAATCTCCCGGTCGGCAAGGTGAATGGCTGCACCCGATGCATCAGCAGCTTCGATGGCGCGAATCATTTCTGCGCCCGGAACTATGTCGAGCTTTGCAGCAATCCGCTTTTGAAATGCCGCCAAAATCAAATTCGAAAGCAACAGAAAAGTTTTCTTTTCCTTGATGACCTTGACGATATCCATGTTCTGCCACTGGTCTTTCTGGCGAATGGACTGGTAGCGGGAAGCGCACAGCTCGACGCAGACAGTATCAGGCTTTTCCGCTTCAATCACCGCGGCAACCAGATCCGAGCTTTCCTGTGATACATGGGCAGTACCAATCAACACGATTTCCTTGTCTTCCAGGAAAAGCTGGTGAACCATATTATGGTTGTTCGATTCAGACATTATGTATATAATCCTTTTGGGTTGCCGGTCAATATCATTGACTCATACAAATTTATGACACATCACTTGATCCCTGTTATTAACATAAATTTTTGAAATAATATAATATTTTATTGTTTCTTGCAAGACGAAAACTATTTTATGGAGCATTTCCCCTTATGACTTTTCAGTTACCCGCCGACAACCGCCCTGGTGAGAGTGCCCCCCAAAAGGGGGAAAAAGATGCCAAAGCGCCTTATTATCTGGCATCTAAAAATGAAATTCTGTTGTTTGAAGCCGCATATCATGCCAGGCTTCCGGTCATTCTGAAGGGACCGACCGGATGCGGCAAAACCCGTTTCGTGGAATACATGGCGCACCGATTAGACAGACCCTTGATTACCGTTGCCTGCCACGAAGATCTCTTTGCATCGGATCTGATCGGCAGATATCTGCTTTTAAACGATGCAACTGTCTGGATGGATGGCCCCCTCACCCGCGCTGTCCGCATGGGCGCCATCTGTTATCTGGATGAAATCGTTGAGGCCAGAAAAGACACCACTGTGGTGATTCACCCCTTGACCGACAGCCGCAGAACCCTTCATATCGATAAAAAAGGGGAAAGCATTCAGGCTCATTCCGATTTTCTGATGGTACTCTCCTACAATCCAGGGTACCAGTCAGTGCTGAAAGATCTGAAGCAAAGCACCCGACAGCGTTTTGTCGCTCTGGAATTCCATTATCCTAATCCAGAAAATGAAGCTGCCATAGTATCCCGGGAGAGTGGTCTGGATTCCGACACCGCCCTGAAACTGGTTCTGATAGCCGGAAAGATTCGAAACATTCGTGAGTACGGACTGACTGAGGGTGCCAGCACCAGGCTCCTGATTTATGCGGCCTGCCTCATTCGACAGGGAATATCCGTCATTGAGGCCTGTCGCACCGCCATCTGCCTTCCCTTATCCGATGATCAGCAGTTGCAGGAAACCCTGATGGATCTGATGAACGATACGTTTGGGGAAATGGAATCAGGGTACCCCCCAGCGGACAATTGTTAACAGTGTTTCATGTCATGACTAAACCGTACTGAATATTATTGACTGTCAGCAGAAGGCGGTCGGGATACATGCCTAAGCCAGAAAAGCTTGGAGAATCCCATTCGGCCTTCACATGAATCTATTGTGTTTTCCAATGAGAGAAACCTATGATATCCTTAACAGAAATGCCTTTGAAATATCCATCTGCCATGTATTGCTTCATTTTTGGAAAAAGAATCTCATATTTCCTGCTTTGTTCCATAATGGTGCTTTACGCACACAGCGCTTTGGCCTTTTTCAGCGATGACAAAATTGATGACAACTTCTCGTTTCGTTCCTTGCGTGTTGAAATGCCGAAAATCAAACAAGGAGGTTGTTATTTTGAGGGGGAAATTTTAAACAATTCAAATTTTACCCAGGAAAGCGTCACTGTTACATTTTACGCTTATGATTTTTTTGATCATTCCTTATGGAAGCAAACTGTACAAATTGGTATTATTGATCCCTTTTACAACAGTAGAAAAGGTTACCACTTCCGGAAAAAATTGAGCCACTGCGATATGCCTGCTAAATTTCAATTCAAAGTATCTGGCACCAAGAAAAAAGATACCAAAAAGGCATTCCCTGATAAACTCGAATCCAAACCCAAATCCAAATCCAAATCCAAAGATTCCGATTCCATGGATAGCAGTCAAAAAATGGATTTTGGCTCTGTCGATTCCATCACAACGCCAGTTGTTCCTATCCGGAAATATCTGATCACCTTGACGAATGGGAAGAAAATATCCACAGATTCTTGTCGGGAACATGACAATATAGTGTATTTTGATAAAGATGGCGGAGAAGTTCGAATAAGTAAGGACAAGGTATCTGAAATCAGGAAACAGGATTAAAATAAAAAAAGGCACCCATGTTTTCACATGAATGCCTTTTAATCGTTAATTAGTTTTGGCTAATTACAGGCGTGTTACGTTTGCTGCGGCAGGGCCTTTGGGGCCTTGAACCACATCAAATGTTACGCGATCGCCTTCAGAAAGTGATTTGAATCCGGTCGAATTAATAGCGGAATGATGTACAAAAACATCCTTGCCATTTTCCTGCTCAATAAAACCGAAACCCTTGCTGTCATTAAACCATTTTACAATTCCATTTGCCATAGTGTTTTCCTCCTTTCATAAAATATCATCAAGGTCACAAACTTCAGGTCGTCACTGTGGCAACATGGAACAATCCTTCTGCTCGAACCGATATGCAGTAATTTGCGATATCTTTACTGATTTGTCCTATATTACAGCCGATGAATTACAATGTCAACATAAATTATCAGCCTTTCATTGAAAACCTGAAATGGACGGTGGACGATTCAGGATGAAGCGGAGAAAGAAGCGGATAATGTGTATGCGGCCAGAAGACTGTCTTTCCAGTATGTGTTATCCGGATTTGAAAAAAAAGATTTAAAGAGCAAGAGGCTTTTATCACGAAGAATATGGGGAACAAGGTTAATCGGCCTGCTGGAGTACAATGGGGGCATTGTGGCCAAATCGCATCGGGTTCCTCCTCCCATCACATCTTCGTAGGCAAACACGATTTGCAGAATGCCGCTAATGAGAATCGCCCCAAAGCACATCAGGCAGGGCTCCATGGTGCAATAGAGTGTCAGCCGGTCACGATCGACCGGTGCAAACCGTTCAAGCTGCTTTAACGCCAGTATTTCGGCATGATCTGTTTCGCTGACGATATCTCCAACAGTTCCATGCCGGGATCCGGTTGCAATAACCTTTTCCTCATGAACGATCACGCACCCAACCGGGAATTCTCCCCGCTCAAGGGCCTGCCTGGCCTCTACCAGAGCTTTTTCCATAAAAAATGCATGGTTCATTGAAGCGATATCTTCCAGTTCCAGTTTCCAGGCCTGTCTTTCATCCGGATGGACGGCGGGACAGTTTCCGTCATATAAATGAATCGCTGGAAGCCTGCCTGTTCCAATTCCTTGCGATAACCCGTCAAATTGAGCATCCAGTTGGGATAAACCCAGTAATTTGAATCTGATAAGCTCGCCCATGCCATTTCTACCTTCGGACTCTGAAACATGAAATCGGGTTTCAAGCAGTCCGAGAGAATCCTGGAAATACTGAGTGGCCAGTTTGCAGAAATCACAATCCCCAAGGGCAGGGGACTCTGTCCGGGAAGAGAAAGATAATCTGTTTGGCTCAGTTCAGGACTGACAATGGCTCCGGAGAAACCACAGGATTTGATCTCGTTAATTGACAAAGGATTGCCAAGGTTGCAGAATGGACCAGCCCAGAGAGAAAGTTTGCGGGGATTCTGAAAAAAAGCGATTTGCCAGGGGGCGTTCAGGACAAATTGTCTTGATCCATTTTGCAACAACTGCTCAATCAGGGATTTGAAATCTGCTTCATCGACAGGCCAGAGCGCAGGGGTAAGCCACCACCAGATTCTTTGCCAGATACTTGAGGCGATGCCATTTGCGATGGAAACGGCCTGAAACATCTCCTTAGACAGCCATATCCCGACCTCTTCGCTGACCGCGCCAATTTCCCGGGACATCCGGTAAACCCTTTGGTCAACGGCTTTTGTTTTGGGCAGGCGATTTCGGGGAAGGACCATCTGAAAACGGGAAGGCGGCAAAGCGGCGATAACTGGGGGAAGTTGCGCTTCGAGTTCCAGCATCTTTGCATTCAATTCCGGTTCGCGGCGGTCAGTCAAGAATACTGGAGACCCATTTTGAGGGGCCACTTTACCGCCTGATGCCAGATGAGACCCTGATGTCAGATGCGACCCTGATGCCAGATTAAACCGGGCACCTTCTGAAACCGGATGGCTGACTTTAAGGCTGACATGCCAAGGCTCGTCTTCGTAGCCGACACGCAGAACATCGCCGGGAAAGAGTTCCTGCTGAGGCGCGATATATGCACAGCCGCTTTCTCCGGAAACATGTCCCACGCAGAGTCCTGATCCGGTCTGCCGTTCTATTTGAATCGGGTTTACGCGTCTTTGAGACAGAAATCCGTAATGGGTGCCAGTCCGACCAAGAGCGTGAGAGAGCAGAGTAATCGCCTCTTTTCGAAGATGCGCATCCTGAACATGATCACGGAGCAGTTGATATGCCCGTACCGTATGGTACACATAATGGGGACTCTTTTTGCGGCCTTCGATTTTCCATGCCCGAATCGCCGGAATCGGCCGAAGGACTTTAACCAGAACATCAAGGCTGATATCCTGGCAGGAAAAAAAACGATTTTGCGCGCGTTCCTGTGTATAAAGCCGCCTGCAGGGCTGAACGCACTTTCCTCTCAGGCCGCTTTTGCCCCCAAAAAAACTGCTCCAGTAGCATCTGCCGGAGACCCCGTAACACAGAGCGCCGTGAACAAACACTTCCAGACCAATGTTTTCAGGACAGATATCGGCAACCTGCTTGATTTCGTCAACGCTGAGTTCGCGGGGAAGCACGACCCGGTTAACTTCCGGGATATGGTGGATCATGTTCAGGGCTTCGCCAAAACTCACATTGGCCAGGGTGGACAGGTGAAGCTCTCCGGAAAATCCGACCTGCCGGGCCAGCTCGATCAGCCCCAAATCCTGAATGATCAGGGCATCGGGATGCACATGACGGTTCAGATCATCCATGAACCTGCCGGCCAGGTTCAGTTCATCGGGCTTTATCAACGTGTTCAGTGTGATATAAACCCTTGCGCCTTTGGAATGCGCCAGATATGTAAGACCAGCAAGTTCTTCCAGTGTAAAGTTCTTGGCCTCCATACGGGCGGAAAACTGCTTCAGACCACAATATATGGCATCTGCCCCGGCAGCCAGGGCTGCCAGAAAGCTGGCCTTATTGCCTGCCGGCGCCAGAATTTCAGGAAATAAAGAAGGTGGTGCAATCATGATGTTTGAAAATGTCTGATGGGCACAGGGTTGAAAATTAAAAAAGGGTTTATGGTTTTAAAACCATAAACCCTTTTTTAATTTTCAACCCTGTGCCCA
>CAIMCT010000021.1 GCA_903839535.1 uncultured Desulfobacteraceae bacterium
GCCGTCATTCCCTCGGAAATGACCGGAATTCGATGAAGAAGATCACAGTCGTGGCATGCCATGAAAGAGATTGATTTCATACAGTATCCCCGGGTAGTGTTCAAAAATACAAATTCAAAATTAGCCGACGCTCTTGTAGCCGACACAAGGGTGTCGGCTACAAGAGCGTTGCGTGAGTTCTGCAACATCATGAACACATTACTTTATCATTTCAAGTTGTTGTCTTGGTCCGACCCCAGACAACCAGACAACGCAGTTCTTTACTCCATCTGCGTTACCGGATGCGCCTTTAAATACTCCAGACGGTTCAGGCCGTTGACATAAGCTTTGGCGCTGGCCGTGATTACATCCGGGTCCGCGCCTCTTCCCATGGCCTCAAGGCCGTTTTCCCGAAGCCGTACAGTTACCTCACCCTGGGCATCAGTGCCGCCGGTAAGGGCGTTAATCGAAAAACGCAGCAGCTCGGATCCGGTTCCGGTAAGACTTGCAAGAGTTTTATAGACGGCATCAATGGGGCCGTTGCCATACTCCGCTCCCTGCACCGGTCTTCCATTTATCATCATTCGCACGCTGGCCATGGGAAGAACCGTTGTGCCGCTGATTACATGAAGATAATCCAGGGTAAAGACATCATGACTTTGCAGAAGTCCCTCGGTGATCAGCACTTCCAGATCCTCATCCACCACATGCTTTTTCTTGTCTGCCAGTTCCTTGAACTTGGTAAAAACCAGTTGAAGCTCTTCATCCGACAGATCATATCCCATATCCTTTAAATGCGCCCTAAGGGCGTGCCGTCCCGAATGCTTTCCCAGAACCAGTTTGTTGGTATTCAGACCGATGGATTCAGGCTTCATGATTTCATAAGTCATAGGATTTTTCAAAACCCCGTCCTGGTGAATTCCGGCTTCATGGGCAAAGGCATTGGCCCCGACAATGGCCTTGTTTGGCTGAACCGGAATGCCTGTAATCATACTGACCAGGCGACTGGTGGGATAGATGAATTCAGTCTTGACACCAGATGTGAATGCAAAATAATTGGGCCGGGTGTGAAGCGACATTACGACTTCCTCAAGAGAGGTGTTGCCGGCCCGCTCGCCGATGCCGTTGATGGTGACCTCCGCCTGCCTTGCCCCTGCGCTGATGGCAGCCAGGGTATTGGCTGTCGCAAGTCCCAGATCGTTATGACAGTGGATGCTTAATATGGCCTTGTGAATGTTGGGCGTATGGGACATGACATACTTAACCAGTTCGGCGTATTCCTGCGGAATGGCGTATCCAACGGTATCAGGCAGATTGACGGTTGTTGCGCCAGCTTCGATGGCGGCTTCAAAAACCCGGCATAAAAAATCCCGGTCGCTTCGTGATCCATCTTCGGCTGAAAACTCAACCCGTTCGGTTAAAGAACTGGCGTATTTCACGGCCTCCACTGCGGCCGCCACCACTTCATCGCGGGTCATGCGCAGTTTGTAGGTCAGGTGGATGTCGGATGTGGCGATAAAGGTGTGGATACGGGGAAAGGCGGCATGCTGAATGGCGCCCCAAGCCCTGTCGATGTCTTTTTTGGAGGTACGAGCCAGAGCTGCAACCTCTGTGCGTTTTAACTGCCCGGAGATTCGTGATACAGCCTCAAAATCGCCATCTGAGGCTGCTGGAAATCCAGCTTCCAGCACATCCACACCCAGTTTTTCCAGTTGGGTGGCCAGACGCAGTTTTTCGCCGGTATTCATGCTGGCGCCGGGGGACTGCTCGCCGTCTCGTAAAGTGGTGTCAAAAATAATTACTCGCTCGGTCATGATATTGCTCCTTTTTGCCTGAGTGCTTACCGCGATAATTTATACTGAAAACTGTCTGCAAGTGCATGCCAACTGGCTTCAATGATATCTTCGGACACGCCGATGGTACTCCAGACATGGTCCTCATCCCTGGATTCAATAAAAACGCGCACTCTGGCTGCCGTTCCGGCCCGACCGTCAATTACGCGGACCTTGAAATCCACCAGCCGCATGTGATCCATATTCGGGAAAAAATTGTCTAAGGCTTTTCGAAGCGCGTTATCCAGAGCGCTTACCGGGCCGCTTCCTTCGGCTGCCGTGATTTCCTGTTTGCCGTCAACCGATATTTTTATAGTTGCATGGGCGGAACAGGGCTGGTTTTTGTCTTTTTCAATGGTTACCCGGAACGATTCCAGCTCGAACAGTGGTTTGAACTGATCTGTCAGTTTTTCCAGCAGAATCTTGAAAGATCCGTCGGCCACGTCAAACTGATAGCCCTCCTGTTCCATGCGCTTGATTTCAGAGACGACTTTCTGCCGATCAGACCCATTCAGCTCCACTCCAAGTTCCCTGGCCTTGTATTCCACATTGCTTTTGCCGGAAAGATCGGAAACCAGCACCTTGCGCTTGTTTCCGACCAGGCCAGGATCAAGGTGTTCATACGCCATGGGAAGTTTCATGATAGCGCTCACATGAACTCCGCCCTTGTGGGCAAAGGCGCTTTTTCCCACAAAAGGCATGGTGTTCTGTGGAATCATGTTAGCGATTTCGCTGACGAACCGGGATAGTTTCTTCAGCCTCGAAAGGTTCTCGGTAGATACACAGGGCCGATTCATTTTCAGGCATAATATGGGAATGATGCTGGTAAGGTCCGCATTGCCGCATCGCTCCCCGTATCCGTTGATGGTTCCCTGAACCAGGGCTGCACCGGCGTTTATCGCACTGATGCTGTTGGCTACGGCAAGGCCGGAATCGTTGTGAGTATGAATACCGATTCTGACAGCAGATTTTGATGAATCCGCTTTTTCTGCTATCAACTGGTGCACTTTGGCGATTATCGGCTCGATTTCATGTGTCAGCGTTCCGCCATTGGTATCGCAGAGTACTATGCAGTCTGCTCCACCTCTTAAAGCCGCCGCCAGGGTGTAAAGGGCATAATCCGGATTGGATTTATAGCCGTCAAAAAAATGCTCGGCATCATAAATCACTTCACGCGAATGATATTTCAGATATGCCACCGTATCATGGATCATGGCCAGATTTTCTTCCAGGGTATTGCCCATGATTTTTCCGACATGAAGATCCCAGCTTTTTCCAAAAATGGTGACAACAGGGGTTCGGGCCGCCAGAAGAGCCTTGACATTGGGGTCATCGCCAGTAGCGAAACCGGGTTTTCGGGTGGAACCAAAAGCAGCAAGCTTTGCATGCTTGAAATCAATCTGCTGAGCCAGCTCGAAAAACTGCATATCCCTGGGATTGGACCCGGGCCATCCGCCCTCAATATAGTGAATGCCAAAGTCATCCAGTCGCTGGGCGATCATGATTTTTTCTTCAGCCGAAAAATTGACATCTTCCCCTTGTGTTCCGTCTCTCAGGGTGGTGTCGTAAAGGTGAATTGGTTCCATAAGGAAAAATCCTTTCGTGAAAACAGGCTGAAGGTGTAAGGCTTCAGACTAAACGTAACCGTCACGCCCCTCTCAGCGGGAGGGGCAGTGGGAAGGGCAAGTGGTTGGCATAGGAGCATTTTCCCCCCTCCCAACCTCTCCCCGCTGGGGGGAGGGGCTGAATGCTTACGCCTATAAACGCCTACTTCCGGTTTTCAGGTCGCAGCGAGCGGACTGCAGCGCCTGCCTGCCACATTTCAGACAAGCGAATAACATCAAGCTCTTTTTGGAGTTTTTCGCGGTAATCCCGATCGCTGTTTTTCTCCAGGGTTCTGCGGGTTTCTTCTCCGGATAACACGCTTTCATAGAGTTGATCAAAAACCGGCTTGACCGCATCCCTGAAGCGTGGCGACCAGTCCAGCGCGCCCCTTTGCGCAGTGGTGCTGCAATTGGCGAACATCCAGTCCATGCCGTTTTCAGCAACAAGGCGAATCAGACTCTGTGTGAGTTCTTCAACGGTTTCATTAAATGCCTCGCTGGGGCTGTGACCATGTTTACGGAGCAGGGTGTACTGAGCCTCCATGACCCCTGCCAGACATCCCATGAGAACGCCTCGCTCACCGGTAAGGTCGCTGTGAACTTCTTTTTCAAATGTAGTGGGAAACAGATAGCCGGACCCGATGGCGATTCCAAGAGCAATGGCGCGTTCCCTGGCTTTGCCCGTATAGTCCTGATGAACGGCAAAGCTGGAGTTGATGCCGCTCCCCGCCAGAAAATTGGTTCGGACCGTTCTGCCGGAGCCTTTTGGCGCCGCCAGAATTACATCCACAAAATTCGGCGGTATAATGCCAGTCTGATCACTGAAAACAATGCCGAACCCATGAGAAAAATACAGGGCGTTTCCTGGATCCAGGTAGGGTTTGATCTTCGGCCATGTCACCATCTGGCCGGCATCGGAAAGCAGATACTGGATAATAGTTCCTTTCTTGGCTGCTGCTTCCAGGGGAAATAGCGTCTCTCCTGGAACAAAGCCGTCGGCAACGGCCTTGTCCCAGGAATTGCTGTTTTCCCGTTGGCCGACAATTACCTGCAATCCGTTATCTTTCATATTCAGGGCCTGTCCTGGCCCCTGAACACCATATCCCAGAATAGCAATGGTTTCATTCTTCAGTACCGCTTTTGCATGCTCCAGGGTAAATTCCGAAGCGGTAATTACTTCTTCCATGATGCCGCCAAAATTGATTTGCGCCATTGTGATTTATATCTCCTTGTTATTGGGTGATTAGTAAAAAATTTAGTTGATAGTGGCGAATAATTATTCGTCCAGCTATTTCGGTTCCCTGAACAGCGCTACAATGCCGGTTCGAGCGATTTTTTTGATGCCGATAGGCTTCAGCAGATTGATAATTGCGGCAAGTTTGCCTTCGTCGCCAGTGACCTCAATGATAAAATGCTCGGTACCCGTATCCACGACCTTACATCGAAAAATATCCACTATCCTCAAGACTTCAGCCCGGTGTTCGGGTTTGGCCTTGACACAAATCAGCGCCATTTCCCGCTGCACAGCCTTGGACTTGTCCATATCCCGAACCTTGATGACATTGATCAGTTTTCTAAGCTGTTTTTGAATCTGTTCCATCACCAGGGGGTCAGCGCGGGTTACCAGGGTAATCCGGGATATTTCAGGGTTGACGGTTTCAGCCACACAAAGGCTTTCAATATTAAAGCCTCTTCCACTAAAAAGCCCGACAACCCGGGCCAGAACGCCTGGCTGGTTATCCACCAGCATGGTAATGACATGTTTTGCTTCCGTCACTTTTAAAATCCTCCATACATGCGTAAGGAGAGTACGGGCTAATAATTATTCGCCCGTACTCTGTAGAGCTATTGCTCTTCGACTTTTCAGCCATTCGGCTCTTCCGGTGTTAAATCAGCAGCATTTCGGTGAGAGTCGCTCCGGCAGGAACCATCGGATACACACATTCTTCCCGATCCACCCAGAAATCCATGATAGCCGCTTGAGGTGAGGACAGACCCTGCTTCAGCACCGATTCTACTTGATCCGGAGTGGTCGCCCTCAGGCCAAGGGCACCGTAAGCCTCGGCCAGTTTCACAAAATCCGGGGCATACTCCATGTTGGTGCAAGCATAGCGCTTGTCGTAAAACAATTCCTGCCATTGTCGAACCATACCCAGGTATCGGTTGTTCAGAATCACCACTTTAACCGGAAGGCCATACTGAATGGCGGTTGCCATTTCCTGAATATTCATCTGAATGCTACCGTCTCCGGCAATATCCACCACCAGCTTTCCGGGTTGCGCCACCTGTGCGCCGATGGCCGCCGGAAGGCCAAAACCCATGACACCAAGGCCGCCCGAGGTGATGAAATGATCCGGGTGGTCAAAGTGATAATACTGGGCGGCCCACATCTGATTCTGACCCACCTCAGTGGTGATGATGGCCTGGCCCTGTGTCAGGTGGTATAGCGTTTCAACCACATATTGGGGCTTGATCACGGTGGTCTGGTCATAATTAAGGGCACCGGTCTGCTTCCACTGATTGATTTGATCCAGCCAACTGCGCCGTTGTTCCGCCAGATCGCCAAAATCGATGGCTTCGATCAACCGGTTCAACTCTGACAGCGTGATTCGGCAATCGCCAACAAGCGGAAGCGATACCTGAACATTCTTGCGTATCGATGTCGGATCAATGTCGATGTGGACAATCTTTGCCTGGGCCGCAAAGGCGTCTGTCCTGCCGGTAACCCGGTCATCAAAGCGCACCCCGACAGCAATCAGAAGATCGCACGCGCCGGTGGCCATGTTGGCCCGGTAGGTTCCGTGCATCCCTATCATTCCCAGGCAGAGTGGATCTGTTCCAGGAAATGCACCCATGCCCATGAGTGACGTGGTAACCGGCATCGAGGTTTTGCGGGCGAAGGCAGTCAGCTCCGATGAACCTTTTGACAGGATGACACCGCCGCCAGCAAAAATCATTGGACGCTGTGCTTCCCGAATCAGTGTGATCACTTTTTCCAGTTGCCATAAGTTGGGCTGATAGGTTGGGTTGTAGGATTTCAGTCGAACCGGTTCTACTGGAGTATAGGCAATCCGTTTTTTAGTGATGTCTTTGGGAATATCCACCAATACCGGACCGGGCCTGCCGGATCGGGCGATATAGAATGCTTCCTTCAGTATTTGCGCCAGATCCTCAATTCTTTTCACCAGGTAATTGTGCTTGGTGCAAGGTCTGGTGATGCCGACAATATCCACTTCCTGAAATGCATCATTGCCAATCAACTGTGTCGGAACTTGTCCGGTAATGATCACCAGAGGAATTGAATCCATATAGGCGGAGGCAATGCCGGTTACGGTATTGGTGGCTCCGGGGCCGGAAGTCACCAGACAGACTCCCACTTTTCCGCTTGCCCGCGCATATCCGTCCGCAGCATGAACCGCGCCCTGTTCGTGTCGCACCAGGATATGCTGAATGGGCGTTCTGGCCAGTTCGTCATAAATGTCTATTACAGCGCCTCCGGGAAAACCGAACAGGGTGTCCACACCTTCTTCCTGAAGAATTGTCATCAGGATTTGCGCTCCGGTCAAAGTGTTTTCAATTGGTTTCATATCTACTCCTATTCGACAACAGCACCTGTGCTGGCGGACGAGACATTTCGCGAGTATCTTGCCAGTAAGCGGTCTGTGAATTTCGCAATCTGTGTATCCCATGGCTTTGAAGAGCGACTTTTGGGGGGGGATATTTCAATGCTGTTTTTGACGATATTGCTTTTCATTGGTTTCCTGTGAAAATTGGTTTTTGAGCAAAAAAAAATCCATTATCA
>CAIMCT010000022.1 GCA_903839535.1 uncultured Desulfobacteraceae bacterium
CGGCTTCGAGGTCTGCCGCCGTTTGAAGGATGATCCGGCCACACAGGATATCCCGATCATCTTTATCACCGCCCTTAACGAGACAATGTACAAGATCAAGGGGTTTTCCTTAGGCGCTGTGGGAAACACAGGACAAATGGCTCTCAAAGGATCAAGATAATGGCTAACAAAGAAATATTTTCACTCAAGGCAGACGTTTTGCGACAACGTGCAGAGGAAAAAGCCATCAGAATGACTGAAAATCTGGAGGCGATGTCACTCGAAGAAATTCGGCGAATACTCCACGAACTGCGTGTGCATCAGATTGAGCTGGAGATGCAAAATGACCATCTGCAAAGAGCGCATGTGGAAATAGATGCGGCACGGGAGCGCTATTACGCCCTCTACGACTTAGCCCCGATAGGCTATTTCACCTTGAGCGAGCATGGGCTGTTCCTGGAAGCCAACCTCGCCGCCTCCACAATGCTGGGCTTGGACCGGGGGACGCTGATCAAGCAGCGGATATCCAGTTTCATTCTCGAAGAGGATCATACCATCTACTACAGCTACCGTAAACGGCTCTTCGATACCCATTCTGCGCTTGGACAGGGCTCAGTACAGGCGAACCCAGGACAAACCGGTGAACCTCAGGGATGTGAACTACGAATGGTGAAAAATGACGGATCACTATTCTGGGCTCATCTGGCGGCGACTGTCAGGCAGGATGCTGGAGCAGCGCCCGTAAGCTTCATCGTAATGAGAGACATCACTGAGCGCAAGCTGGCGGAAGCGGAACTTCATGAGACCAACCAGAGACTTGAAGCGACCACTGTGCAGGCAGAAATGGCCAACGCCGCCAAGACTACGTTCCTGGCCAATATGAGTCATGAGATTCGTACTCCCTTGAGTGGGATGCTTGGCATGACGGGGCTGCTGCTGGAAACTCCCCTCACGGAGAGACAGCGCGACTATGCTGATAAGATCAGAACGAGCGGCGAATCGCTACTTGCCGTTCTCAACGATATCCTGGATTTTTCCAGGATGGAGGCTGGAAAGCTGGATATTGAAATCGTTCCTTTTTCGCTGATAGAGGTGATCGGCAACGTAGTGAATATCTTCGAGTCCCAGGCTGCTGAGAAAAAAATCAAGATCACTACCTTCATTGATCTGGAGCTTCCCGCCAATCTGTTGGGCGACCCTCAGCGCATGACCCAGGTAATCGCCAACCTGATGGGCAATGCCGTCAAGTTTACAGCGGCGGGCTACATCCAGCTTGGGGCCAGAGTCCTGCGGCAGACCGAAACTGATGTGGAGTTGGATATCTCGGTACAAGATACAGGCATCGGCATGACGGAAGAGGAGTTGTCGCGGTTGTTCACGGCATTCAGCCAGGCCGACGCTTCAACGACCCGGCGCTTCGGAGGAACCGGCCTGGGGCTGGCGATCAGCCGACAGTTTGTGGAACTAATGGGAGGGACGATTCGGGCGGAAAGCACACCCGGCAAGGGGAGCCTCTTTACGGTTGTTATTTCCTTTCTGATTGATTCGGGCATCGGGCGGACAAATTTGGGGTGGCATCCGGATACGCCACGGGAACATTTTATAGACACCAGGGCGCTGGTGGTGGAGGATCACGAGATTAACAGGGAGATTGTCGTCGAGCTTTTGCGACGGGCAGGAATAAAAGCGGATATCGCAATAAACGGTATGGAGGCCGTGGAGATGGTCAGCACAAGTGACTATGATATCCTGTTCATGGACATCTCCATGCCGGAGATGGACGGTTTTACCGCCACCCGGAAAATTCGCAATCTTGATAGAAAAGGCGTTGATCGTCTGCCCATCATAGCACTGTCCAGCCATGCCATCATCGGTGATCGGGAAAAAAGTCTTGCAGCCGGAATGAACGATCATCTTGCCAAACCGATCAATCCCAACACGTTGGAGGCAGCACTGCTGCAATGGCTTCCCCAGAAAAAACACGCAGCCGTCGCAGCCGAAGAACCGTACCAGTTTACAAAACAGAAACTCGCGCCAATCCAACTTCCGGCGGGTCTGGACGTGGAAGATGGCTTGAATCGGGTAGGCGGCGACCAAAAATTCTACCTGAAGCTTCTGCGTGATTTTGTCGCCGGGTACAGGGAAACGCCGGCGCTGCTACTGCAGGAACTACGGGCGGATCAGTTGAAAGATGCGATCCACCGGGTCCACGCCATCCGGGGGGTTGCTTGTAATCTTGGCGGGAAGGAGATGGCAGCCGCAGCCACGGAGTTGGAAAATGCCTGCCACGCTACGACGGAGAATGCGGGGAGTAGTGTCCCCTTTGCGATAGGAGAACCCCTACGCGTATTTATCGACCGCCATGAGGCGCTGATGACTGCCATCGGTGTAGTCCTTGCCCAACAGCCGGCCGTCTTACCGGACAAACCGAAATCGAAAGGTAAACTGGGGTCTGCTGCGGAACTGCATCCTTTATTAGAGCGATTGAAGTTGGCCCTGGCAAGTGAAGAACCCTTGCCATGCATAAAAATCCTGGAAGATTTATCGCAAAAACGGTGGCCTGAAGGTTACGAAACTGCTTTGGCGGAAGTGAACCGTCTGGTTCAGCAATATCTCCTTGCGGAAGCACTTGCCTTCCTTGATAAAGAATTTGATGATGTGATGAATTATCCTGTCCATCCTGTCTATCCATGTTAAATTTTTTTATTGTTGTACATATCCATGAATAGTTACGTTTTGAGTTGCCCAAGAAAAAAACAGGAGCCTGGAAAATGATAACATATCAAAACAAAGTTCACAAAAACACCTGGATAGCTTGGGTTCTGCTATCCGCCGGGTTGATTGTCACAATCTATGCCTCTGTTAGTGTGGTAATGAACATTGATGCCGAAGCAAAAAATAAGTTTGAATTTGCGTGCGAGCATATCAAGCAATGGATAGATGCGCGGATGGATGCCCATGAACAGCTATTGATAAGCGCTGCTGCACTTTTTGGTGCTTCGGATGAAGTTACGCGGGAGGAGTGGCGTAACTTCGTTTTGCAACAAAAGGTTGAGCAACATCTTCCCGGCATACAGGGCACTGGTTTCGCTCTGGTGATTCCCGGCGAGCGGCTTGCACAACACACACAGGAAATCCGCAGCCAAGGCTTTCCGGATTACAATGTGAGGCCGGAAGGAGATCGGGAGAGCTATACCTCCACTATCTATCTCGAACCGTTTTCAGGCCGCAACTTCCGGGCCTTCGGCTACGATATGTTCTCCGAACCCGTTCGCCGGCTGGCGATGGAACAGGCAAGGGATTTTGATGAGCCAGTTCTCTCCGGAAAGGTGGCTTTGGTACAGGAAACCGGTCAGGACGTTCAGGCTGGAACTTTGATGTACGTTCCAGTTTACCACAAGAGGATGTCAACCGATACTATTGAAGATCGCCGTGCTGCAATATATGGTTGGACTTTCAGTCCTTATCGGATGATAGACCTCATGCAAGGTATTTTGACAGGATCGGATTTGATAGAACGGATTCAATTGCAGATTTTCGATAACGAGCAGTTGTCTGCCGATTCATTGCTTTACGACAGTCAGTCGAAGGCAGAGATGAAAAAGGCAACCGCATCACAATTAACTCTGCAAATTCCTACAGATTTCAACAAACACACCTGGTACCTGCGTTTCACCAAGACAGATGGACCATTGAGTTACGGCCACGCATATAGCGTTCTTTCTGGTGGCGCAGTCATCAGTCTTCTGTTGTTCGGGCTGACTATTTCCCTTTTGAACACCCGATTCAGGGCGCAGCAGTTGGCGGAACAGTTGACCGTGGATATTA
This sequence comes from uncultured Desulfobacteraceae bacterium, assembly GCA_903839535.1. GTDB lineage: Bacteria > Desulfobacterota > Desulfobacteria > Desulfobacterales > Desulfatirhabdiaceae > RAAP-1. Next base: position 3,808 of record CAIMCT010000022.1, read on the forward strand.
ATAAAAGTGAGGAATTGTTACAACAGGTTACAGACCGTTTGACGCTGGCCGTACGGACGAGCGGTATGGGCATCTGGGACTATGACGTTGTCAACAACAAACTGGTCTGGGACGAGCATACGCATAGCCTTTACGGAGTCACGCCGGATCAGTTCTATGGCGCTTTTGAGGCCTGGCAGTCAGGAATTCATCCGGAAGACCGGCTGAGAGCAGACGAAGAAGTCCAGCTTGCGTTGGGGGGCGAAAAGGATTTCGATACCGAGTTTCGCGTACTATGGCCGGACGGGACTACACACAACATTCGCGGCATCGGACTCGTGCAACGTGATGCATCCGGCCAACCCTTGCGTATGGTCGGCACCAATTGGGATATTACCGCCTCTAAGATGGCGGAGGCGAAAATCCAGGCTGCTCTCGAATATGCAGAAAATATAGTAGAAACTGTGCGCGAACCACTTTTGGTGCTTAGTCCAGACATGAAGATTCTCACATCCAACCACAGTTTCTACGATACATTCAAAGTGACGTGCGAGGAAACAGTCGGGAGTTTCATCTTCGACCTCGGGAACAGGCAATGGGACATTCCCGGACTACGGGTACTCCTGGAGGATATCCTCCCCCATGAAACCATTTTCAATGGCTACGAAGTCGAGCATGATTTCCCCCATATCGGATTCAAGACTATTCTGCTCAACGCAAGACAGATTTTCCGGAAAGATATAGGCTTACAAATTATCCTTTTACTCGATGTTCAAGTTTTTTATTCAAGCCGCTGCTGGCATCATTTCTCCTATTGAG
>CAIMCT010000023.1 GCA_903839535.1 uncultured Desulfobacteraceae bacterium
AAACATAGGTTATCCTTTCACAAATTATCCTACATGAAAGGATCGCAAATGTCCAGCAAAATCTTACATCACCCTGAAATTGGTCACATCCCTTCGCGATGGCCTACCCATAAACCTTGCGGAGTACCATTGATAGCTACCAGCCATAATTCTGCAAGAAAAAACTTGAACATCGAGTTTCATAACTTTGTACACCAATTTTCCAAACGTCTTCTCTGTTTTAATTACTGCTGAACTATCAACAAGTGAATTAAACTGGATTAATATAGTTGCAATTGGAGCTATTATTTGGTTAATATTTACGATACTTTCCATGACATATCGTGAATCGTTGTCTATAGATGAATCCTTTGGAGAATAAACTTCGAACATTTTTCTTGCCTGATACAAAAAGTAGTTCGATAGTTCAACTGCTTTCTCCATCGTAACTTTTGAAATAATTTCAGTATCAACTTCAATTTCATGAAATAATCTTAGAACATGAATGATACCAGCGAATCTTAATGAATAAGTTTCCATTTTTTCTGGAAAACCTTTGAATCTGTTTGGAGAATATTTAGCTATAATAGCAAGGTGTCCAGAATATTTTTTAAATACTTCCCAAGCTTCATTTCCCAGAGAGTATTCACATACCTGATTGTAATCATACAGTGCATTTATCAGTGATTCCCATGTATTATTGTCCAAATCAGTCCATTCATTCCGGTTCAATTCATGAGAGATATCATCCTTAATATAGAAAAGAAACCTGGCGCAGAAACCATCATCAAAAGTGCCAGTGGTGAAAGATTTCCTGAGTTTCTGCGGCTGGATACCACCCAGTAGGCACAAAAACGGGTTGGGTACAAATATTGTTTTTTCTACACGGTCGACTTTGATTGGTGTGGAATTGAATAAACTCAAATATATTTCTAATTCGCCGCTTTGTTTGCCTTTATATTTATCAAACCCGTCGAGTAGAACTTTAATCTCATCGTTGAATCTGATCATACCTTTCGGGCTGTCTTTTAGTCTTCCGATTAGAGCTTCAATGGTGGGGTCTGTTGTTATCAGAGCCACATTGGGTGGAAGAAGTATTGATTTTGTGTTAGTTTTGGGCTTGCTTGTGTTGGGTGCTTTTTGCTGGTTATATGCTTGAAGATCACGCATATATTTTTCAGTTAGTTAGATAACATTTTTTTTACCTCCATGTTTGAGAAAATGTATGTGTTTGCGCAGATGTCTGCGCCAATAGATACATAAACTGCATACAAAAAATACATTTTTATTCCGCAATATAACAATTTTATTTTGGAGAAAACGATATTGCATAAAAAGTATAAAAAAGATTGCATTGCGCAGATGTCTGATCATGTTTTATTTTTGCCTCAGAATTAATTTTAGGGCCGTTTTTCATGACCTGATGTTCGTGTAATATCTATATTAAAATGATTTTTTTAAACATAATTAGAAAATGTATAGAGTTGAATGATGACCATTCAAAACTGATAATTGTTTGATAAAGTGTATGATTAAAACAAACGGATATAATTATAATCGTTACTATTATTGACTGAGAGCATGCAAAAAGGCGCAAATTTGGTGAGTCAGACACCGCAGGAGGTTTTGGCGATTATATTGAATAATGCTGCCGAAAAAACATTAATATAATAGTTTGGAATCTGCAGGAGAGGAAAGGAAAGTGGAGGATACAGTTAACAGCCAAGTTTAGTTGCAATTTCGAACGCAGATTTATTTCAAAATAAAATATAGGTCTTTTTTCCTTTTGTCAACTATTATTTTGCGGAGCTATCTATACAAGTAACTATTTTATATTATACCATTAACCTTCCATGTCGTTCTCGAATGAGTTTACACTGCCCGCCAGGTAGGTCCGTGCTGCAATCTTTACATTGTCCCTTCAATAAAAAATTGGGTTGGCCTGCTTTTATATGGTTCAGCACCCATGCGTTTTGTCTGCGCCGGCATTTTCGTTGAATGGGGTTTTCGTCCGCCTGGTTATGTCGAACCCGGCAGTCCGTGCTGCAATAACTTCTACATCCGGCTCGATTCTGGTAGATAAGCTTCCCGCATTCATTGCAGCATGATATTCGATTGAGATTGCCATTTATTGCGTGATATGTGACAAGCAACGAGGCCACCAGATCAATCAGAGATGACCAACTATCCCTGTAGCAGCTCATGACATCGGTATAAATCGGTGAAAGCGTTGTCTGTGTACGGTTGTATTCGTCCTGGTGCCGCAATACCAACAGCTCACGCCCGAACTTGGTTATGGCCTGAACCGTGATAACCTGATGAAAGGATACATTTTCTTTGAAACGGCTTTCTGTTTTATCAGTATCTGCCCCATCCAACTCAACCTCGATGGTGAGTTTTTCATCCCTGATAGCAGTTGGAACATAATGGATCAACTTGCCGTTGATAATCTCATTTTTCAGAGACGTTACAAGTGGTTGAAGTTTCTCAATATCTGCAATATCGACCGTGAATACACTTCCGTTCAGGTGGCAAAGAAGTTTAAATTGATCGCGCCGTTGAACCTCAATTGACTTTTTTTTATTTGAGTTGCTGGTTTTTACAGACTTCTTCGACAGTGTTGATAGTGCGATTCTGTCTTCAATTCCCCCGATAAAATCCTCCAAAATAACAACTGCGTTTTCCAACTCTGCTGGATTGTTCATATCTAACATACTGATATTATTAAATAAAGTTATCAATAATTTGACTGCCTGAGACAATTCGGATGGGTTGGATTCGATTTTCATATCACTGGTTTCACTTTATTTTTTCATTGATTACGGTTTCTATAACATTTTAGTAAATATAAGTAAACATTTTTTCATATATCTTGTGCATGTCTTGCTCTATCCTCCTGGAAAATGGAGCGAGTATGGATACCCAAGATAGACTATCCGATATTGACAATGGAAGGATGCCGATGGTAATGACACCAGTGGATGTTGCCCTGTTCCTGAGAAAGAGTGCAAGCTGGGTTTACAAGCACTGGCGGGAACTGGGTGGTGTGAAGTTTGGGGGCTCCATTATTTTCCCAGATAAGGAGACCCTTTATGATCACTTATTTTGTCGAAAAGAAGGGGTGGAGATACGACTTCACCCTCCAGGGAGCCAGATACACGGAAATCTGGTTCAAAACGAAAACCGAGGCCAAACGATCAGAGGCCGAAAAAAGAAAGGAGGTAAAGAATCCGAAACCAGTGCAGGAGATGCCAACCGATACGGACTTTTTAACATTGGCTAATAGACGGCTTGACCATGTTAAAGCATACAATTCGGAAGGCCATTTCAAGGATGTCCTTTACCATTCTCGAAGATGGGTTAAAGAATGGAAATATCTGAATTGTAATGACATTACAAGCTCAATGATTACATAATCAGACGTTCCAATGTGTCGCCGATTGTAGCCAATAAAGAAATACAGTATCTGTGAGCTGCCTTCAATTATGGCAATAAAAGGAAGATAATATCTCATAATCCAACTGACCAAATTGGCTTTCTGCCGATCGAAAAACGAAAGAAATACATTCCACAGATGGAAGATGTCACAAGAGTAATTTCATTTGCAGATTCTGACACCCAGCATTACTTGTGGACTATTGTATTAACGGCGGGAAGAGTCAACGAAATCAATAATCTTACATGGGACGACGTGTCATTTTCGGATCGTTATGTAACGTTGTGGACTAGGAAAAGGAAAAATGGCAATCGGGAGCCAAGGGAAATCCCAATGGTTCCGAAGCTGCAAGACATTCTTTATCACAGATATCAGCAACGTGATCACACTCTCCCTTGGGTGTTCTGCTGGCATGAATACTGGTGCCGAGATAGTCAGAGATGGATTAAAGCACCGTACAAGGACAGAAAAAAGATTATGGGGACACTTTGCCGAAATGCTGGTGCAAAATATTTCAGGTACCACGCAATACGTCACCTGACTGCATCTGTTCTTGATGACATGGGAATACCCATAGGCACCATTCAGCGTATATTGGGTCATCAAAACCGCAAGACGACTGAAATTTACCTTCATTCAATTGGTGATGCAGAACGCAAGGCGATGGACAAACTCCAGGAGATAGACGCATTTTCGAAGGTCGAATCAGCACTCCTTGAGGCACCGGTTAATGTGGGAAGTTCCTTTCTTAACCGCAAGGTTGACCGCCCTCCGCTTGACGTATTGAAATCTGAAATCAATGAACTGGGATATTCGGCGGTTGGCCGTAAATATGGGGTAAGCGACAATGCCGTCAGGAAGTGGTTGAAGACCTACGAGAAACAATAATCGTGAATAAAATTCGTCCGCGATGAGAAAAGTCACACACAAAGTCACACACAAAAACAAAAAGGGGTTAACCCTTTCGAGCTAAACCCTTGAATTATTTGGCTCCCCAGCACGGACTCGAACCGCGGACAAAGTGGTTAACAGCCACTTGCTCTACCTACTGAGCTACTGGGGATCAATTAAGAATCTCTCTTCTATACTTTTGGTATTGCAAAGTCAAGAACATTTTCCTGAAAAAGCGATTTATCTTGAAAACAGCATCAAACTGATGGAAAAAACTGCACGTTTTCTCTTCATCCTTTTGGTTTATTCTCAGGTTTTATTCTCTGGTGCCATCATCAGGATAGCGGGTTTGCCGCCACTGCCTTAACCCGAATGAAGAGTTCATCAAGCTGGGCATTGCCGGCTGCTGATGGAGCATTGGTCAGCAGGCAGGCCGCTTTCTGGGTCTTTGGAAAGGCAATGACATCACGAATGGAAGATTGACCGCAAAGTATCATCACCAGGCGGTCGAACCCAAAGGCGATGCCGCCGTGGGGCGGCGCCCCGGATTCCAGCGCAGAGAGAAGAAAGCCGAATTTTTCCTCATAGCTTTCCCTTTCCATGCCAAGGGCCTCAAACACTTTTTCCTGAAGGTCTTTTTGGTGGATGCGGATGGACCCGCCACCGATTTCAGAGCCATTCAGCACCAGATCATAAGCCCTGGATCTGACCGCAAGTGGTGCATCCTGAAGCCGGTCGTAATCTTCTTCCAGCGGAGATGTAAAGGGATGGTGCATGGCCTGATACCGTTTTTCGGTTTCATCGTATTCCAGCATCGGAAAACGGGTGACCCATACAAAGGCGAACTGTGCTTCGCTTATCAGATTCAGGCGTTTTCCCAGATGATTCCGCAGGTGCCCAAGGGCCTCATTGACAATCTTTGTCTTGTCCGCCACAAAAAACACGAGATCCCCAACCTGCATATCCAGTCTTTGCGCCAGGGAACTCTTTTCATCTTCGGTAAAGTACTTGACGATTGGCGACTGCCAGCCGTCTTCACGGACCTTGATCGATGCAAGGCCCTTGGCCTGGTACACTGCGGCAAGGGCGGTAAGATCGTCGATTTCTTTTCGGGAAAAGTCCATACATCCCTTGGCGTTCAGGGCTTTGACCATACCGCCTTTTTTTACGCTATCGGCAAAGACTTTAAAACCGGAGACTGCCACGATATCCGAAACGTCCTTTAGTTCCAGACCAAAGCGCACATCCGGCTTGTCGAGTCCGTAGCGGTCCATGGCTTCATCGTAGCTAAGCCGTGGAAATGGCGTAACAAGGGATTTATCCAGAACGTCCTTAAAGAGGGCAGCCATCAACCCTTCTGCAACGGCCATGACATCCTCTTCGCCGACAAAGGACAGCTCCATGTCGATCTGGGTAAATTCCGGCTGGCGGTCGGCGCGAAGATCTTCATCCCGAAAACACCGGACAATCTGGTAATAGCGGTCGAACCCGGAAATCATCAAAAGTTGTTTAAATAGCTGCGGAGACTGGGGCAGAGCATAAAAGAGTCCAGGATTTACGCGACTGGGAACAAGATAATCCCTTGCGCCTTCCGGGGTGCTGCGGGTCAGCACCGGAGTTTCGATTTCCAGGAATCCGTTGTTCACCAGATAATTGCGAACGGATACAGATGCCTTGTGCCTGCGAATGATATTTTGCTGGAGCAGGGGGCGTCTTAGATCCAGGTGACGGAATTTCAGGCGAAGCGATTCCGATACTTCCACATCGTCCTCAATCATGAAGGGCGGTGTCTTGGCGGCGTTCAGGATTCTAAGTTCGGACACCAGAATTTCAAGCTCGCCGGTCACCAGATTGGGGTTGGCCATTCCTTCGGGTCGTTTTTCAACCCGACCGCGAATGCATAAGACGTACTCGCTTCGAATTTCACGCGCCTTATGATGGACCTTCTCATCTACTTCGGGATTGAATACCACCTGGGTAATGCCTTCCCTGTCCCGAAGATCCACAAAAATAACACCGCCGTGATCCCTGCGGCGAAGCGCCCAGCCTGCCAGAACCACATCCTTGCCCACATCTTCGGCGCTCAGTTGGTTACAGGTATGGGTACGGCGCATATCTCCCAATACATCCAATTGCAATTTGTCAGACAAGGGGTACTCCTTTTGATATTTATTAAATTTAATGGGCTTTCATGCAAACCGGCTTTGCATCTCTTCTACCAGGTCTTTGACAGGGACTGGAACCTGATCCTTGGTGGCCATGTTACGAAGCAGAGCCTGTCCTTTTTCAAGTTCAGCGTCGCCGGCAATCAGGACGTGGGCTGCGCCCAGTCGGTCAGCTTGCTTCATCTGACTTTTCAGGCTGCGGCCGGCCATATCCATTTCCGCATGAATTCCGGCTGAAGCCAGTTTGCTGGCCCATTCAAAGGCCAGTGTCTGGCTGGTTTCTCCCAATGCAGCAATGAATACCTTAGGTTTTCTGGATAGGTTGGGGTGATTTAGGGCCGCGATTTCCGCCAGACGATCAATGCCGATGGCAAAACCGATTGCCGGAATGTCGGGACCACCCAGGGCCTTGACCAAACCGTCGTATCTTCCGCCGCCGGCGATTGCGCTTTGAGCGCCCAGAAGCGAGGTCTGGATTTCAAAAGCAGTTCGGGTATAATAATCCAGGCCCCTGACCAGGCACTTGTCCAGCTCAAACGAAACTCCCAGAATCGTCAGATGCCGCATTACCGAATCAAAATGGCTGCGGCAGTCGGAGCAGAGGTAATCCAGGATCGAAGGCGCATCTGTCATGGCCTCTTTGCACGCGGGAACTTTGCAGTCCAGAACCCGAAGGGGATTTTTGGCGCTTCGGCGGGAGCAGTCCTCGCAAAGAGAATCCGCTTTTGCCGAAAGCAGTTGGGACAGGCCAGTTGCAAACGCCGGACGGCAGTCCGGACATCCCAGTGAATTGATTTTAGCCGTGCAATCCGTTACCGACAGCCGGGTAAACAACGTCATAAGCATGAACATGATCTGTGCATCCATCAGAGGCGATGAAACGCCGAACACCTCGGCATCAATCTGATAGAACTGTCGATATCGTCCTTTTTGGGGCCGTTCCCGACGGAACATCGGGCCGATGGTGTAGAGTTTTTGAACCGGATCAGTTGCATACAGGCGGTGCTGAATATAAGAGCGGACAATGGAGGCGGTGGCTTCGGGCCGGAGCGTGATCAAATCCCCTTTTCGATCGGCGAATGTGTACATTTCCTTTTCAACGATGTCCGTCTCCTCACCGATGCTTCGTGAAAAAAGCTCGGTGCGCTCCATGATGGGGATACGGATATCCTTGAAACCGAAATCCTCGAACAAGGATGTGGTCTGTTTTTCTATGAACTGCCAGAGTTCGACTTCCCCAGGAAGAATGTCTTTGAATCCGCGAATTAACTGTATCATGTTATGGGTTCCCGATTGCGCTAAAAAAAGGTTTTGATATTCGGTACAGGTTCATAAAATTGGAAAGTATTCTTCTTTACCGTGAAAATATTATTAAGCCACAAATGACACGAGTTGGGGCTACCGGCCGGTCGCCCCTACCGCCTTCGCATGAAAAACGCTCTTGTGTCGGCTAATTTTCAACAATTTCCTTTACAGACGAGCTACCCTGGAACGGTTTAAACGGCGCCGGTATTTTGGCATCTGGTCTTCGAATGTACATAGGCTCAAACCGATATATATCATCCACGTCGCCGATTTCAAAACGTTTCATGCTGATCCATGCTACAGTTGAGGCCCTTGGCGTATTCTGGCAATTAAGGGCGAAACGGGCGGAATCGCCCAAACGGTTCCGGATCATCTCCTGGTAAAGCGTCGCTCCGTTTCCTGTGAACAGGGTTGGCGTGTTCAAGCCGCTTATCGCAAACTCCGGCGAGAGTACCTGCTCGGCTGCGTCCTTGATCAGCTCTCCATTTATCCACCGGTAGCGCGCACAATATACCTCGTTTCTTCTGGCATCAATCAGGGGACAGATTGTGATGTCCGGAGTCGCCACCTGCATGGCCAGCGCATCCAGACCGGAAATCCCCACGATGGGTTTTTGGGTTGCGGCGGCAAGTCCCAGAATCGTGCTGATGCCAATCCGAAGGCCTGTAAAGGAGCCGGGCCCATATACGAAGGATAGGCCGTCTGTCATGGACAGATCCAGGCCGGCAAGCCCAAGAGCTGAATGAATCATGGACATCAGTTGTCTGGAATGAGTCTGGCTGTTTCCGGATGTGACCTCTGCCAGCAGATCATTCTGCTCCACCACTGCTACGCTGTAACTGCGGGTGGACGTATCAACCGCAAGAATCCGCATTATTCTTCGTCGAGCCTAAAAGCGATATCCAGCACTTCAGACATGTTCTTGACCGGAATAAAATTGATTTTCTTTTTGACGTAAAGCGGAATCTCTTCCAGGTCCCGTCTGTTTTTTTCCGGGATCACAATGGTTTTGATTCCGGCGCGCAAAGCTCCAAGAGCCTTTTCCTTCAGCCCACCGATCGGAAGCACTCTTCCCCTTAGCGTTATTTCTCCGGTCATGGCGACGTATTTATTCACCGGCTTGTTGGAGAGGATGGAAATCAGGGCGGTCGCCATGGCGATGCCTGCGGAAGGACCGTCCTTGGGCGTTGCGCCGGAAGGCACATGAATATGGACATCCTGACTTTCGAACACATTTTCCTCAATGCCGAACTCCGCGAGTTTGGACCTTGCATAACTCATGGCAGCCCGAGCGGATTCCTGCATGATATCACCGAGCTGACCGGTCAGGATCATTTCTCCCTTGCCTCCGATAAGGGAGGCTTCAACATAAAGGACTTCACCGCCCACCTGGGTCCACGCAAGGCCGGTACACAAACCTGCCTGGCTCTCTTCCTGATCCATTTCGGTAATATATTTGGGGATGCCCAGATATTTATTCAGCGTGTTTTTTGAAATGGTAAAAGGGCCTTGTTGCTCTTCGGCAAGCTTTCGCGCCACCTTCCGGCAGATGGTTCCGATTTCCCGCTCCAGATTTCGGACTCCGGACTCAGAGGTGTATTCGGCGATAATCTGCTGAAGTGCAGCCGGACTGATTTGAAGGTCACTGTCCTTGATTCCGTTTTCTTGCAATTGGCGGGGAAGCAGGTATTTTTCAGCAATGACTGCCTTTTCCTCTTCGGTATAGCCTGAGAGCATGATGATTTCCATTCTGTCCAGAAGCGCGGACGGGATGGTATCAGTCATGTTGGCGGTAAGCACGAACATGACCTTTGACAGGTCAAAAGGCAGATTCAGATAATGATCGCTGAAAGATGAATTCTGCTCCGGGTCCAGAGCTTCGAGAAGGGCTGAGGAAGGATCGCCGCGAAAATCAGATCCCAGCTTGTCAATTTCATCCATCATGAATATTGGATTGTTGGTGTCGCACTGCTTAAGGCCCTGCAATATCCGGCCAGGAAGCGCACCGATGTAGGTGCGGCGATGTCCTCTGATTTCCGCCTCATCCCGGATTCCGCCAAGAGAAATTCGAAAGAATTTCCGGCCCATGGCCTTGGCGATAGTCCTGCCCAAAGAGGTTTTACCGACTCCAGGAGGTCCGACAAAGCACAGAATCGGCCCCTTCATTTTTGGATTGAGTTTGCGAACACTTAAATACTCAAGAATCCGTTCCTTAATTTTTTTCAACCCGTAATGATCGGAGTCCAGAACTTTTTCGGCTTCCTTGATATTGATGTCGTCCTTGGATGATTTGCTCCAGGGCATTTCCACCAGCCAGTCCAGGTATGTCCGGACAATTGAGGATTCCGCGGAATCCGGATGCATCTGCTCTATCCGCTTCAACTGCTTTAATGCTTCGGTTTCCGCCTCTTTGGTCATTTTTGCCTGTTTGATTTTTTTCTGATACTCTTCTACCTCAAGAGCCTTTTCATCGCTTTCCCCCAGCTCTTTGTGGATGGCCCTTACCTGTTCCCTCAGGAAATAATCCCTCTGGCTTTTGGCGATTTCGTCCCGGACATTGGACTGAATCTTGGCCTGCATGGAGGACAGGTCAACTTCTCGGGACAGTAAGTCATTGACTTTTAGCAGTCGTTCAACCGAATCCGTGACTTCCAGAACCATCTGTGATTCGTCAAGTTTGAGCCTGAGGTTAGAGGCTACCAGATCCGCCAGTTTTCCAGGATCATCAATGCTTTCCAGAATTGTGCTTACATCTCCGGTCATTTCTCCACGGAATGCCAGAATTTTTTCGGAATTATCCCGGACATTGCGCATAAGTGCCTGTATTTCAATCGTCATTTCCGTGATGGGAATCTGGACAATGACCTCATGCTTTACGCGGTACAGGTTTTTTTTTCGTGTATATTGAATGATTCTGGCTTTTGCGATTCCCTGAACAAGCGCTTTAACCCGGCCATCCGGAAGTTTAAGCATCCGCAGCACCCGACCGATGGTGCCAATTTCATAAATCTGGTCCGGGTTGGGATTTTCAGCGCTGGTATCTTTCTGCGTCGCCAAAAAAATAAACCCATCTTTTGAAACGGCTTCCTCAACTGCCAGAACGGATTTTTCCCGTCCCACAAAAAGAGGAAGAAGCATATCGGTGAAAATCACGATATCCCGCACCGGCATAAGCGGAAGTATATCCGGGATTGTGGATACTCTTTCGTCTTCCTCAATAATACTGATCAAATCGTCTTTATCGGTTTCCGCCATTGTGACTCCAGAGCTGATGGTCTGTTGTGATCTTTCGGACTGTTTGCCGATTGTGTGGACAAAGCAGCTTTCAGGTGATATTGTTAATTTTGTGTGAAAGTAAACAAATGATGTCAGTTGATGCTCATGTCATGGTCTATGGCACTCCTATGAATGAAAATTGCTTCTCACGCGAAGGCGGTAGGGCGACCGGCCGGTCGCCCCTACTTGATTCGGTGTCATTCGTGGCTTAATAATATTTTCACGGTAAATATTAATGACACCAGAAGATATTCCGGCATCAAATACAGTAATACATCTTTTCTCATTAACAATGTTTTTTCTGTTTATTATGGTATGACAGGTGCAAATGCAATCGGAGATTGCCACTTTCGTACATATTTTTCTGGAGGCTTTGATATGACACAGTTGTCCACAGATGATGAGCGTTATCTGCTCCAACTTGCCAGAACGGTTATTCTTGATCACCTCGGAGAAAAAACATCCACTCCTCCGCCAGCAAAGAGCTCATCAGCATTCTTGGAGAAAAGAGGCTGTTTTGTCACTCTGCATTCAAAGGGTCGGCTAAGAGGGTGTATCGGCATTATTGAACCCATAAAATCGCTGATTGCCGGTGTAAAAGAAAACGCCATTAATGCAGGATTTCAAGATTCAAGATTTTCGCCTGTCACCCTGCACGAAATGGAACACATCACAATTGAAATCAGCATATTGACCAAGCCCGCCCTGCTATATTTTCAGAATGTTGACGAGTTGAAAAAACTGCTGAAACCCGGAGTGCATGGTGTAATCCTTTCACGAGGCTCTTACAGGGCGACTTTTCTTCCGCAGGTCTGGGAACAGCTTCCCGGAACAGAAGACTTTCTGGGACATTTATGCCAAAAAGCCGGAATGGAAAAAACATGCTGGAAGGATACGAAAACCGCTATCAAGGTGTATGAGGTATCAGTTTTTTCTGAAAAAGACATGAAACGGATTCTTTAAACACAGCGAAGAATTGGGTTTGGCAACCACGGGTTTTTCTATCTGATCAGCATTGCCCGCATGGTATCTCCTGCATTTTCAGCGTGATCCGCAATTGCACCAATGGATTCCGCCAGCCTGATAACATGAAATAAAGATATCGGATCCGTCACGGATCTAAATGCTTTCTGGATAATCATCTCTTCTATCTCGTCCGCTTCATGTTCCTGCTGACGAATGGCCCTGATGATTTCTTTAACCTTGTTCCGACGGTTTTCTGAGAATCTTTGAAAATATTTCATGGCCTCTGCGACCATTCTGCTGATTTCTTCAAACGGATCCATCACGGCATCCACCAGCAAGAAAAAATCCTTATGCATATCCGCTGGAATGAATTCCCGATTTCGGTATGAAATCCAGGCCAAAGCTTTAACTACGGCATTCAGAATTCCATCTTGTTCCTTGATATACTTCAGCAGGAGTGCTTTGTCCACCGGCATCAGAATCTCTCGCGGAAGATAGGCCCGAATACGGTATTTTATGGTATCGGCATCGCTTTCCATCCGGATGACTTCATTTCTGTGCGCTTCAAATAGCTCACAGTGAGCATTTACATGGCACTCGACAGCTTGCTGAAATATCCAGGCGCATTCTTTTACTTTTTCAGCATGTTCCTGAATTCCGCGAAAAGTGGGCACCATAATGAATGACAGAAACGGCAACCGCATGATACTCTCCTGCAAGTCTGTCCTTAAGAAGATATGAACCGGCCATTACCAATGATCTGAATCGTCCTTTTGTGAATGACTCAAACAAAACCCCCGAATCATATCAACAGACGTTGCAATGTTCAAGGCAAAAGTAGGGGAGTTTTTGTCTCCCGGATCACTATTGCCAATCTGAAATACATGTTTAGTTTTCGAAGATACATTTTTAACGAAGCTGTTGTTTTCAGATTGAAGTTGTTTCCTAACCCTTTTTTATGAATTTGGAGTTGTCGATGAAGCAGTCGCCGCATGATCCTGTCATAATTTCGTTTCGGTCTGGAATTATCAGATTGGTTACGGTGATTTTTCTTGTTCTGATGCCCATAACAGGAAAGATTCACCTTGATTTTTCAGGAAAAATTTCTTCCTGGGGCATTGGCATGGCTTCAGCAGATGAAGTCACGACCCTCTGGCCACATGAACAGAGCGATCTTGCTCCAGATTCGAATCTTGTCTTTGGAAAGCTTCCCAATGGATTCCGCTATGTCCTGATGAAAAACAAAACCCCGCTTGACAGGGTCAGCATGCATCTGATGGTTCAGGCCGGCTCCCTGAATGAGACAGATGATCAGCAGGGATTCGCCCATTTCGTAGAGCACCTTCTGTTTTGCGGAACCACCCATTTCAAGCCTGGCGAACTGATTCGCTATTTTCAGGGTATCGGAATGGATTTTGGAGTTGATGCCAATGCCCGTACAGGTTTCACTGATACGGCTTATGATGTTCTTCTTCCCAATGGATCGCGGCAAAGCCTTGCAGACGGCCTTAAAGTGATGCGCGATTTTGCAGGGGGAGCCCTTCTGCTGCCTGATGAGATCGACAGGGAACGAAAAGTCGTTCTTGCTGAAAAACTGACCAGAGACTCATCCGGCTACCGAACACTTGAGGCATCCCTGAAGTTTTCATTTCCGGATTCCCTGATTTCAAGGCGCCTTCCCATCGGGGATGAGCATGTTTTAAAGAAAGCCGATCATGACGCGCTGAAACGGTTTTATGATACCTGGTATAGGCCGGAAACCATGATTCTGGTTGCGGTCGGCGATCTGGACCCGGTGGTATGCGCCGGTCTGATCGAAGAGGCGTTTGCCTCATTATCTTTCAGGGTAGAGGGGATGCAAGCGCAGGATATCGGAAAAATCGACCATCAGGGGGTAAAGTCTTTTTATCATTACGAGGCGGAATCCGGAAACACTTCTGTCAGCATTGGAACTCTTTTTCGGGGAAAAGTTCGGTCGGACTCAATTCAGTTTCAAAAAGAAGAGGTATTAAAAGATCTGGCGGATAAAATTATACAAAACAGGCTGGAAGCGTTAATCAGAAAACCGGGCGCGCCATTTACTTCAGCAAGCGTTCATTCCGGGCGCTTTTTAAAAGACGTATATCTTGCGGAAATTTCGGCTGAGAGTGATCCCGAAAACTGGCGAAAATCCCTTTCCGCAATCGAACAGCAACTTAGAAGCGCACTGGAATACGGATTTTCCGATTCCGAAGTCGCCCGGGTCAAATCCGATTTTCTGTCCAGCTTCGATGATCTGGAGAAAAAGGCTTCCACCCGAGACAGTCAGACGATAGCCCGGCAAACGATCGAAGCCCTTGATCATAACCAGGTCATGCAGTCCCCGGCCCAGAGAAAGGCGCTGTTCGCTCCCTTTGTTCAGTCGCTGACAGCCAAGGATCTCCTTGAAACCTTGAAATCGGTCTGGTCAAAGGATCATCGTCTGATCGAGCTGACCGGAAATGCCAAGTTGGCCGCCTCCGACGGGTTATTGCCGGAAAAACAGATACTGGCAGTCTGGAATCAGAGTCAGGGAGTCGCCGTATCGCCCCCTGTGGAATATCGTCCCGTCTTGTTTCCATACCGTGCCGCGCCGGAAGCGCCAGGCCCGATCCGCGCCCGCCGTGAAATTGCCGATCTGGGAATCACTCAGGTGGATTTTGAAAACGGCATTCGCCTGAATCTGAAAAAAACGGATTTCAAACAGAATCAGGTTATAGCCAATCTGGTTTTTGGATATGGAACAGCTTCGGAACCTTTGGATAAACCAGGGTTGTCACAATTGACCGCAGAGGTTGTCCAGGAAAGCGGGCTGGCGCGACTAACCAGGGAAGAGTTGGATCGGTCCCTTGCCGGTAAAAACACCAGGGTTCATTTTAGTGTTGGCGAAGATCGGTTCATGTTCAGGGCGACTTCGGTTTCCGATGAAATTCCATTACTGTTTCAGCTTCTTCATGCTCATGTTCTGGATACGGGATTTCGGCAGGACGCATACTCTCTGTGCATGGAAAAATTTGCTCAGCAGTATCAGGAGCTTTCCCGGACAGTTGATGGAACTGCAAAGCTCCGCGCCCGCCGGTTTCTTGCAGGCGGAGATTCCCGCTTTGGTCTTCCGGATTATGATGTGTTCCGTGCATTGAAGCTAAATGATGTCAAGATGTGGTTAACGCCCAGCCTTGAGCAGGATGCTATTGAAATATCCATTGCAGGGGATATGGATGTGGATGCAGTTATCAAATTGGCATCAACATATCTGGGGAATCTTCCGAAAAGATCGACCCATTTTTTGCAACCACCCATCACAAGTCCGAAATTTCCTGCCGGAGGTGCCTTAAATCTTCAGGTTGTAACTGATATTCCCAAAACTCTCGTGATGGTGGCTTATCCAACCGACGACTTCTGGGATATTCAAAGAACCCGTCGCCTTTCCGTGCTGGCGGAGGTGTTTTCGGATCGGCTTCGTGAAAGCGTTCGGGAGAAGCTGGGGGCTGCCTATTCGCCGAAGGCGTTTAATCATCCCAGCCGGGCATATCCTGCTTATGGCGTGTTTCAGTCCATGATCACGGTTGATCCAGGGGATGTGAAGAGGGTGATTCATGAGGCCCAATCCATCGCAGCCGCTCTTTGTGAAAAACCCGTGCCGGATGATGAATTGCACCGTTCCATAGATCCAGTTCTGACCGGCATCAAAGATTTGATACGAACCAATGATTACTGGGTGAATTCTGTTCTGACCGGTTCCGCCGGACATCCACAGCAGATTGAGTGGAGCCGGACGATCCAGAAAGACTATTCAGCGGTTTCATCAACAGAGCTACACCAGTTGGCTCAAAAATACCTGGGCAGGCCTCAATCCGCTGTCATTGTCATTCAGCCCGAAAAATCATTAAAACAGTAAATGCTCATGATCAACGAAAATATTTTTAAACCACGAAATACACGAAATACTCGAAAAAAAAGGCATCATTCTTAAATTTCATCGAACGCTCTTGTGTCTGCTAATCACAACTAAAATCGAAAGG
>CAIMCT010000024.1 GCA_903839535.1 uncultured Desulfobacteraceae bacterium
CCAGAGGCGATTTGCCGCTCATCCGTCATAATGCCTCCTCGGGAACGGCGATATTATAGACCATTGCAAATGAGTTGATACTTATTCTATGTTAGGTTTTGGTTGCTTTCTTTAATTTTTCCTTGCTTTATCAATAGGATGCTATATTATAAATCGTCAAGCAGGTGCATCAAATCATTTGCAAAGACCTATAACAACGGCTGTGGAGGTGAAGAACTCGCCGCCTTTTTATACTGCGGACTGTATGAATCAGGTCTCAAGTATATGTAATGTTTTTCCAATTATTTCTATAACTTCATGTAATGAAATCTCGGTACTTTCCGAAATCCCTTCATTACTGTGCTTGTGATGCGGAAACGTGGAAATATCATGATGATGCGGCGCGTTGTCCCATCTCGTAATCATACGGTTTTCCTTGTTTTGCCAATGAAACGCATAATGCCTTTCATCAGGGTCAAAATATTCTCTGGCAAACAACACAGATTCATCAGTAAATACAACTCTTAATCTGTAATAAAATCCGTCTGGCCACCGCTTGTTATCTTGTATTTCATAACTCTTAACCCGGTTTGACCGGTCAAGTAATTTCAAAATTTCCATGCCTGACCTCACCAATTTTCGCCGAAAGTTCTTCAGCCATTTTTACATAGGCTTTCCATTCGATATAGTCATCCCAACGGGCAAAGTCCTCTTTCACAGATGTTGTGGCATCTGTACCGAATGTTTCCCATGACTGATGATACTTCTGCTCAAAAAAACGCAACTTTTCACGGACTGCGTGCAAATTTGACAGATATTCTACTAATAGCCAATTTCCCACATCCTGCTTTTTTACAGTTATCATCTTATATCCTCGTAGAAAACGTTGTCTGTTTGCAAGGTTTGTATATTTTGGGATGTGCTTTAAGTGATTTCCAATAAAGAATATACGGCCGTGATCATCGTTTCGACCAGTTGGGTTTATTTCGTAGAGGCGAATCTTGTATTCGCCCTTTCGATAGGGCTAATACAAGATTCGCCCCTACTATTGCCTGATGGCTGCGATACACGGATAAATGCCTTGCCGAAACGATGATCAATGCATAGAAAAATCTGATTCAGACAATGGGGTATTCTTTATTGGAAATCACCTAACACTGATTGCAGATCATAATGGAATGTCGTTTTTGATTCTGTCGCCTCTTGCCCGGTTAAACCGGAACGGATAGGGTCGAACCGCAATGTTGTGGTTGCGTAGTTGCCCGCTGGTAAACATCTCCGCGCTGACGGCAAGCGCATCACTGCGATATTTAAACCAGTCTGCTACATAATCATGAAATTCGTCCAGCTTGCTCATATAAATATTCATGGGATCAGTGCAGCCGATGGCGAATCGGTCGTTGATTCCGTCAAACCCGTGAAAATCCGGAACATGGATATAAGATAAATCCAAAAGGGATAAATTATCAAGCGGTTTTACAAACATCAAATCAGGGCGGCAGCGAATAATATGGTCATAGCGAATTCCGCGCTCTTTTTCATGCCATAATCGAAGCTGATTGCATTGCTTCAGACCGTAAAGCTGCTGGAGATAGGGCTGAACTCCGGTTTTTAAACGGCAGTTGATTCCGTTAATTAATGACCCTTCATTCAGAGGCGGATCATCTTCAATCTGGATCACGGTCGGATTCAGCAGCGTCGCCAGATGACAGTTTGCATCCCGCGGGACAAACACGAACAGATCATAATCCCCAATCTGATTCAAAAGGCATTCCCTGATTGATTGATGGGTTTGATCCAGCCCAGCGCATCGTCCGGACATGCATACCGCTGTTCTGGGCTGTTTGCTGTCAGTTTTATATTTGGCAGGTTGTTTATCGGCAAACAGGTGTTTCAAGTGGCGATACCGGATTAACGGGTGATTTGAATTAAAATGGCTCTCCATAAACGATTCCGAAATCTGGTATGAACCCGCTTTTTTTTCCGGTTTTCCCGGCAGGGGATATATGGAATTGGCATCCTGAATCTTCAGTTGATGTTTCATATCCGATTTAATGGCATTCATCAGGAACGTTGCTGGAATTGTCCAGTATTTTTTCCTGCGCGTATATGACCTCCGGTTCGCATTGCGGGTGGTGATAACATTGAACTGGATTCTGTGGGAATTGTACAGAAGCGCCGTCAGGTGATTTAAAATATGCTGGGAATACAGCCATGACTCACAATCGAACCCAGTGTAATACGGAAGCAGAAAAGAGATGGCTTCCCGGTGAAATGCATTGAAGAGGGCATCAAAATTATATCCGAGATTAACCTCGGAACCCGGTTCGTCATACTGCCATGAATAGCGGGAATACCCGACCGCCGGTTCCCACTCCAGAAGATATTTCTCAAATGTTCGAAAAGGGTTGCCGCAAAGTGGGACGTTTAATGTCCGGGCCAGTTCCGCGTCTTCCTTGACAATGCAGTCTCCATCCAGAAAAATGTAATACAGGTATTCGGCGTTTCGGAACAATGCCTCTTTCAAAAGACGGTTTCTTCCTTCATTCCAGGTACTTTGAGGATAAAAAATGGCGCCGTTCCGATCTGAAGGTTCTTTCCAGGTCAGCAGAATAATATCATTATGTTCGTCCGGCAGATCGCAGTACGGCATATCGGATTCGGATTGAATCAAGTAAACAAAAGATTTCATGACGGACCTAACGCTGTCGCTGTTTTCTCGTTTCGGATTCATGGATTTTGGAAGTGAATCGTTGTTTAGCATCTTTTAGCAAAATTTCAATTTCAGTTTTTTTCTGGGGATCTGTGGTCGATTCCATTGCCTTTTCAAGTTGAACAACCGCATTTTTATATTCACCTCGGATAAGGTAGTATCGGCCAAGTTGGTAGCAGGCATCCGCAGTCCTGCCCAGGGAGCCGTAAGCTTTGCCCAGATAGAACATGGCGTCGGGATAATCCGGGGTGCTGCGGAGCAAGGATTCCAAACAACGTGATGCTTCCTCAAATTTTTCCAGTTCAATAAAACAGCGCCCAGCGTAGAAAAGCCCCTCTGTTTCATCGGGAGAAATGTCCAGGGCTCCGTGCAGAACACGGAGCGCTTCGGTGTATCGGCCATCCAGGAAATATGTCCTTCCCAGTTCGATAAGAAGGATTGGGTCAAATGCCCGCTTGGTCAGCGCCGCCCGAAACTGCTCCATTGCAGCGTTTCGATTTCCAGTTCTGGTCAGAATCAGTCCATAGCCATAATGGACCAACGCCTTGTCCGGTGTCTTTGCGATCTGGGATTTGTAAAATTTCAGGGTATCATCCTCAGGTCCGAACATGGCGAGCAGTCGGGCATGGGTCCAGTCAAAGGGATCCGGGGCATAATGAGGAAGCTGTCGAATAATCGAAGAATTGGCTTCGATCCATGATCCGATGAACGTTATACGATCTTCCACTGCCGGGTGTGTCATCATGTATGTGGGTATCTGTTCCTTGCCATACCACTGTCTGCTGCGGATTTTGGTTAATGCGGCCAGAATCCCTTTTGGGCTGTATCCGGCCTTGGTCAGATAATCCAGGCCCCTTTGATCCGCCTGGGTCTCGTCTTCCCGGCTGTATGCCAGTGATGCCGTCTGTGCTGCAGCCATGGATCCAACCATTGTAGCGCTTGCCGCCGCGCCTGAGCCGGTCGCGCCCATCAGAACGCCGGCTGCAACGCCGGCAAGGGTTGCCAGACCTATTTTTTTGGATCGCGCAATTCGTTCGGAAACATGTCGACAGGCAACATGCGAGATTTCGTGGGCGATAATGCCGGCAATTTCCTCTTCGCTTTCCATCGCTTCAAAGAGACCGCTGTTGATGAAAACCTGACCGCCAGGGCCTGCAAATGCATTGTATGTGTATTCCTTTATGACATGAAAATGGTACGGAAACGGTTGAGGCGGCATGACAGCCAGAATTTTATCGCCGATCCGGGTTACATAATCCGAAATTATCGAATCATGAATGATCTCATAACTCTCGTTGACAGCGGCCATGAATTCCCGAGACAGTTCTTCTTCTTCCTGTATGGTAATGGCTCTTGCGATCTCCGGAAAAAGCATCAGCACAGCCAACAGCCAGACCCCAAGTTTTTTTTTAGTGTTCATTATCACCACCCTCCATGATTCTTTACAACTTATCTTAACTTATCTTACCATGACATATTCAGTTGGACTTTTCAAATAACAATTTTTGTGATACCTTCTGCATTATGGCAACTACAATATGTATCGCAAATCAAAAAGGCGGTGTTGGAAAAACAACCACCGCAGTCAATCTGAGTGCTGCCCTTGCAGTATCCCAAAAAAAAATTCTTCTTGTGGATTGCGATCCTCAGGGCAATACCACAACCGGAGTCGGGATAAACAAAAAGGCGCTTACCAAGACCCTGTATCACGGAATGATCGGCGAGGCATCCGCTGAAAAACTCATTCAGGATAGCGGGATTGCTTTTTTGAAGGTGATCCCAGCCCGGGTAGAACTGATCGGTTTTGAAGTCGAAATGCTATCCAGCGTCAACCGGGAAACCATCCTGAAGGAATTTCTGTCCGGATTGGCCGGCGATTATGATTATATTATTCTGGACTGTCCGCCATCGCTCAGCCTGCTGACAGTTAATGCAATGACTGCCGCCGATTCCCTGCTTATCCCCCTTCAATGCGAGTTTTATGCGCTGGAAGGTCTGAGCCAGCTCCTTGAGACCATGAAACGGATCAAACGGGGTCTGAACCCGCATCTCAAGCTTGGCGGGATTCTTTTGACCATGTTCGACAAACGCACCAATCTTTCGGCTCAGGTGGCGGATGAAGCCAGAAAACATTTTAAAGATCTGGTCTTTAAAACCATTATTCCGCGTAATATCCGGCTGGGGGAGGCGCCTAGTTTTGGCAAGCCCATACTGCTGTACGACGCTGCTTCATCGGGGGCGGTCAGTTATATGAATCTGGCCAGGGAAATTATCGACCAGCATTCAGCCGTTGACCTGAAACCCTAATTCGTTACTTTGAGCTTGAAATAAATGACAGCAGAACAATCCCAAAATGAGGGCGCGTCCTTAAAACGAAAGAAAATGGCGCTGGGAAGGGGCATTGAAGCCCTGATTCCGGATATTGATTCCGACCGGAGCGATTCCTCCGGGGAGTATTTTACCTGCGATGTTCGTCTGATTCGCCCCAATCCATTCCAGCCCCGCATTCGTTTTCCTCAGGAAGAACTTGATGAACTGAGCCGTTCCATTCTGGAGCAGGGTATTCTTCAGCCGCTTATAGTGCGAAGGGCGGAAACCGGTTACGAGCTGATTGCCGGCGAAAGACGCCTTAGGGCTGCCAAAATGGCAGGCATAAGCGAAGTGCCAGTTGTTGTCAAAAACGTTTCAGATGGTAAACTGCTGGAGATTTCGATCATCGAAAACATCCAGCGCCAGGACCTCAATGCTCTGGAAGAAGCCGAGGCTTACAACCGGTTGATGGACGAATTCCATCTGACGCAGGAAGATGTTGCGATCCGGGTGGGAAAAAGCCGCTCGGCCATCGCCAATTTTTTACGACTTCGTCAGCTTCCGGAACAGATCAAGGCCAGCATACTGGATGGGATATTGACCATGGGGCATGCCCGCGCCCTTCTTGGTGCTGATACGCAGGCCCAACAGTATGCCGCCTGGAAAACCGTTCTCGCCAAAGATATTTCTGTTCGGGAAACAGAAGCTCTGGTTAAACGCCTCAAGAATCAGAAACCGGAAGACCTGAATCCTTCTCCTCCCCAATCCTTTGATGTTTATCTGAGCAGTCTAGCTGATGACCTGTCGCAGGATTTCGGAACCCGCGTCAAAATCAAACGCAAGGGTCGAAAGGGCCGGGTCGAAATAGAATTTTACAACGATGGCGACCTGGATCGATTAATCGGTCTTCTTAAACGAACCTGAAGCAGTCATAATGTCTATTCACATTATTATTGACGGGTATAACCTGATCCGTCAGTCCGAATTTCTTGGTGGCCTGGAGCGCCGGAATATCCAGGCCGGCAGGGATGCGCTTGTGAAGATGCTGACAGCATACCGAAGGATCAAGCACCATAACATCACCGTTGTCTTTGACGGTATCAGTGCTCTCTACGATTGCCCGTTCCGGGATCGTATTCAGGGTGTCACTATCGTTTTCTCAAGATATGGTGAATCGGCTGATGCTGTCATAATAAGGATGGCCGCCAAAGAAAAGGAAAAGGCCGTTGTGGTTTCATCGGATCAGGACATCATTCGGCATTCGGTCGCATCCGGGTGCGCTACGATCAGCTCGCCAGTGTTTGAACAAAAACTGATGATGGCCTCCCAACTGGATTCAGGGGATACGGATGACGATTCAGAGGGTGGCTGGATTCCAACAACCCGAAAAAAAGGTCCTGCCAGGCGACTTTCCAAGCGTATGCGACAGAATCAGATAAAAACCGACAAGCTGTGATCTAACGAAGGGCACCAAGATGCCAATATCCCGGCATTCCGCCATTCCGGGCAATTCATAAGCATGGAGTTGAAATGAAACGTATCTGCGTAATTGATGGTCAGGGCGGAGGCATTGGTAGCGCCGTTATCAAAAAGCTGAAAGATGTTTTTGAAGAGACCATCGAGATCATCGCTCTGGGCACCAATGCCATTGCAACATCACTGATGCTGAAGGCAAGGGCCAACCGGGGTGCAACCGGTGAAAACGCCATTATTCGGACAGTTGAAAAAGTTGATGTGATCATCGGCCCGCTCAGCATTGTCCTGGCGCACGCCATGATGGGCGAAGTAACGCCAAGGATCGCCGAAGCCATTGCCGGCAGTCCGGCAAAAAAGATACTGATTCCGCTTTTCCAGGAAAATGTAGAAATCGCTGGATTGAGCCAGATTCCGCTGCCCCGGCTGATCGAGAGCCTGATTCAGCAGAATCTGTCCGACCTGTTAATTCAAACACCCAAAGAGTCAAACACCTAACCAGAAGGATGATGCCATGTGTGAAGCCAATGCTTATCTGATAGAAGGAGAAGAAAACCGTTTGGTAATGGAAGCAGTCGATGTTGTTGAACCCGAAAATGATGGAGTTCGGCTGATCAGTATATTCGGAGATCAAAAATTTCTCAAAGCACGAATCCATTCATTGTCTCTGGTGGATCACAAGATATTCCTGAAGTAGTCCCCAAAAGCCATAGCCCTGGAATTTCAGCATTCACGAATATTGAAACCTGGTTTTGTGAAGGCTTTCCGGATTGGATTCTTTTATGAAAATCATCATTGCCAAGACTGCCGGCTTTTGCATGGGGGTGCGAAGAGCCGTTGAACTGGCTCTGGACTCTCCAGGCAAACATCGCGGCCCCATTTTCACTCATGGTCCCTTGATCCACAATCCTCAGGTGCTTGATCTTCTGGATGAAAAAGGTGTTCACATCATGCAGAATATCCCTGAATCCGGAGAGGGAACCGTGCTGATCCGCGCCCACGGGGTGCCGCCCACCATTAAAAAGGATTTGAAGAAGGCCGGCTTTACAGTAATAGATGCGACCTGCCCCAGAGTGATCAAGGTTCAGACGATTATCAGGAAACATGCCCGGCAGGGGTACGCATCTATTATCATCGGGGACCGGGACCATCCTGAGGTTGTAGGGCTGATGGGATTCGCCGCGAACAATGCTTATATTGCAGGAAGCATTGAAGAGCTTGAAGCTTTGCCAGATTTTGACAAGGCCATTCTGGTCGCCCAGACGACACTTAGCACCCGTCTGTTTGAATCTGTCAAAAACTGGGCGCAAGCGCGCCATCCAGACTACTTATGCTTTCATACCATTTGCGATTCAACTGCGCAGCGCCAGGCCGAAGTTCAGAAAATGGCGGAAATGGTGGATGCGTTAATCGTTGTCGGGGGCAAAAACAGCGGCAATACTCAGCGGCTTGCAGAAATCGCCGGTCAGTCCGGCGTTGCAACCTTTCATATCGAAACCGAATCCGATCTGGATGTCAGAGCACTGTCTGTTGCCGAAACCATTGGCATTACCGCAGGCGCATCAACCCCCAACTGGATCATAAATCGGGTGGTCAGGACAGTGGAAAGACTGCCATATAAGAATAGCGCAGGGATTCAAAAAATCGTTTTTTCCATTCAGCAGGCTTTGCTCCTGACCAATGTTATTGTCGCTGCAGGCGCCGGGTGTTTGAGTTACGCATGTGCGGTACTGATGGGGATCAGCGATTTTCTGCCCCATGTATGGATATCCATGCTCTATGTGCTGTCGATGCATACCTTGAACAATCTGACGGGCTTGAAGGCAGACCGTTATAATGACCCGGAGCGAGAGGCTTTTTATCGCGGTCATAAACGATTTTTGATATGTCTTGCAATGTCTTCGGGGGCCTCGGGACTGCTCATCGCGTATTCCCAGGGCATGACCACTTTTATTGTGCTTCTGATGATGAGTATTCTGGGGCTTTCTTACAACATCAAACTGATCCCTGGGACTCTGCTCATTGGAAAGTACTCACGGATAAGGGATATTTCCGGCTCCAAAACCATTCTGATTGCGCTTGCGTGGGGGTTGGTGACATCGGTTTTGCCGGCCATTTCCGCTGGCAATCCAATTGGCCTGCAAACAGCCCTGGTGTTTTTGTGGGCCACTGGGCTGGCATTTGCCCGAACTGCTTTTTTTGATATTCTGGATATGCAGGGGGACCGGATTGTCGGCAAAGAGACCATTCCCATTCTTATAGGAGAGAAAAAATCCATTCGTATTCTGAAAACAGTCTTGGGCTTATGGATTGTTCTTATCATTTCTTCAAGCCTGACAGGAATTATTCCCACCCTGGGATTAGGTCTATCCGTCTGTCCGGCGGCCATGCTGGCTTTGATCAACATGCATGAAAACGGATTCATGCTTCCGGGTATCCGTCTGGAATTTCTGGACGCTCATTTCTTTCTGGCAGGCATGGTTACCCTGCTCTATACGGCCGTCTTTCAGTCATAGATGATTAGACTGCCATTCTTTAAGGACACAGGAACAAAAATATGAATGTCAGAGCCTCCAGTTTTGAACAGGGACCTATCCGTCCCCCTAATGAAGCCCATAGTTTGCTGCTTCGCCTCACCCGTAACTGTCCCTGGAATCAGTGCCTGTTTTGTCCGGTGTATAAGGGCCGCAAATTCTCCCTTCGAACCATTGATGAAATTCAACGGGATATTCATACGGCGCGAAGCATTGCAGACGATATTCAGGCGCTTTCCCACAAATTGGGTAGAAACGGCGCAGTGGATGATGCTGTGATTTCCCATATTTCGGGCGGTTCCGGATTCAGCCAGTGCTACCGTGGAATGGCGGTCTGGATGTATTACGGCACGTCCGCATGTTTTCTTCAGGATGCTGATAACCTGATCATGAAAACCGACGATCTGGTAGCGGTTCTGACCTTCCTGAGGGAAAAATTCCCGGAGATCAGCCGAGTCACGACCTATTCCAGATCCAAAACCGTTTCCAGAAAATCATTGGAATCGCTCAAACGAATCCGAAAAGCCGGTCTGAATCGTGTGCATATCGGTCTTGAAACCGGATATGATCCGCTACTGCGTTTCATGAAAAAGGGTGTGAGCGCAGCCGTTCATGTCGAGGCCGGACGAAAACTCATTGGTGCCGGCATGGAAGTGTCGGAATATGTCATGCCGGGGCTTGGCGGACAGGCTCTGTGGCGGGAACATGCGATAGAGACGGCTCGTGTGCTGAATCAGATTAATCCGCATTTTATTCGTCTGAGAAGCCTGCGGGTTCCGGACCGGGTTTCTCTTCATGAAAACGTCAAAAACGGCACTTTCGTGATGCAGACCGATGATGCACTGGCTGAAGAAATCCGTGTGTTCATTGAGGCTCTGGACGGAATCACCAGCAGGGTGTCCAGTGACCACATCATGAACCTTCTTGAGGATGTTTCCGGAAAGCTGCCGGAAGATAAACCTGCCATGCTGAAGGTGATTGAGTCCTATCAGCAGCTTCCGGAAAAGGACCGGATCATTTACCGGATAGGCAGAAGAGGCGGTGTATATCGCTCCATTGAGGATTTCAGGCGCGATTCCGAAACGCATCAGAAAATCAGCCGGTTGGTTCAGGAAATCGAGGCTTCTGAAGGCGCGCCAGGGTTGGAGCGGTATATTTGCGAAATGGTGGACCGGTATATCTGATCCGTTTCACAAAGCCGCGCCATAGCTTCAGCTCTGGGCATTCAGGGTACAGAGCGCAGTTTCATCCAGGGCGGCGATGTCATCATAGCTCATCAGCTATCCGTGCACAAATTCCAGGTACTTGACGGAAGCGGACACCCAGAAGGCTGCAAACTGGATCAAGCCCATAATTCAAAGCCAGATCGCTGATTTGCAGTCCTTTGTTGCAGACATTAGGAATCGCTGGCTTATGAGTGCGCCATGCAAAGGTGATTATGCCTACTCGACAGTTAGACATCCAAACACTTTCATTTATCCTTAGCCTCAGCTTTCTCCTGCAGGTAATCGCCCTTTTTACCCAATATCGGATTAATAAAGCCAGAAGCGGAATTGGGTGGTGGTTACTGGGTTCCATATCAATGACGTTGGGATCTGCCTTTAATTACCTACGGACTATCCCATCAATTGAGACGATCACGATCATCGCTAACAACATATTTTTCGTATCGGGCATCGCATTGTTTTATGTCGGCGCTATGCGTTTCCTGGATCAGCAGGAACGGCGGGGACTGCTCATAGCGTTCTGCGCTGTTGTCGCTCTGGTTGCTATTTACTTCACATACTTCGATAATGATTTAGCAACTCGGAGGGTAAACATCTCGGCCGCGGTCGCCGCGATGTCATTTTTAGTCGCTCGCGCTCTCTTCGTACATAGAACCAGCTCGGTCATATCTTCGGCATATTTCCTCGCCGTGGTGTTTCTTGTTAATGGCGGTTTCTTTGCCGTGCGTGCGATGACACCTTTTACCGGTGGTGCTTTTTCATCCACACTGACGCAAACCGCGACATATCTTGTTTCATTCGTCACATCTACCCTGTGGACGTATGCATTCATCCTCATGGTTAATCAGCGTTTGAATGCAGAAACCCGCGAAGCCAAAGAAAACCTAGAACTGACTTTCAACACTATTCCTGATGCGGTTTTGATCACACGATTGGACGGCAGTATGGTTGAAGTCAATGATGGGTATACTACACTTAGCGGATTCACTCGCGCCGAAGTGATCGGTAAATCCAGTATTGATCTCCATATTTGGCATGATCCAACGGATCGTCAAAAGGTTGTCACATCGTTGAACGAAAAAGGTTTTTGCGGAAACATGGAAGCCATTTTTCAGCGCAAAGACGGCAGTCTACGCGTCGGATTGATGTTTGCCAAGATCATTTCCCTTCAAGGAATACCCCATATTATCAGCGTAACTCGCGATATCACCGAACGGACTCAGACTGAACAGGCACTGCGTGAGAGCAATGAAAAATATCGTTTGCTAACAGAATTTACCGCCGATGTCGTTTGGGTTCTAAATGTGGCAACAGGTAAATTTACCTATGTTAGCCCAGCTATATATTACTTGCGAGGCGTAACCGTAGAGGAGGCTATGGAAGAAAATATGGAAGACGTACTTGAAAAAGAATCTTTGAAATTTGTAAGAAATGCCATGTCAAAAGATATAGAAATTTTTAAAAAAACCCCAGATAAACCCAATTATGCTATTAATGAGATAAGACAAATCAG
The DNA here is from genome assembly GCA_903839535.1 of uncultured Desulfobacteraceae bacterium. Taxonomy (GTDB): domain Bacteria; phylum Desulfobacterota; class Desulfobacteria; order Desulfobacterales; family Desulfatirhabdiaceae; genus RAAP-1. Next base: position 11,749 of record CAIMCT010000024.1, read on the forward strand.
AAAGGATGGCGAATTAATTTGGGTGGAAGTAGCAACCAATTATAGGTTTAACAAATCTAATGAAATAGAAGTTGTAGGGGTAAGCCGGAATATCGAAGAAAGAAAAAAGGTGGAACTGGCGCTAAAAGAGAGTGAAGAAAAACTACATAATCTTTTTCTAAATGCGCCGATTGGCATTTTTCATTCAACCTGGGAAGGAAAGCTGCTAACTGTAAATCCGGCCTTGTCAAAGATGTTGGGGTATTCCTCTCCAGAAGAGTTGATCTTGGCGACCACCAATATGACCACCCAAATCTATGTTGACCCTGCGATACGGCCACAAATCATGGCCGATTTGATGAGTGCCGAAGGTTGGGTTCACTACGACGAAGTTTTATGGCGGCGAAGAGATCACCGCATCATCACAGTTGATATGACAGGGCGTAAAGTGTTTAGCACCAATGGAGACTTTCTCTATCTTGAAGGCTTTATCGAAGACATTACCGAACGCAAACAGGTGGAGGAAAAACTTCATCACGCCAAGGAAGCGGCGGAAGCGGCCAGCCATGCCAAGAGCGAATTCCTCGCCAATATGAGCCATGAAATCCGCACCCCCATGAACGCCATCATCGGTCTGAGCCACCTGGCGCTCAAAACGGAGCTTGAGCCGAAACAGTGGGACTACCTCACAAAGATCAAAAGTTCGTCCATGTCACTCCTGGGAATCGTCAATGATATTCTTGATTTCTCCAAGATCGAGGCGGGCAAGCTGACTCTGGAGAACATTGAGTTCAATCTCCATTCGGTTTTGGAGAATGTGTCCGAATCAACTGCACTGCATGCGGCGGAAAAGGGCATCGGACTCCTCTATTCCATTGCGCCGGATATTCCCACCGTCCTGGTGGGCGACCCGTTGCGGCTCAGACAGCTCCTGCTCAATCTGGTCAACAACGCTGTCAAATTTACCGAAGCTGGTGAGGTGGTGGTTGCGGTTACCCTGGCGGAGCGCCAACATGACGCGGTGAGCCTGAGCTTTATAGTACATGACACCGGCATCGGCATGACAGAGGCACAGATGTCGGGGCTGTTTGTCTCCTTCTCCCAGGCAGATATGTCAACCACACGGCGCTTCGGCGGCACCGGTCTTGGCTTAACCATCTCCAAACGCCTAGCGAAACTGATGGGTGGATATATTTCTGTTGAAAGCATGTATGGCGTTGGCAGCACGTTTACCTTCACAGGCAGTTTTGGGATCCAGAAGTTGCAGTCGAAAGCGCAAAGGGAGGTTTCTTCCATTACCTTCAAGCGCCGCGAGGATTCCATTCTGCTCGCCCACGCCAAGGGGACTCGTGTCCTATTAGCCGAAGACAACACCATAAATCAACTGGTGGCCGAGGGACTTCTGACCGGCTTTGGTGTTGTGGTTGATATCGTCGCTAATGGCCGTTTGGCGGTTGAGGCGGTAACACTGCGACCTTCGGCGTATTCAGTCATACTGATGGATATCCAGATGCCGGAAATGGATGGCTTTGAGGCGACACGCGCGATTCGTGAATTGCTGGGCGATACACACATCCCCATCGTCGCCATGACCGCCCATGCACTTGATACAGATCGGCAACGCTGCTTTGAGGCCGGCATGGATGATCATATCCCAAAGCCAATCGCTCCGGATCAATTGGTAGGTATTCTCAATCAGTGGATCAAGCCAGGGACGGTTATTGTGGACTCATCTCCGATCAAGGCAATTGAAACTGATACTTCTCCGACAGATAGCCAGCTCCCCGATCACCTGCCACCATTCGACATCAAAGCCGCCCTGATTCGTGTTAATGGTAAACGGAGTTTACTGAAACGCCTTATGGTAGATTTTGCTGAAACCTACCAACATGCGGGGAAGGAACTTCGCCAGAACGTGGCAAGCGGCAACTATCTTGATGCTGTGCGTTTGGCTCATACTGTGTGCGGCGTGGCCGGCAATCTGGAAGCCCGTGAGCTGTTCAAAGCAGCCCGTGACTTGGAGCAGCTCTGTAGCAAAGGAAATAACACTGACTGCAGCAAAGCACTTGGCGGATTTGAGTGTCACTTAACTGCGGCGCTGGAGGCTGTTAGCACTTTGGTGAAAAATGATACCGCACAGCTTAAGATAGAAACACCGCAACGTGACATCGACGCGGCCGCCGCATTGGCGGCCATTGGCGAAATAAGGCCGTTGCTTGAGCGCAATAGTATGTCGGTACGCAAGCGGTTTAGACCTCTGTGTGAGCTCCTGTCAGGAGGAAGTTTCGATGTCGAGCTCGATGCCATTGGCAAGGCTTTTGACGACCTGAAATTCGCCGCTGCTCGCCGCCCACTTGATGCTATCTGCGCCAGGCTGAACGGACAAATCGCATGATTGATGATCACGTTACAACGGTTCTATTGATTGATGATGAAGTTAATTTATTACAATAAATTAGCATAATAAAGCGATATTCACTACGTTATGAAAGGAGTAGCACCATGGATAAGGCGAAAATACTGATAGTTGACGATACCTCAGCCAACATTGAGACACTCAATGAAACCCTGGAAAATGAATTTGATATCTATTTTGCCACGGACGGGAATGATGCGCTGCAAAAAGTGCGGTTATTAGAGCCGGATCTGATTCTGCTGGACATCATGATGCCGGTTATGGACGGCTTTGAAGTCTGCCGCAGGCTTAAGGAAAATGAGCAGTTCAGGGATATCCCGGTAATTTTTATCACCGCGCTTGATCAACCGGATGACGAGTCAAAGGGTCTTGTACTAGGAGCTGTAGACTATGTTACCAAACCATTCAACCCTGATCTGGTACTGCTGCGGGTGCGTAATCATCTTAAAATGAAAAACCAAAGAGATACTCTTGAATTGCGGACTTTGGAACTGGAGAAAATCCTTTCAGAGATCAAAGTGCTACAGGGTATCATCCCTATCTGTGCGTACTGCAAGAATATCCGCGATGATCAGGGTTACTGGAACCAGGTGGAGAAGTATGTCAGCGAACACACGGAAGCCAAGTTCAGCCATGGAATTTGTCCTACTTGTTTTGAGAATGAAATGAAGGAACTGGAATCATAACTCACCTTTCGCTCAATTTAAGTAAATTCTTAATATACTGCGAACTGGCATAATTTTACGTTTTTGATCCCCCACCCCAACCCTCCCCCGCTGGGAGAGGGAGTTTATGAAAAGCGCAGATTATGCCAGTTCGCAGTATAACATCAAAAATAGGCGCATAAAGGCGCAACTATCCTTTAAGGCAAATATTGCCCTTATCTTGTTGTATCGCGCCGCTTGAGGTGCTTGACAGAAAAAAATAATGTTGTTATTATCTCCAACATGAAAGTCTGCCGACTGTTCACCCGCCGAGTCGTTGTATGCGCCGATGCCTTTTCGGATCACATGTCATTTTTCCTTTTGACGGGGTAAACGTGAATTTCATTTTAAAGGCCGCCTGATAATGCCGGATATACTCTGGTACTGAATACACTCTTTTGAGCCAATTGCAAAACTAATCAAAGTGGTATGAAAATCGAAGAAAACAAGAGAAAACACAAGTAAAAAATGGGTTTTGCAATTACCTCTTTTGAATACTTATCCATGTGTTAAGTGCGAAGAACTCAATGGATATTGAATTGTTATTTTCCCGGACTCTCAATCAAAGAAGAAAATCCATGACCCGTATCATAATCAGTGAAAAGCCCAGCATGGGCCGCGCCATAGCTTCAGCTCTGGGCATTCGGGGTACTGGGCGCAGTTTCATCCAGGGCGGCGATGTCATCGTAACATGGTGTGTGGGCCACTTAGTCACTGCCATAGGTCCCGAAGGATATGATCCGGGGCTTAAATCATGGAAACTGGATACTGTGCCATTTTTTCCCGAACCATTCCGCTATGCCCCCATCGAGGCCACCAGGGATCAATTCAACGTAGTAGCAAAACTCATAACTCGTGACGATGTGGTGGATGTAGTGAATGCGACAGATGCCGGTCGTGAAGGCGAGCTGATCTTTGATCTGGTCTATCGTTTGTCCGGATGCACAAAACCCGTGAAAAGGTTCTGGACATCAAGCCTTACGGATAACGCCATCCGGGATGCTTATGTCCGGATGAAGCCAGGCGATGCTTACCATGGTCTGCGGGATGCCGCACGCAGCCGGCAGGAATCGGACTGGCTGGTCGGCATTAACTGCACACGCGCCCAAACTCTGGTCATGCGCCGGGCCGGAGGAGATGGAGTCTATTCCATCGGGCGCGTACAAACACCGACATTGGCTCTTCTTGTAAATCGCGAACTGGAAATCAGGGACTTTACTCCAAAAAACTTCTGGACTTTGATAGCAACGTTTCAAGCAAACAGTGGAATGTACAAGGGCTTATGGTTCCGTAAAGTAGAGGGGAAAGATCAGAACCGGTTCGATCTGGAAGATGATGCAAAGGCGCTGGCGAATAAGCTGGCCGGGCTCTCCGGTAAAGTTGCTTCCGTCACATCCAGGACGGAAAAGAAAAAGCCGGAACTGCTTTATGACCTCACCAATCTCCAAAAAGAATCTAACAAACGTTTCGGATTCACGGCGGAGCATACCCTGGAAGTAGCTCAGTATCTCTATGAAGCCAAGCTCATCAGCTATCCGCGCACGAATTCCAGATACTTGACAGAAGCTGATGCCCAGAAGGCTGCAAGCTGGATCAAGGCCATTGCACAAGGCCAGATCGCTGATTTACAGCCCTTTGTTGCAGACCTTAGGAATCGCTGGCCCGTGGTGCTCGACAAACGCTTCGTGAACGATAAAGAGGTTGAAGATCACTCGGCTCTGGTACCCACGGAGAACCCCGCAAAGAATCTCCAGGGTGACCAGTTGAAGATATACGAACTGATCGCACGCCGTTTTCTGGCTGCATACTTCCCCGATCGTATCGAAGCCAGGACTATCATCATTACTAAGATCGGAAAAGAAAGCTTCAAGACCATGGGAACAGTTGTGCAAGATTTGGGATGGTCTGCCGTTGACCCGCCATATGGTCGGCCCAAAAAAGAAAAGGGGAATAAGGAAGGTCCTGAAGAGGAAGAAAACTCAGGGCTTCCTTCCATTATCAAGGCGGAAGAAGTCGATACAAAGGAGCTCATTAGCAGGGCAGGAAAGACATCGCCTCCCAAAAGCCTGACCGAAGGGGATCTGCTTGGTGCCATGCAAAGCGCAGGTAAGGAACTAGCAGATGAAGAGCTGAAGGGCGCGATGAAGGACTGCGGCCTGGGCACGCCCGCCACCCGCGCCAACATGATTGAGACACTGCTGAAACGGGGTTATGTCGAGCGTACCCGAAACATCCTGCAACCAACAACAAAGGGGATCGAGCTGATCCAATCCATACGGGCGGAAAACTTGAAATCCCCGATGATGACCGGAGAGTGGGAAGCCGGGCTGGAGCGCATGCGCAGGGGCGAGGCTAAGCGGGATGAGTTCATGAAAGGTATCCGGACTTTCGTTACAGAACTGGTGGAGCAGATCAAACAAAATGCACCCCAAGGCAACCCGCGTGCGTTCGGCCCCGTGGTGGGAATTTGCCCCAAGTGTGGATCGAATTTGCATCTGCGGGACTGGCAAGGTAATCACTATGTGAAGTGCGCCGCTTCCACAGATCCAGCATGCAAGGTATCCTTTGATTCAGATTCAGAAGGAAAACCACTGGAACATTGCCACTTCTGCCAGGGACCCGTCCGAACCACCCGGAACGGTGGAAAGGTATGCACTCTGTGCAGCAAGTGGCGTACAGAAAAATTGGCGGGTACTGTTGGCTTTCAGTTTATTTGAGTTAAAAAGGGCATAAAATTTTCAGAAAAGGTTGACAAGCAAGAATGAATTATCGGATTAAATGGGCCTCTGTTTGGGGCCCATTTAATTTTCCAAGGGGAAAATCAGCCAACGCTTAGCAGGCAAACGCTGTTATTCCCACTGACCTGGGTTTTTGTAACGAAACCCCAGAAAAGTGACACTATGATAATATCTATTCAGGTCGATATCAACC
>CAIMCT010000025.1 GCA_903839535.1 uncultured Desulfobacteraceae bacterium
ATGCCCTGGCCAGTTCCACGCCGTCGCTGAGTTCATCGCCCAAAATATTGGGATCACGGAAGGTGTTGACGCCGACAATGGGGTATTCGCCAGTGTGTTTCAGGATTTCGTAGTGAATGGATTCTTCCTGAATCTTGCTGCGCTGATAGCCGGTTTCCATGGCGCCCAGAACTCCGCCGCGTTCGGTAATTCGGTCAAATTCCAGTAAAACAGCTTCCTCTACAAGCTTGGTGAGTTCTTCCACTATAAAGCTGCCCTGGTCCATGTTTTCATTTTTCGCCAGTCCCCATTCCCTGTTGATTATGAGCTGAATGGCCAGCGCCCTTCGCACCGATTCAGAGCTGGGAGTGGTGATAGCCTCGTCAAATGCGTTGGTATGAAGGCTGTTGCAGTTGTCGTATATGGCGCAAAGGGCCTGAAGCGTAGTCCGGATATCATTGAACTGAATATCCTGGCTGTGAAGCGATCTTCCGGATGTCTGAATATGGTATTTGAGTATCTGGGATCGTTCTGTCGCCTTGTATTTTTCTTTCATGGCAATAGACCATATTCGGCGCGCCACCCTGCCGATGACCGTGTATTCTGGGTCCATGCCGTTTGAAAAGAAAAAGGACAGATTCGGCGCGAAGCTGTCGAGCGGCATTTTCCGGGAAAGGTAATACTCCACATAAGTAAAACCGTTGGACAATGTCAGCGCCAACTGGGTGAGGGGATTGGCGCCAGCCTCGGCGATGTGGTATCCTGATATGGATACGGAGTAGAAATTGCGGACCCGGTTCTGAATAAAAAATTCCTGAATGTCGCCCATCATTTTCAGGGCGAATTCAATGGAGAAAATACAGGTGTTCTGTCCCTGATCTTCTTTCAGAATATCGGCCTGAACTGTTCCCCTGACATTGGAAAGGGCATTGGCGCGAATCTGTGCTGCTTCGTCGTCAGATGGCGCTCGACCGTTTTTTTCCGTGAATTTATCCAGTTGCTGGTCGATGGTCGTGTTCATGAACATGGCCAGAATGACGGGCGCAGGGCCATTGATGGTCATGGAAACTGAAGTGCTGGGCGCGCAAAGGTCAAAGCCGCCGTAAAGGATTTTGACATCTTCCAGGGTGCAGATGCTGACTCCTGATGTGCCTATTTTTCCATAAATATCCGGACGTCTGTCTGGATCATACCCATAGAGAGTGGCCGAATCAAATGCAGTGGATAGCCGTTTGGCATCGTAGTTTCCCGAAAGCAGCTTGAATCGTCGGTTGGTTCTTGCAGGGTCGCCTTCTCCGGCGAACATTCTGGTGGGATCCTCGCCAACCCGCTTTAACGGAAAGGCACCTGCGGTAAACGGAAATCTTCCAGGAACGTTTTCCTCGCGCATCCATCGGTATATCTCGCCTGGATCTTTAAACTTGGGAATGGAGATTTTCGGGATTTTTTTATGAGAAAGCGATTCTGTGTAAAGCGGAATCTTGATGTCACAGCCCCGCACCTCATATGTAAGAGTGTCCTGGGTATAGGCCGCCTTGATTTCATCCCATTCTTTAAGCGTGTTACAAGATTCATCATCCACCATTTTTCTGGCGCGCGCTACCTCATCCTTAAGCTGGTTCAAAAGCTCCTGCTTGTCGCCTGAAAGTGTTAGTTCAACGGACTTAACGGCTTCTTCCAGGTGCCAGGCTGTGCGGACGGCTTCGGCTTGGACTTCGGTCTTTTTGTGATAATTGCGAATGGTATCCGAGATTTCAGAAAGGTACCTGGTTCGTTCCGGTGGAATAATGATGGTTTTGGATGTTGAAGTCCGTATTTTCGACTTTGGCAGATTGGAATGGAACCGAACCTTGGTTTTATCAGCAAGCGTATCAAGAATGGCATGATAAAGCGCTGTTACCCCGTCATCATTGAATTTGGACGCAATGGTTCCAAACACCGGCATTTCGTCCGGAGAGACGTTCCATGCGGATCGGTTTCGCTGAACCTGTTTGCGCACATCCCGGACAGCATCCTCTCCGCCGCGTTTTTCATATTTATTTACGACAACAATATCTGCATAATCCAGCATATCAATCTTTTCGAGCTGAGAGGCTGCTCCAAATTCGCTGGTCATGACATACATGGAGGTGTCAACGATATTGGTAATCAGGGAATCCCCTTGTCCGATGCCGGCGGTTTCGACGATAATCAGATCAAAGCCTGCTGCTTTCAGCGCCTGGATGGACTCGCCTAGGGTACCAGGTATTTCGGTGTTGGACTGTCGGGTAGCCAGAGAACGCATGTAGATGCGGGGGCTTCCGATGGCGTTCATTCGGATTCTGTCGCCAAGAAGCGCACCGCCGGTTTTTCTTCGGGAAGGGTCGCAACTGACTATGGCGACATGAATCTCCGGAATATCATTGAGGAGGCGCAAAATGAGTTCATCGGTCAGTGACGATTTTCCTGAACCGCCGGTACCGGTAATACCCAAAACCGGGACCGTTTTTCCGGCCGCTTTATTCCGTAACTGGTCAAGTAGTTCGGGGAGCCGTCCGATGTCATGGGATTTGGTCTGCTCGACAGTTGTGATCAGGTTGGCGACGCGAAGTTTGTTCAGGGGCGACAGGTTCTCCAGATTAACGGCATGGCTGCTGACCGTAGAAAAATCCATGGCTTCAACCATATTATTGATGATGCCCTGAAGCCCCATGCGTGTGCCGTCTTCCGGAGAATATATCTTGGCGATGCCATAAGCCTCCAGCTCCCGAATTTCATCAGGAACGATCACGCCGCCACCGCCGCCGAAAACCTTGATATGGGAAGCCCCGTTTTCTCTTAACAAATCCACCATATACTTGAAAAATTCCAGATGGCCGCCCTGGTAACTGGATACGCCGATACCCTGCGCATCTTCTTCAATGGCGGCATCGACAATTTCCTGGACAGACCGGTTATGTCCCAGGTGAATGACTTCAACACCTGTGTCCTGCAAAATCCGCCGCATGATATTGATGGAAGCATCATGGCCGTCAAAAAGAGAGGTAGCTGTAACCACTCGGACATTATGTTTGGGCTGATAGGCTTGAATCGCGATACTCACGCTTCCTCCTTTGGTGGGATGGCGCCAGCAAGGGCGTCAATCCCAAAAATCAATCTGGTTTGAATGTTGATGTAATCTTCGATATTGTAATGGCGCGCCAGAAACCACCTGCGAAAGGTCCACATGTGACCCAGCACCGTGATATTGTGCGCAGCCAGCTCAATATGTTTTTCGTCCATGGACGGCAAATCGCCTGATGCGGATAGATTAGCCAGTACATTGACAAAAAGACCGGTGATTTGAACCTCGTTTTCCAGCACGCGCTTTCGCCACTGAGATGGCAGGGACTGGGTTTCCTGGTAGATGAGCAGAATGTGATCGTTCATGCGATGGCATACCATAAAATATTCCCGAATGGCTTCGGCCAGACCTTTCACACCCTCGTCGGCTCGATGCAGGGCGTGGGTAACATGCTGAGACATCTCTTCATGGATGGCATCGCAGACCAGATAGAGAATATCTTCCTTGGATTTGACATATTCATAGAGCAGGCCGATGGAAAAGCCAGCGGCGCTGGCGATCTGCCGGGTCGTGGTTTTGTGAAATCCTTTTTCGATGAACAGCTCGACGGCTGCATCGACAATTTGCCGTCGCCTGCGTTCCACCAGATCCGTGTTTTTGATCAGAGTAACGACATCTCTGGTTCTTCGGGGTGAATGCTCCATGTTGATCCGCACTACTTAGCGTAACAGTAATAAAATATCTGAACGAGCGCTCAATCACATCGACTCTATCATGTCAATTTCGAGTTTGTCAACTGTTTATCAAAGGGCCAGGATAATTTTGTTCCACAGCTTTTTATTCTTGTTTAATCCATCGTTCCAGCTTAACATTATACAAGAAAAAATTATCTTTTGGCATCGATAATCGTTTCGGCCAGGTGTTTCTCCGTGTCTCGCCACCGTCAGGCAATAATGGGGGCGAATTTGTATTCGCCACATCGAAATAAACCCTTGTGGCCGAGACGATGACCAAGGCTGTTCCCATCCTCATTTTCATGCATGAACTGGCCGTGTTTATTTTGAGAATCAACAACATTACGCAAACCCAGTTGGACAGCACATTCCTGTCCTTCAAGGTGACATCGGATTCCATCGTTCACTGGCCCCAATGCCAGCTTCCTGCCCATCCCAATTGAGTCTTCCGCTGATCCCGACACAGATTCAAAACGCGCTGGAAATGCTTCAATGCCTTGTTTCATTCGATACATTCTTTGCTTTGATGGTCACATCCCCACCATCACCGCTTCCGAAAGTAGTGGCTGAAATTAGCCCGCCATTAGTCAACATTAAATATATAGTTTGGATATCAATATCCCCTCCTACTCCTTTACCTTAGTTATCATTGTAAACACGAACATAACCAGCGTTGTACCTATAGTTGTAGTAGCCGTAGTCGGAATTCACGAACCACGCGTAGTTGGTATTGTACACATTGGTAGTACTGGACCAGTACCACGACTCGGCTGTATTCTGAAAATACCATGTATCTCGATGTTCAAGTTTTTTAGTCGAAAAAACATAAGTTCTTGATTTAAAACTGTTATGAAAAAAATCTTGGTTTCTATTTAACTCAATAATATCAACATGTTACGAAAAAAACTTGAACATCGAGTGATAATAGAAAAAATCTGACTGAATTTCATTGGGAATATCATGACCACTTCATACTTAGACGAAAAACGCCAGCAGAAGCTGCTCAATCAGGTGAGTGACACCATCCGGCTGAGAAATAGGGGTATCATTACCAGATGCGGTTGGGCCATCTGTTTAATACCCTATGCCGATACTCGGAACGTATTGCCAAAGTCATTCGGGATACGGGCGTTCGAGGTTTCATTAGTTTCATCCGTCAGACCATGAGTGGCCCATGGCTGAACAAAGAATATATCTCCAAAAAGCTGAGTGCTCCTTTCCAACTGCGGCTGACATAAGTCCG
>CAIMCT010000026.1 GCA_903839535.1 uncultured Desulfobacteraceae bacterium
CAACCCACCTGGTTTATCCGTAACCTCAACCGCTACGACATCGGTGATTCCTACCGAAAATCCATTGTTCTTCAAGGCTTCCAATGCCTTCTGGTTATCATTGACAATGAGTCTTAGCACACCAAAATCGGAAGTGTCCGCAACCGAAAGTGCGCGGATATTGATTCCAGCTTCAGCCAGAATCGCAGTAACTTCAGAGAGCCGTCCGGCCTTATTTTCCAGAAAAACAGAAATCTGCTTTACTCGCATCAGTATAATCCTTTATGTAAAGGCAGGAGAAGCGGCATAAGTCTCACTGTCGCTCCCACCTGCCCTATCGCGTTAATATCCTGTCATATCTTGCGGTTGTCGATCACCCTCACTGCTTTTCCCTGACTTCTGGCAATCACTTTTGGCTCAACCAGCTTGACCCTGGCGGAAACGCCCAGATATTCCTTGATGTTGATGGAAATTTTTCTTTCAAGCTGTTGCAGCACCTTGACTTCATCTGAAAAGCTCCGCTCGTTGATTTCAACAAGAACCGTCAGTGTATCCAGATTGTCTTCACGATCCACCACAAGCTGATAATGGGGTTCGATGCCTTCGATCTCCATCAGAACGCTTTCAATCTGGGATGGAAAGACGTTCACCCCACGGATAATGAGCATGTCATCGGTTCGTCCACTTACTTTTTTCATGCGCACCAGCGTTCTGCCACAAATACATGGCTCCGGATTCAGCGTGGTGATATCGCGCGTACGGTACCGAACGATGGGAAATGCTTCTTTGGTAATTGATGTAAAGACCAGTTCCCCGGATTCGCCGTAAGGCAGAACTTTTCCTGTTGCCGGATCTATAATCTCCGGAATAAAATGATCTTCAAAAATATGCAGTCCGTTTTGGGCCTCATGACACTCCACCGCAACTCCCGGACCGATCAATTCGCTTAGCCCATAGATATCCACCGCCTTTAGATGCAGTTTTCGCTCAATCTCATGCCGCATCTGCTCAGACCAAGGCTCTGCGCCGAAGACACCGTACTTGAATTTCAGATTTTCAAATGAAACCCCCATTTCTTCCGCCACCTCAGCCAGGTGAAGGGCATAGGACGGAGTAGCCGTCAAAATGGTCGGCCCAAAATCCCGCATGATAATGATCTGGCGATTGGTGTTTCCACCGGAAACCGGAATAACCGAAGCGCCCAGTTTTTCTGCTCCATAATGGACACCCAGCCCGCCAGTAAAAAGACCATATCCGTAGGCGTTGTGGATAATGTCTTTGGGGCCGGCGCCGCCTGCTGTAAGGGCTCTGGCCATCAGCTCCGACCAGGTATTGATGTCTCTTGCCGTATAACCGACAACAGTTGGCTGACCGGTTGTTCCGGATGAAGCATGGATCCGAACTACATTGTCCATTGGAACCGCAAACATACCATAAGGATAATTGTCCCGAAGATCCTTTTTGGTGGTAAAGGGCAGTTGCTGAAAATCCTCAAGTGTCCGGATATCGTTGGGCGTAATTCCAGCCTCCTGAAATCTGTTTCTATAAAACGGAACTGCAGCATATACCCGTTCAAGAGTTGTCCTGAGGTGCCTGAGCTGAATAGCAGCCAACGCCTCTCGCGGCAAGGTTTCAAACTCAATATCGTAAATCATTAAAACGACTCCCTATCGTGAGCAATTATAATTCACCCGTCAGACTGCCTTTGAAAATCGCTTTTCGTTTTTCAAGAAATGCCGTTGTCCCTTCCTTAGCGTCTTCGCTGGCCATGCACAGGGCAAAGGCATCCACTTCCATACGGCAACCCGTTTTTAAATCAACGTTCAGTCCTGCGTTGATCACTTGCTTAGCTGCTCTAAGGGAGACCTTCCCTTTCTGGTAAATGGCTTTTGCGGTGTTCATAACGTCCGTCATCAAAGCATCAGCAGACACCACCCGATTGACCATGCCTATGCTCTGAGCTTCCGCCGCTGAAATCATTTTTCCGGTAAAGATCATTTCCTTGGCCATGTTCGAACCAATCAGCCTCGGCAGGCGCTGAGTACCGCCAAAACCGGGAATAATCCCCAATGTGATTTCTGGCAAACCGAATTTGGCGTTTTCAGAAGCGATAATAAAATCACAGGCCAAAGCGATTTCACTACCACCGCCTAGAGCAAACCCATTCACTGCTGCGATGACTGGAATATCCAGGCATTGAAGCTTGCTTATGACGTTATGTCCCTTGGTTGCAAAGACCTTTGCCTGAAGCGCATTGCATCTGGCAAGTTCCGTAATGTCCGCACCCGCAACAAACGCCTTGTCTCCAGATCCGGTCAGGATAAGAACTCGAACATCTTCATTCGCAGCTACTGCATCCAGGGTTCGGGACATTTCATCCAGCAATTCGCTGTTTAAAGCATTCAGCGCCTTGGGGCGGTTGAATGTCAATGTGGCGATTCCTTCTTCAATCTGGAACAATATGTGATTCAAATCCATAAAACATCCTCCATATTTTTATGTAAACTATCATGGCCATAGCAGGCCACCCTCATGTACGAAAACTATATTCATCATTCGTAGGCGTTCAGACCCCTCCCCCAAGCGGGGGGAGGTTGGGAGGGGGGAAATCACTGTCATGCCAAACACTTGCCCTCCCCCCGGCCCCCTCCCGCTGGGAGGGGGAGTGAACGGTTGTCATCATTCATCATTCATCATTTTGGCAAGTGCGGAATCTGTTTTTTGCTTATTACTAAAAGCGGTCGGATTGGTAGCTTTAATATAGCGACCGACCCCTGTAATGATGGCATCACAGAGCCGATCCTGATACTCCGGCGAGGCCAGCCGTGCACATTCCCGTTCATTGCTGATAAAGGATGTTTCCACCAGTATGGAAGGCATCTGTGCACCCAAAAGCACATAGAACGGCGCTTTTTTCACCCCTTTATTTTTGACATTGCTGTACTTGATGCTCATGTGATTACACAAAACATCCTGGACGCTGGCGGCAAGGCGGCTTGATTCATTGACCTTGGCATTCTGCATCAAATCGGTCAGAATACTTTGCAAGTCACTGATATTCTTGGTTGACGTTGCGTTTTCACGCGCAGCCACCAGGATGGATTCGTCATCAGTCGCCAGATTTAGAAAAAATGTTTCTATCCCATAAGCATCCGGATTTTTAGCGGCATTGGTATGAATGGAGATGAAAATATCTCCATTCTTGGTGTTGGCTATAGCAGTTCGTTCTTCAAGCGTCAAATAGTGATCTGTAGTTCGGGTCATGATGACCTCGCATTTGAGTGAGTCCCGAATTTTAGCGGCTAACTTCTTGCTGATAGCCAAAGTGATATCTTTTTCATAAACTCCTTTTACAACTCCAGGAGCTCCAAAATCTTTGCCGCCATGTCCGGGATCAATGATGATGTGGCTTACTCCCAGGACCAATTGCTTGGCCAAGGCTCCGGGATCGATTTTTGAATGCTTTCCGGTATCCTTGGCAATTCTCTTTCCAGTGCTTTTATGGGTTGTTTTATGGGAAGCCGATCCAGGTGGAGATGGCTGATATACCGGTGCTGAACTGGATTCATCTCCCCAGATGTCTATAATAATTCTAAAAGGGTTATTCAGTGAAAAAATCTTATAGGATTTGAACGACTTGATATCAACTACCACTCGTACAGAATCCAGAGTGTACTGACCGGCGCGTGCATCAATCAACAAATCATCATCAATAGGGATTAAATTTTTAAGGTTTTTGCTGAGTTTGCTCTGATTAAAATCAATATAGAGTCGCTGAGGTTTATCGAGCGCAATATCTTTCTTCAGCAGGCGGTGTTCGTAAGTTGTCTCCTTGTCGGCATCAATGACGATTCGCGTATAGCTGGGATTAGACCAGACGCGAAGATCGCTGATCCGACTGTAGCCGGAAGGCGTGGGAGAAGATGAATCTACTGAGGCCGAGGAAACAGGCGGATCGGATTCACCTGCAATTTTTTCTGTTTTTTGTAGATTGTCGCTGCTTTTTAATGTCGGCTTGTAGTTTTCAGGGTTGGACAATCTGTCAATAGCATCTTTTGCTTTTGACATATAGCTACTTTGGGGATACCGGCGGATAATCCGTTCGTAGCAATCAATGGCTTCTTTTTTATCAGCAGTTTTTTTGGAAACGCGATACATTTCATCATACAAATACCCAACCATGTAGAGGCCGGCGGAAGCCACCTGCCCATCCGGTTCCGACTTGTAAACTTCCTGGTACTCTTCAATGCACTGTATCCAGTTTTGCCTTAATTTTTGTTTTTCCGGGCTGTTCAGTAGTTTATGATAGCAGGAATCTGCTTGGACATACCTTTCCTTTGCCGTTGATGCGCAAGAAGGCAAAGCGCCCCAGAAAACTGCGAATAAAAAAATTACGCCCCAATATATAATACGTCTGTTCATCATTTATTCAGAAATGTCTTTTTATGAAAGCCTTTACAGGCAGTTTATGGACCATGTACCAGTCGTTTGTTACATCCTCTTACCTAATTATTTTCATATTTCTGAATGGCCTGAATGCGAAGTTCACTCAAACAGTTCAGGGCATCCAGCGGGGTCATGGTAGTGATTTCGATACTTTTCAGTTTTTGAACAATAATATTTTCGATGTCCGAAAATAATCCCTGTTGAACCGGAACCGATTTTGAAACTTTTCTCCGTATCCCAGGTATGGAAGCACCAGGAAATGGCTTAACATCATCTTCTATGTCTGATAATATAGTTTTGGCATGGGTAACGACAGACTCGGGGATTCCGGCAAGCCTGGCTACCTGAATCCCATAACTGCGACTGGCGCCGCCTTCTACCAGCTTGCGCAGAAAAATGATCTGATCTTTCCATTCCTTGACACTGATATTAAAATTTTTTACACGGGGGTTGGACAGCTCCAGTGCCGTCAGCTCGTGGTAATGGGTTGCAAAAAGGGTTTTAACCCCTCTGCCCTTCAAGTCATGAAGATAGGACACGACAGCCCAGGCAATGCTGAACCCATCATAAGTACTGGTTCCCCGGCCGATTTCATCCATTATGACCAGACTTTGATATGTGGCGCTGTTCAAAATATTTGCGGTTTCTTCCATCTCCACCATAAACGTGCTTTGGCCGCTGGACAGATTATCCAAGGCGCCAATACGCGTAAATATCCGGTCGATCAGCGAAATTGCGGCGCTACGGGCGGGAACAAAAGAGCCCATCTGCGCCATCAGCACCTGAAGGGCGACCTGCCTCAGGATTGTGGATTTTCCCGCCATATTCGGCCCGGTAATAATCAAGACCTGATTTTGATTATCGTCCATTGCAATGGAATTAGGGACAAATCGCTCCCCGACAATCATTTGTTCTACCACAGGATGACGTCCATCTTCAATGAAAAGAACGCCATCAGTGCGAATTTCCGGTCGGGTATAGTCATACTGGTCGGCAATATCCGCCAGATTCATCAGACAGTCAACGTCGGCGATAAAATTAGCAGCCTGAAGAATCGCCTTATGCTTGTCGGCGGCAGCTTGACGAATATCCATAAATATCTGATATTCCATGGTTGATCGCTCAGCTTCAGCGCTCAGAATCTTTGACTCGAATTCTTTCAGATCTTCGGTAATATACCTTTCAGCATTGACCAGGGTCTGTTTTCGAATATAATGGGCGGGAACCGACTTGGACTGATTTTTGGAAATTTCAATATAATACCCGAAAACCTTGTTGAATCGGACCTTAAGAGATTGAATACCGGTTACCTGCCGCTGTTCAACTTCAAGTCTTGACAGCCAACCCTTTCCATCCCGACTGATCCCGATCCATTCATCAAGCTTCGCATCAAAGCCAAGCTTGATCATGCCGCCATCATGGATTACTGGGGGGGCATCTTCCCGAATAGCGCTCTTAATCAATATCGCCAAATTAACGAGTTCATCCAGGAGAGGACCATGAGAATTCCACTGAAAAAGCTCGGCTTTAAATGGTTCAAGCGTATCTCGAATACCGGGAAGCGCCTCCAGAGATATGCACAGAGAAAGCAGATCTCTGGCATTACAATGGCCCATGACGATCTTACTCCCCAGGCGTTCCATATCGCCGATCTTTTTTAAAGCATCCCGAATTGTGTGGGTCAATTGGATACTGGTTTTAGCCTCTTCAACAGCATTCAGACGCAACTGTATCTTTTCAACGTTCATGAGTGGATAGCGCATCCAGTTTTTGAAACGCCTTCCCCCCATCGCCGTCATGGTTCGATCCAGAACACTTAACAGGGTTCCGTTTCTGGAATCGCCCTGTATGGTTTTGATCAACTCCAGGTTGCGGCAACTGACATCATCGACCACCAGAAACTGGCTTTGAATATAAGTTTCAATTCGGGAGATGTGATCAATTGCCTGTTTCTGGGTTTCCTGGACGTAATTGATCAACGCACCTGCCGCCCCCACCCCGGCAAATAACGTTTCACATCCAAATCCTTCCAGGGAAAATGTTTGAAACTGCCGGATGAGTTTTTCGCGGGCATTTCGATATTCGAAATGTTGATCCTGAGTATAGGAAACGGCTTTTCCGGAAAACAGGTGCTGAAAGCTGCAAAGCTCCGAATCTTGCTGCGAAGATTCAGGAAGAAGGATTTCACGGGGGGATATTCGAATGATTTCATCCCGAATAACATCCAGGTTTTCGGATTGAGTCATCCGGAATGTCCCTGTCGAGATATCCAGACAGGACAGTCCGATATCCCGGTCATGCCGACATAAGGCCAGTATGAAATTGTTGGTCTTTTCATCCAGAAGCCCATCTTCAACAATCATTCCCGGAGTGATTACACGAACCACTTCGCGGCGGACCAATCCTTTGGCCAGTGACGCGTCTTCAGTCTGGTCGCAGATAGCAACCTTAAAGCCCTGCTCAATCAGCCGTGCAATATAACCCTGAACCGCCCGATGAGGAACGCCGCACATCGGAACCGGGAATTCATCGTTTTTATTTCGGGATGTTAACGCTATTTCCAGAATGGGTGATGCAATTTCCGCATCCTCAAAAAACATCTCGTAAAAATCCCCCATGCGATAAAACAGCAAAGCGTCGGGATTCTCGCTTTTCATCGCTATATACTGTTTCATCATGGGGGTGGTATGGGAAGGAAGCATGGCAAATCAGGTGTTTTCTGCTGAAACCTCGGTCTGCATGGAATCATGCTGCGACGTTGGACCCTGATATTTACTCAATTCACTCTTCTGTGCCGTTATGGTTTCCATCTGAGCATTGAGGGTTGTGTTTAAGCTTTTAATAATTTTATTGTTTTTGAACCGGGAAGACAGGCAAAGAGAATAGGAAATAAGGAGCCCGGCAAAAAAAGCCCCCAGAATCAACTGTGCATTTTTTATCCCGTCTGAATTATAAGACCCGGCAATCCACAGGTTCAGATGAAGGTTGGCTGGAGTCACCAAATACTCCATGTTCTGATAAATAACCAGGCCGGAAAAGCCCAGTGCCACAAGCAAAAGCGCAATTCGGATTTTTTTCAACGGGTAACTCCTTTACTGACGTTTTTACATTTTCGGCTTTTGGAATGCACTGAAGCAACCAGCACCCGGTTAAATTGTTTGGCCTAACTGCGAAAAAAACGGTTTTAAAGAATCAAAAGTAGCTTTAAGATGTTCGGGAATGACGCGGATATCTGCAAAAACAGTTAGCGCATTCGTGTCGCCGAACCACCTGGGAACAATATGAAAATGCAGATGTTCCTCAATACCAGCCCCTGCCACTTTGCCGAGATTGAGGCCGACATTAAAACCATCAGGCTTCATAATTTCCTTCTCAATATGAATCGCTTTTTCAACGGTTACCATAATATCCCGCATTTCGTTTCGGGAAAGTTCATCCAGCCGGGATAAGTGCCGAATGGGTGCAACCAGAAGGTGGCCGTTGATATACGGGTATTTATTCATGACCACAAGGGTGGTATCGCCTTTGTAGAGGGTCAGCTCATCGTGAATTGTCAGCGCATGACAAAACACACATCCACTTTCTTTTTCAGACTTGATATACTCAATGCGCCAGGGAGCCCATAAGGTTTCCAAAATCGCCGTCCTCCTGATATTAAAGCACAAAGTTTAAGGAACAAGCTTGTTCACAATCCAGCCATTAACCCATCGCCCCATTGCCAACATTCCAAAGTCAATGGTCCGCAACTTACGCTGTTAATGCTAAAAACTCAACATTTTTTTCCTCTGAGGGGAATGACTTCAAAATTTCCCCACAGGCCCATATCTTTTCCGATAATGACGACCAGTCCAGACACGCCGGGAATACTTTTCCCAAACTGAATTGCGCTTGAGATATCTCCGGCGGATCGAACACGATTGCCCACGGCCGTTGCAACCGCATCAGCAAGCGCACAGGAGTCGGACATCACGGATACAGCATCGGCTTTTCCAAAACTCAGCGAATGTCCTACTGTGCCGGATGATGTACACAGGGAAACCGGATGGGCGGTTGAATCCACCTTCAGGCCGACTTTCAGGCTTAAAGGAGAGTTTCCGGCGTAAATTCCAACTGTTACTGGAGAATTGGTCTTGAAAAACGTATCACCACCATTTTCCACGATAACTTCATCAGAATAGGACAAAAGATCTTTTCCTACATATTCGGAAATAGCACCTGCAACAGCCGCCATAGGCCCGACTCCGGCCTTTTCACCAGCCAGCGCCATATCCCGAACAATCGCCGGAGCTGGCCCTGAAATGCGCCAGGGTTGAAGGGTTCTCTGATACTCCGGATATTGCTCGATATAGCTTTCCAGATAATTGCGATAGGTCAGAATTCGTTCGCGGGTTAGAGATTCCAGAGAAGTTGAAGCGCACACCATCAGGTCAGTTTCTTTAACTGTAACCTGAAATGTTATAAGTCTGTTGCTATGAATAAGATTTCGATAGGAACGAAG
>CAIMCT010000027.1 GCA_903839535.1 uncultured Desulfobacteraceae bacterium
ATTGACAGCGCAATCTGCTCTGAATGCTTTAAAAGATGCAGGGTTTAGTGATGACGACTTGCCCTCTTTAAGTAGTATGTCAGAGATATTAAACCGCTTGGGCTACCGTTTGCGTAAAGTGGTCAAAGCTAAACCGCTGAAAAAAATTAAAGAAACGGATTCGATATTTGAAAATATTAAAAAAAAAGATCAAGATGCTAAAGATTCGGATGAACATGTTGCTCGATTAAGCATGGATTGCAAAGCAACTGTTAAGATTGGTGAATTTTCCAGGGGCGGCTTAAGCCGTGTCAATAACAAAGCTAGCGATCATGATTTCGCTACTGGAGATAGCTATACACCGTGCGGCATTGTGAGTGAAGACACTGGAGAGTTGTATATCAACATGGGAAGTTCCTTTAAAACGAGTGACTTCATTATCGATACGATCAATGGCTGGTGGGAAAATCAAACTGTTGAAGATCGAATAAATATTGATAGGATACAGTTAAAAATGGATAACGGACCGGAAAGTAGTGGTGTCCGCACACAGTTTCTGAAGCGCATCATAGAAGTTAGTGATGCCATTAACAAACCCATACAGCTCTTGTATTTTCCACCCTATCATAGCAAATACAACCCCATTGAGAGGTGCTGGGGAATTTTAGAACTGCATTGGAATGGTACCTTACTTAGCAGTGTTGATGTCATGACAGAGTGGGCGAAAACTATGCTCTGGAAAGGAATTCACCCCATCGTAGAAACCAGTACGAAAGTTTACGAGAAAGGCGTAATACTCAGTAAATCGGTTATGAGGGCAATTGAAAATCGCCTGAAACGCAACCCGGAATTGCCAAAATGGGACATTCTTATCGAACCAATGGCTGCTGCTTGATGGTATATTCTTTGTTGGGAATCACCTAAGAGCAAGCTTCTATACTGCGGCCCGTATGAATTTGTGAAAACTCCCCTGTTTACGAGTAATTCATAAATTTATCACGTCTCAAGTATAATACGAAAAAAAATAATTTGACAATACAATCTTTTAACGTATGATATATCATCTGATGGGTCGTGTGTCGTGAATTCCGATTTGTTCAGGCCCCATCCCAAATAAAAAGGAGAAGCACTTTGAACACCCAGGCTGACATACCCCGCTTGGTCCGTGTGATGCGTGAACGAACAGGGCTCACGCAAGAGAAATTCGCCGCCAGGCTCGGGGTCACCTATCCGACTATCAACCGGTGGGAAAACGGTCGTGCAAAGCCATCGCCGCTTGCCATGCAGAAGATCGAAGATATGTTGCGCAGCATGGGAGACCGGGGCTGCGACCTCCTCAGTAAAATTATTGGTAAGAATACACTGTAGCGATGATTGAACGAACAGTTGAAAAACAATGTTCCGGAACAGGCCCAATGGTAACAAAAATGACCAAGGAACTCATCGACCGAATCTTTAAAGAGCCTGGCATCAAATACGAACTCACCGAATTTGAAACACTGGGAAAACCAATTCACGAAATCCTTTCGATTTATCCGAAAACTGCTGAAACCGGTCGCGATGCGGGTAGGACAAAATACTATCTAAAGAGCTTTATCCCTTTTTCTTCGGGCAACGACGAAATTCAGGTTTATGCGGAAGGTGGCAAATCGGCGCCCGAAGAAGTTGTCCGTCAACTCTGGGTGTATAAGCTGATTCACCAATACGGTTACCATCCGGATGAGATCGACCTGGAAAAGAGCGTCCAGTTCGGTACTGAGGTGGGGACCAAAGCTGCCGACATCATCGTTTACACCGATGCCTCCAAGGAAACGCCCAAGATTATCGTCGAATGCAAGAAACCAAAGCGCAAAGACGGCATCGAGCAGCTCAAAAGCTACATGAACGCCAAGGGCGCGCCGGTGGCTGTTTGGTCCAATGGCAGTGACAGTATCATCCTCTATCGACCTTACCCCAAGGAATTCGATAACACCCTCTTTGACATACCTAAGCGTGGTCAGCAACCCAAAGATGTTCTAACGGCCCAAAAGACGCTCCTGGATTTGAAAAAAGAGTTTAACTTTAAGGAAATCATTCAAGGGCTTGAAGAATTGGTTCTTGCAGACAGTGGGAAAGACGAATTCAACGAAATATTCAAACTCATTTTTGCCAAGATTTGGGATGAGAAACAGGCACAGGAAATTCGCAAAAACAAGACTGTAGAGTTCGGACAGGTCGTAAATCCCAAAACCGGCGTTCCTGATCCAGACCTGACGTATGATCGGGTTGACGGCCTCTTTAAAAAAGCCTGCGAAGAGTGGCCCGGTATTTTTCGGCCTGGTGAAGATATTGAATTGATGAAACGGCACCTTCAGATTTGCGTGGGTCGGATTGAGGGGGTGCGGCTGATGGGTTCGAATTTGCGCGTTATGGATGATGCTTTCGAGTATCTTCTACCCACAGAAGCCAAGAAAAAGAAGGGTCAGTTTTTTACGCCTCGCCATGTCGTCGAAATGTGTGTGCGCATGCTTAACCCCAAACGATCCGAATATGTTATGGACCCGGCCTGCGGATCAGCAGGTTTTTTGCTGCATACCATGGACTGGTGTTATCCAGCCCATGACATTGGTGCGCGAGAATTGCGTAAATTCAAGTATGCATCCAAATATCTCTGGGGCATAGATTTCGAGACCCGAGCCGCCAAGACATCCCGTGCCCTAATGTTGATTGCGGGTGACGGCCACACCAAAATCTTCGGACCCGATGTGAGCAGCCTTGACCCCAAGACCTGGTATGAGACCGGATCGGGTCAGTCCCTTATGCACGGGTTGCGGCAGGCCAAACTTACCGCCAAAAAGATTCCTGAAAAAGAGTATTCCGAGGACATCTATGAATTTCGGGAACCGGAGCTTTTGATGGCGGCTGAAAGAAACTTCACCCAAAAGGAGCTAATCAGCGAAGCCGAGGAAAAACGAGATGCCCTCAAGTCCGAGTTGATACGGGTAAAACAAAAATTAGCTGATCTGAACAGCGACATTGAAGCTCCGCAACAGCAGCATTGTATGGAAATCGAGGCCATAACCAACCAATGGGAGGGTACCAAAGTCGATCTGCGGGCGCACCTGAAATCCATCAGGGAGAGCCAAAAAGCAGCGCTAAAACGGCTAAAAAACAAGCAAAAAATTAAGGAGTTCACCTTCAAGGCGGAGATCAAACAACTTGAGAAGGCAATTCCTGATGCGGAAACGACCGTCAAGATGCTCAGCAACAAGGGCAAACTGGAACTGATCTTGGCTGACCCCGACCTGACCGGCGCTCTGAAAGAGCGCTGGATCGCTTCCGAGGTAGCCAAGCGTCTTGATTATCCAATCTTCATGGCTGTTAGCGAGCGCGGTGGCAAAAATAATTCAGGCGATTATGAATTTCTTTTGGATGAGAACGGCAATCTGGTCGTGAATCAGGATCTTGTCAATTATGATCTGATAGAAGAGAATCTATCCGATGCGAAAGCCATTCCCGACGACAAACTTTGCGTGGCCGAGGCGTTCGTTAGATTTGCCCAGGAGCAGGGGCTTGATTTCTGGGAGGTTGAGTAATGGCGGTTTGCAATGTAATCAAACTTTCAGATGTTCGCTCTGGATTTCGAATCGATTCTGAATTCTACAGGAAAGAATTCATAGATACTGATATCCTCCTTTCAAAACTCAGGACGGTACCATTCTGGCGTATTGCTAAGATTACAGATGGGGAACATGGATCCGTTTCTTTTGTCAATGGTGGAATCAAGTATCTAATGGCAGAACACATAAAACAAGGGTTCATTGATCATAACGGGGCAAGATTTATAAACCAGGAAATCGATAATCGCAATGCCCGATCAAGAGTCAGAGAGGTTGATGTCCTTATCTCAATAAAGGGAACATTTGGTGAAATAGGTTTGGCAGAGAGAAACCTTATTCCTGCTAACATGAATCGGGATGTAGCAATCATTAAACTCTATCCTGATTCACCATGCGGTGCTTATATTACCTCGTTTTTAAGATCGAAATTTGGTGCTTTTCAGCTCTTTCGTGAAGCCTCAGGTGGAGTCCAACAGATGATAACTTTGGAGAGACTCAAATATATCCTTATTCCTTTGCTTACTGATGATCTCCGGAATGAAATAGCAGATATTCACCAAGAAGGTTTATCAATAAGGGAAAATTCCATTTTTTTATATGTACAGGCCCAGCAACTCCTTGAATCCGAACTTGATCTGAAAAAGCTGAATTTCCAGAAGCCGGTGGGCTACACGACGCGGTGCAGTGAGTTGGAGCAATCGCATCGCATGGATTCGCAGCATTATCAGCCGCGGTTCGCGCAACTTCTTAATCACTTCACCGGTTTCTCACTAAAACTGATACGTGACATCCGCACTTACAATCGCCGCGGTCTGCAACCGGTCTACGTCGAAAATGGTTCGATTGACGTTGTTAACAGCCAACATTTAGGTCCTCAACACATAGACTATGACGGGCTGCGGAAGACCAGTGAACAAGCCTTTGCTTTTTCCACCGAAGGGCACATCCAAAACAATGACCTGCTTATCTACACGACAGGAGCTTATATCGGACGAACAAATGTCTACCTGCGCAGCGTACCTGCTCTGGCGAGCAATCATGTCAACATCCTGCGCTTGAATTCGGGGATTGATGCATCATACATGGCGCTTGTTTTTCAATCGGTTTTCGGACAGTTCCAGACCCAGAAACACGCAAGGGGAAGTGCGCAGGCCGAACTCTACCCGTCGGATATTGACCGTTTTATAGTTCCTCTACTGAGCATAGGAAAGCAAATAGCCATTGGTGATCTGGTGCGTAAGAGCTTGGAGAAACAGCAGGAATCTAAACGACTCATAGACCAAGCAAAAAACCGCGTGGAGCAACTCATTGAGGAGGCGGTGCGGCAATGAGTGGAAAAATGACTGCCAAGGAAGATAAACCCTTTCCCGTAAAAAGCCAATTTTTGCTTTACCAAACCGAAGATGGCCGGATACGCATCGAAGTTCGCCTGGAAAATGAAACCGTTTGGTTGAGCCAGTTGACCATGACAGAGCTATTTCAGACGTCCAAACAAAATATCAGTCTACACCTTAAAAATATTTTTAATGAAGGTGAGTTGGCAGAAAACCGAGTTGTCAAGGAATACTTGACAACTGCCTCTGATGGCAAGACATACCAAACAAGATTTTATAACCTCGAAGCTATCATAGCCGTGGGATATCGCGTGCGGTCTCTTCGGGGCACCCAATTCCGCCGTTGGGCCACAGAGCGCTTGAATGAGTATCTGGTCAAGGGCTTTACCATGGATGATGAACGATTGAAAGCAGTCGTCAACATTGGTTCCGATTATTTTGATGAGATGTTGGAGCGGATCAGAGACATCCGATCCAGTGAAAAACGCTTTTACCAGAAAATCCGTGATATCTACAAATTAGCGATGGATTACGATCCCAAGGCCGATGAAACCACGGAGTTTTTCCGCATCGTTCAAAATAAGCTTCACTTTGCCATTTCCGGAAAGACCGCTGCGGAGCTAATCTCCGAAAGAGCTGACGCCGCTAAATCCAACATGGGACTAACTTCATGGAAAGTGGCCAAAGTGCGCAAGGGAGATGTCACCATTGCCAAAAACTATCTGAACGCCAATGAAATCGATGGGCTTAACCGGATTGTTACCATGTACCTGGATTATGCGGAAGACCAGGCCAAGCGACATCGCCAGATATTTATGCGGGATTGGCGCAAAAAACTGGATGCCTTTTTGCAGTTCAATGAGCGCGATATCCTGACCAATGCCGGTAAAGTCAGCAAGGCGGTAGCCAACCAACTGGCGCTTGAACAATATACAATCTTTCACCAGAACCGATTGTCCAAGGAAGCCGAGCAGGAAATGATCGCCGATGATGCCGAATTGCAACATTATCTGGAGAAAATAAAGATATTGTAAAGCTATATTTGAGACCGGATAAATTTATGAGATAGGGGCAACCGGCCGGTTGCCCTTACTAACTTTAATTTACACAAATTCATACGTTCCGCAGTATATTTGAAATGCAAATCGCTATCAGATAATGAGAGCACGACTTAAGAAATGAACTAAATAGGAATCGCCGAATGAACCTGCCACCATCCATCGAAAAAGCCTTGATGCTGCCTGACGGAGCCCGGTTTTACCGTTGCGCGTTGCAGGTCAATCCATATTCCTATGTTCAACGGTATTCAAAGACCACACCTTTCGATTCGCAAGCGGCTTACAATACGGCCCTGATTCAATCCTGCAAGGAAAATGGTATCGAGGTCATCGCCATAACCGACCATCAGCGATGCACCACCGGCCAGTCATTGGCTGAGCAGGCGAGATCGGCCGGTATTGTTGTATTTCCTGGCGTAGAGGTAGAGACCAAAGATGGCGTTCATATGTTGCTCTTGTTTGAACCAGAGGCCTCAATGGATCGCTGCAAAGGCGTTTTAGGCGATTGTGGTATTCACGACCAGGCAAATCCGCCAGCAAACATCAAATACGATGTTGAGGAACTGTTGCGCGAGTCGAAGGCTTGGGGTTGTGTTTGCATTGCCGCTAATGTGGCAGGTGAAAAGGGATTGCTGCACGTACTTGACAACCAAGTCCGGGCAGCGACATGGAAATCCGAACGTTTGTTTGCCTGTTCGTTGCCCGGTCCTGCTAAGGATGCACCGGAAAATATTCGACCGATCCTGTTGAACAAAAATCCGGATTATCAACGTCATAGACCTGTTGCAGTAATTAACGCAAGGGATGTATCCGGCCCCGAGGATATGGCCCATTCCGGTGCCTCCTGTTGGATCAAGATGTCGCGCATTTCCGTGGGCGGACTGCATCAGGCATTTCTTGACCATGAATCCCGCATTCGGTTGAATTCTGATCCTGAACCGGAAGACCATACGGAATTCGTGGCGGTTGCCTGGCAAAGTGGGGGCTTCCTGGACGGGGTGGCAATCCATTTTAATGAGAATTTAAATGTATTGGTGGGTGGCCGGGGGACCGGGAAATCCACCATTGTGGAGAGTCTGCGTTATGTGATGGGGCTGGAACCCATTGGCGCGGATGCCCAAAGAGCTTATGAAGGCATTGTTTGCAATGTACTTAAAAGCGGGACGAAAATCTCTTTGTTGGTACAGGCCTATCAACCCTCTCCGCGTCGCTATCTAATCGAGCGCACTGTGCCCAATCCGCCAGTGGTGCGCGATGACTCTGGAAAAGTATTGAGTTTGACACCAACAGATATTTTGCCGCGCGTGGAGGTTTATGGGCAGCATGAAATCTCTGAATTGACCAGGAGCCCTGAAAAATTGACCCGCCTCCTCTATCGTTTTTTGGAACACGATGACGACCTGGTGACCCGAAAGCGCTCTATTCAAGGGGAGCTTGAGCGCTCACGCATTCGTATTCTGCAGACTGAGAAGGAAATTAGCCAAATAGACGAAGAATTGGCCCGGCTGCCGGCGTTGGAGGAAACATTAAAAAGCTACAAAGAAGCCGGTCTGGAAGATACTCTCAAAGAACAGAGCCTGCTCGTACGGGAAGAGATCGTCCTAAAAACCGCTGAGGAGCGTATGGGGCCTTTTGTGGAAATCATTGAAATGCTGAAACAGGAAATTCCCATTGACAGGGCTTTTCTTACTGAAGAAGCATTGTATGGACTTCCCGGAAAGGAGATACTGTTTGAAGCAGATGGAGTTCTGAAACGGTTGGATAAGGAAATGCAACAGATTTATGCTCTATCCCGTGAGGCTGTTCAACGTGCGGCCACGGAAATGGATGAAATACGTCAATGTTGGAATCTTCGTAAACAGCAGGTTCAAGAAGCCTATGAAAAGATACTGCGTGATTTGCAGAAATCGAAAATTGACGGCGAAGCGTTCATCCGCCTACGCAGGCAAATAGAAGGATTGAGGCCTTTAAAAGATCGCAAAGCAACACTTTCAAGGGACCTGGCTGCGTTTCAGGAAGAACGCCGCAATCTGTTGGTAGAATGGGAAGATGCTAAAGCCGAAGTGTTCCGCAGACTGGAACGTGCGGCCAAGAAAGTCAGCCGCAAGCTCAAAGATCGTGTGTTGGTGAAAGTTGTGCCGACAGGTAATCGTGAACCGATAGCTATAATGATGCGCGAGCAGATTGGAGGCCGCCTTTCAGAGGCTATCGACACACTGACCTGTATGACGGATTTTTCGTTAACAGTATTTGCCGATGCCTGCCGCAAAGGGCGTGATGAGTTAGTAAAAATTTATCATTTTTCACCTTCACAGGCTGAGAAAATCGCTGCGGCAGGATCGGACGTATTTTTTCAGATTGAAGCGCTGGATCTGCAGCCTACAACGATGCTGCTGTTGAATGTGGCCAACGATAGTGAGCATGCTAATTGGCAGCCGCTGGATAAATTGTCGACCGGCCAGAAAGCAACGGCTGTCTTGTTGCTGCTTTTATTGGAATCTAACGCACCGTTGGTGGTCGATCAACCCGAGGATGATCTGGACAACCGATTCATCACCGAAGGTATCGTTCCAAAGATGCGTGAGGAAAAGTGTCGCCGCCAGTTTATTTTCGCCACCCACAATGCTAATATACCAGTCCTGGGAGATGCCGAGCTGATCGTGGGCTTGTCGGCCGTCGGCGAAGCAGAACACGGCCGGGCCAGCTTAAATTCAGAAAATATGGGTTCGATTGATACACCTATAGTCAGCGAACTGGTTAAGGAGATACTGGAAGGTGGGCAAGAAGCCTTCGAAACCAGACGTCTCAAATATGGTTTTTAGCAGGAAAAATACTATGACACGCACTGATTTGTTGGAATTGATCAAAAACGGGGAAAACTCCGGAACAGAGTTTAAACGTGATACGCTGGAGAATCGCGCTTTGGCCAAAGAGATCGTGGCCTTTGCAAATCATTCTGGTGGTCGTATTTTGCTTGGTGTGGATGACGATGGCAGTGTTGCCGGGATCACTCGTGCTAATTTGGAAGAGTGGGTAATGTCTGCTTGCCGGGATAAAATCCGTCCAGAGATTATCCCCTATTACGAAGTGATTCATGATGTGGATCCAGGCAGGAATGTGGCGGTGGTGCGAGTGGAGCGCGGTTGGGCAGTCCATAATGTATGGCACTCCAACCATCGTACATACTATATTCGCGTGGGCACCCAAAGCCGGGAAGCCAGTCCTGAGGAGTTAGCGAGATTGTTTCAGCAAAGAGGCGCATTCCGATTGGAAACAAGACCAGTTTCCGGTGCAACTCTTAATGATTTGGATTTGAGGCGTTTGAAGGATTATTTTCAGCGAATAAGATCACAAGAGACTCCACCGGATGAAGATGTTGAGGGTTGGAACGCCCTTTTGGTGAATACTGAAGTTCTATCTGATGAAGGAGGCGCAACTGTGCCTACAGTTGCCGGCTTGCTGCTTTTCGGTAAAAATCCAAACCGTTTTCTGCCCCAATCAGGCATGGATGCTGTGGCTTATTCCGGAAGGGAGAAAGACTATACCGCAAAAGAACGCATGACGATACGGGGACCCATGGTTCCCTTATCAGGGTCTCAAGGTTTGCTGGAAAATGGGTTGGTGGAGCAAATGGTGGAATTTATTAAACGAAATACCGGGGTTGAGACCCACCTCAAAGATGGGGTGCGGCGCGAAGACAGATGGCCCTATCCTGAAGAAGCGCTTCGTGAAACCATCGTCAATGCGTTAGTACACAGGGACTATCTCTTGTCAGGATCGGATATTGAAGTGTCTGTCTATGCAGATCGACTGGAGGTTGGATCACCTGGCCGATTGCCTAATGGAATTACACCTGAGCGCATGCTTGTCGGTTGCCGGGCGGCGCGAAATCAACTGATCAAAGATGTGATGCGTGACTATGGATATTTAGAGCATATGGGTATGGGCATTCCCCGCAAAATAGTCAAGAGCATGCAGGCGCACAACGGAACAATGCCGGATCTTATTGTTGAAGAGGAGAGGTTTATCATCCGGTTATTGAATCCGTGATTCATTTGCCGCTCGTCTTCAAATCACACCTGCATCGGATTTTTTTATCCATCCGATCTTGCCTTCAGAAAAAGAAATCCGTATATAATCATCCTTTTCCTTGTCGATCTTCACTTTTGTGCCGGCGTGAAGCACAAAGAGTTCCGTTGCATCGTTGGTCAGACCGGAACGAATTGATACCTTGGTCGGCAGAATGACAGCTTCCTTGATAAAGTCGGCCTCATAATCATTATAAACAGCCGTCAGGGTGAAGATGAGCCCCAAGATCAGTATCAGATGGCTAAATGTTTTGAAGCGGTCTTTTCTTTGGATAACCTGGACCGTCATCAAGGACCAGAAGATAATATTGAAAAAGATCGCCGCCCATTGAATATGCGTCTGCGATAATAGATATTTCCAGAAAAACAATATCCGGACAAGGGGAAGTTCCTTATCCCCTTTTTCATCACGGATGAGGGATAGTGCGTATTCGTAGTTGAATTTGAGATCCGGATCATCTGGCGATAGTTTCAACGACCGCTCGTACCATAAAATGGCGTTGCCGATATCCCCGTTTTTAAGATGTGAATTCCCAAGATTGTAAAAGAGCTTGCCGTTTTTTATTCCTTCATCGGCAACCTTGGAAAAATTAGCCGCTGCTTCGGCAAACCGGCCTTCTTTGTAATTCTTTATGCCATCCAGAAACGTCTGGGCGATTTCGCCGGCCCCGGTGATATGTCCTGAGCAAAGGATCAGCATAACCAATAAAAGAATGTGTTTAAACCCTTTCATCGCGATATCTTCCTTACCAGTTCACGGGTTTCTGCAAGAAGGGTTTCACGGCTTTCAGAATCCAGATCATGGCCGCTGAATCTGACGGAATCGATTCTCTCAATCAAGCGGGTGGCTGACTTGGCTGCCTCCTCCGAAAACCCTATGGATTTTAAAATAGTTTCGGCTTCTATGTATGTCAGGGACTCACCCTTTACTCCGGCTCTGGATAACAGGATTGAAATTAGAGACCGGGACAAACAGGTTAAAAACTCATCGGCTGAAACATCGGGCTTGCACGCATCCTTCAGGGCCTGATCCGCACGCAGCGCCATCAGGCTGGACGGATCATCCTTTTTTGTCGTGCGCATTAGGTAGGCCTTAACTCCCAGGCAAAGTAGCGCCGGCACCAGAAGAAACGCCCAAAACCAGGCAGCGGAAATGGCCTTTTGTGTTTTAAGGGCATCCATGTCTTCTTTCAGGGGAAGAATATCCCGTCCCGTGAATTCCACATTCTTCTTCAGGAGTTTAGGCTCGGAGGTTGGTGATGAATAGACTTCCAGTTTATCCTTTTCCTTAGATGGATGGACTGTGATGGAAACCGGAGCGGTCAACCGTGTTTTATATTGGCCGCTGGACACGTCAAAAAAATTTAAAGCAATAGGCTCAAGTGTGTACTCGCCCTCTCTTAGAGGAACCAGCGCCATGCGAAATATCTTTTCTCCGGTATAACCATTCACGCCGGGCTGGATATTCTCCTGGGGCGCATCCTTGTAGCTCTTGAATGCATCGGGAATGGAAATTTCCGGGGCTGCCGCATCCATAATGTTACCAGTGCCGCTGACGGTTACGGATAATGTAGCGGATTCACCCACATTCAATGTGGTTTTATCCACATCGGATTGAATCTGAAACTTACCCACAAGCCCGGAGAATTGCCCTTTGCCATTAAAGGTGGGTAGAGGTTTGACTGTGACGATTAGCGGTTCTGTCCGGATGACCCGTGGCTCCACCCTACCTTGTCCGAAAAACGAATCATCCAGTATGCCAAAGGGACCTCTTCTCGTGTTTTGACGCACAACTATATCGCATTCCAGGCTGCCCGGATCAATCGTTTTGGGGCCTGCGCCAAGAGGAACCAGTAAAATGGTTAGATCAGTGACTTGATATTCTCTGCCCGCCATGACGGTTCTGTAAGTTTTACGGCTGTTGTCCACCTCTTTTGCCATAAAACCGGAGAATTCGGGTTTCTGAAGCCGTGCATTGGTAATCTGAACCGCATTGAACAGCTTGAAAGTATAGATGAATGGCTCGCCTGTATATGGACTTGAATTGGAAACCTGTCCCTCTGCAAATACATCTTCGCCGCCTGTTTTTTCCTTGGTTTTAGGACTGACAGTAACGACAATCTCTGCGGTTTTCTGGGGGGTTTTGTCCGACATCACCGTCAGCGGGGGGATCACCAATCGCCCTTCTTTCAACGGAATTAGCGTGTAGGTATGATTCACTTCTCTGGACATCTGTCCGTTGATGATCTGAACGCTGGTACTCGTACCACCGGACAGAACCTTAAAATCACGAATCGGAGAGATATCAACAGTACCATCTCCGCTTTTAATCGACACCGTCAGTTCAAGGGATTCCCCAGGACCGATGTGGGTGCGATCCACAACCGCCTGAATCTCTGCTGCATGAACCGGGATGCAGAGGCTCAAAGCGACAAAAATAATCACAAATATCCAGCAAATCCGTGTTCTGCCTAACATTACCAGTCTTTCTCCACATTGGTTTTTCCGTAAGCTGGAATCATTGCTTTTCCGGGCTGATCCTTCAGGCGGTTCAGAATTTGCTCGGCCCTTTTTTTCTCTTCGGAATTCTCCGGATCACCGGCTGGCTTTGATGGAGAAGCCCCTTGCTCTTTCTTGTCTTCAGGTTTTTTCTGTTCCTCTTCTTTTCCGGCGGTTTCTTCCGGAGTGTCGGAAGCTTGCCCGTCTTGATCTGTCTCATTTCCGAAGTCTGGTGAAGGCTTGTCTTCCGCGGCATTCTTTTCATCCGGCTTGGACTGTCCGTCCTGGCCTTCACGGGATTTTTCTTCCTGATCCGATTTCTTCTCCGGGTCCTGCTCCTCTTTTGACTGATCCGGGTTCGGTTCCTTTGGTTCGGAATCCTCTTTCTTATCCTTCTTATCTTTCTTATCGTCCTTTTGCTGCTGATTCTTCTGGTCCTTGGTCTGCTCCTTGATTTGTTCCATGACCTGTTTTACATATTCCAGATTTTGCCGAGTCTGGATATCATCTGGGTTCAGATTCAGGGCTGATTCATAATTTTTGACGGCATCTTCATATTGTTTTTTTCGAAAATTGGCATTACCAAGATTATAATGAGCTTTTTGCTGAAGCAGCTTATTTTCTGTTTGCAGGGCTTCTTTGTAGCTCTTTGCGGCAGCCTCGTAATTGCCGGTGTGGTAATAAGCGTTTCCGATGTTGTATAAAATGTCCGGTCTGTCCGGCTGATCAAGCTGAGCATCTATAAAGAGTTTCAGGGCCTTGTCATACTCTCCACGGTTGTAGGCTTCGATGCCGGACCGTAAGGGATTTTCGGCATGAACCGGTACGCTGTATAACAACAGAAATAACATCCCAAGTACGGCGGCCTTTTTTCGAACAACTGGCACAAATAATTCGGCCCCAATGGCTAAGATGGCAAAAGCAAGCACCCACTGAAACCGATCTTCCCAGATTTGCTTTCTATCCGTTGAAAGAGTTGACGCTTCCATTTTTCCGCGGATTTCATTTGTATAAATTACATCAAGATCCATGCTGCCGGCGACGGAGCGTATATATGTCCCACCCGTCAGGATCGCCATTTTTTTCAATGTTTCCTCATCAAGCCGGGTCAAAATGATGTTTCCGGATCGATCCTTTTTGATTCCCCCGGTTTCCGCGGGAATGGGGACGCCTTCATCGCTTCCCACACCGATGCAAAACAGCTTTACACCTGCCTTGCGGGCGTTTTCAGCGGCTTCCATGGGATCAATTCTGCCGGTGTTCTCTCCGTCTGTTATCATAATTATGGCTTTCTCGGAAGCCGTCTTCGGGTCAAAGGCGGAAAGAGAAGCCGTGACCGCACCTGAAATGTCCGTGCCTCCGATGGGTAAAAAATCAGGTGTCAGTGTAGTCAGGAAAATATGAAAGGCTTCATAATCCAAAGTTAACGGACACTGAAGGAATGCGGTTCCGGCAAAGGCTACCAAACCCACACGGTCACCCTTGAGCATGGTCAGAAGATCATAGATTTCACGCTTGGCCCGGTCCAGACGGGTGGGCTGAATGTCGGTCGCCAGCATGCTGCGGGAAAGATCGACAGCAACGATGATATCGACACCTTTTTGCTCGATTGTCTGCCATAAGTAACCGTACTGGGGGCCGGACAGGGCAAGGCAGATGAACAGGAGAGAACACAGAACAAGTCCGGCTTTGATCCATCGCCGTCCGGAGTTCGCTTCCGGAGCGATTGCGCCAAGGCTCTTCGGGGAGGCAAAACGGGTCAGAATGTTTTGCCGGGTCTTCATGCCGAAGACAACCACCAGCAAAAAAACCGGGATTGCCCATAAGAGAAAAAGCATTTCAATTTGGCTGAATTTCATGGCACACTCAAGAATCGGGTATGGGTCAAAACGATCCAGGCTCCCAGAAGGATAAAGGCCGGAATCAGTAGATACCGGTAGAGTTCATTGTATTCCGCATAAGTTTTAATCTTTACCTCGGTTTTTTCCAGTGAATCAATTGTGTTGTAAATCTGCTGCAATCCCTCGGTATTTTCCGCCTTGAAATACAGCCCTCCGGTTTTAGTCGCAATATCCCTAAGGGCGTTTTCGTCAATGTCCACCTGCTGCTGCACATATCGTTCTCCGAAAACCGGATCTTTTATCAAAAATGGCACCTGGCCGCGAGTTCCCACGCCGACGGTATAGATTTTAATTCCTTTTTGAGCGGCCAATTCCGTTGCGATGCTGGGAGACAGCTCACCGGAATTGCTTTGCCCATCGGTGAGCAGAATAATAATATTGGATTTGCTTTTGACATCCTCCAATCGTTTCAAAGAAATGCCGATGCCATCCCCGATGGCGGTGTTCGGGCCACCCGCCCCGATTTGCAACCTCTCAAGAATGGAGGCAATGGTGTTGTAGTCTCGTGTGAGCGGCAACTGAGTATAAGCGTGGGTTCCAAACACCACCATGGCGATCCGGTCGCCGTTTCGTTTGGTGATAAAGTCCTGAACCACGCTTTTGACGGCTTCCAGGCGGTTGACAATTTTACCTTTGTACTTGAAATCAAGCGCCGCCATGCTTTCAGAAAGATCAACCGCAAGAATTATATTGATGCCTTCTGTTAACACGCTGACCTGTCTGGTTCCCCACTGGGGCCTGGCCATGGCTGCAATCATCAGACATAACGCCGCATATTTCAATACTGGCAGGAGTCTTGCGATCCTAAGCATACTTGATGGCTGAATATCCCGGATCGGCATCAGGGAGGACAGATTCAGAACCGGCCGCATTTGCCGACATTTCCGGAAATAGATCACTACCGGAAACAAGGTCAGAAGCAACAAGAAATAGGGTGATGCAAATTGAAACATAATATCCTTCAAAACAAAAGAATTAACTAATTTTTTTGTTTAAAAATATATCCAACTTTGACTTTAAACGAGTTCATCATCTTTCAGTCTGATTTACAAAATCTCTCACAAAAGCAAGGTCTTGCTGCATTTTGCTTAATGTTGCCGGAACCCCGGCGAACTTGACTGGATCTGTTGATCGGAGCAGATATTTGAGTCCATGATGCATTTCTTTGTTCAGACTCAGAAGGTCAACCTTCGGGAGCAGCTCCTCAGTGGTCATTTCCAGAGCATTGATGTTATAGATGGCCTGAATATAGGTTCTCAGAATGTTGGAAAGGCTGAAATAAAACACTTTACCATCAATGTTCTCAACATCCGCAAGCGCATCCAAGAGCCTGAGCGCCGCTTCATGAGGGAGAATTGTGACTTCCACAGAAACCCGTTTCTGATTCCGATGCTTTTTCCAAAAATATACGGCCGCCCCGATAACCGCCAGAATCAAGACCGCGCCCAGCATATAAAAGAGTAATGACCAGTCAACCACCAAATTTTCCAGGGGTTTGATATCGTTGATGTCGGTCAGCGGAATGGGTTTGTCGGTTGCTTGCATTACCGTTTCCTCTTTTCCCGGATTCGAAAGTATCGATGCAGCGCATCTACCACAGACCCATCTGTATGGACTTCAATACAGTCCATATCGGCATTTTTCAGGGATTGCAGTACATGGGCGTAGTCCATGGTCTTGTTTTTGTGATAACTGTGGCGGGTGGACTCATCCGAGGCATCCAGCACAAACTGCTGACCGGTCTCGAAATCCCGAACCGTCAAAATGCCCGCATCCGGAAGATGGAACTCTCCGGGGTCAGAGAGCATAACGGCGATGAGTTCATGCTTGCCGGATATGGATTTCATTCGTCGGATATAGGTTGCGGACGGTTCCGGAGAAAGAAAATCGGACATTAAAAACGAGATCGTTCTTTTTCGGGATACCCTTCCAAGAAACGCCACAGCCTCGCCAATATCCGTGCCTTTGTGTTCCGGCTCAAAGGCGAACAGCTCTTTTATCACCCGCCAGACATGTGCGGAGCCTTTCTTCGGGGGAATATATTTTTCCACCCGATCCGTAAAAAGAATCGCCCCGACCTTATCATTGTTCCGGATGGCGTTAAATGCCAGGATCGAAGCAATTTCCGCTGCTGTTTCCTTTTTAAGATTTTCGGTGGTTCCAAAGCCTTCCGATCCGCTCATGTCCACCAGAAGCATGACCACAAGTTCCCGTTCTTCACGGTACAGCTTGATATATGGCCTTCCCATACGGGCGGAGACTTTCCAGTCGATGCTTTTCACATCATCACCCGGAGAATATTCCCGCACTTCTTCAAACTCTATCCCGGAGCCGCGGAATACCGATCTGTACTGACCAGCCATCATGGTGTTGACCATGCGAGCGCTTCGGATGTGAACTTTTTTTATCTTTTTTATAATTTCAGGCGAAAGCATCAGTCATTCCTAAAAGCAGTCACGCAGGAATCATGAATTATTTCGATTCATAATTCATAATTCATAATTTTTCACGGAACTTCAACCGAATCAAACACCTGCCCGATAATGTGATCCGTGGTAATATCCTCGGCTTCAGCCTCATAAGTCAGAATAATGCGATGGCGCAGAATGCTGGGTGCCACAGTCTTGACATCCTGGGGAGTTACATACGCCCTTCCCTGGAGAAAGGCAAAGGCTCTGGCCGCCAGGCTGAGAAAAATGGTTGCCCGTGGAGAGGCGCCAAACTGGATATAATCTGCAATATCCATATTGTATTCCCTTGGCTTTCGGGTGGCGAACACGATATTGACAATATAATCTTTCAGCTTTTCGTCCATGTAAACCGAGCGAATCAACGCTACGATTTCATTGAGCTGGGAAGGATCAATCACTTGACGGACTTCCGGAATGGTTTCAAATCCGATTCGGTTCATGATTTCTTTTTCTTCGGTCTTGGTTGGATAATCAATCACCAGTTTGAACATGAAACGATCGACCTGGGCTTCTGGAAGGGGATAAGTTCCTTCCTGTTCAATGGGGTTTTGAGTCGCAAGGACCAGAAAAGGATCGGAAAGCATAAACGTGTTTTCACCGATGGTCACTTGCCTTTCCTGCATGGCTTCCAGCAGCGCGGACTGAACCTTTGACGGTGCCCGGTTGATTTCATCGGCAAGGATAATGTTGTGAAAAAGGGGACCTTTTTTGATGGTGAAATCCCCGGTGCCTGGTCGGTATATTTCAGTTCCGATCAGATCTGCGGGCAGAAGATCCGGGGTAAACTGAATGCGCTTGAATTCCGCCCGGACTGTGGCCGCAAGCGCCTTGACAGCGCTGGTTTTGGCCAGCCCAGGAACGCCTTCGATAAGAATGTGTCCTTTGGTGAACAGCCCCATCAGAAGCCCGTCAATCAGGTCTCGCTGCCCGACGAGGACTTTGTTGATTTCATTTCGCATACTGTTGATCAGGTGATGTTTTTCTTCGATTTTATCTTTTAATTCCTCAATGATCACGTTTCCTCCCGGCAAACAGAATTAATGGACAGTTCATGGCGACTGCGTTCAAATAGACCTTGTATCGATCCGATATGGGTTCATCTGAGAAAGTGTTTAGCCCTGTCAAATTTTCAGCGTGTAACGAATTCGATTAAATCATGATTTTGGAAGATAGTCACTGAAATTTCATTTTCAAGACCTGATCCACCAAGATATTCAACATGATTCCTCTGCGTATTCTCCCAGGACAACATCCGAGATTCTGCAAGGTGGCGAACTTTCAGAAAATATATTTTAACCCAAAAAAGTCATTGACAAATACCTGCCAAATGCCTGAGGAACTCCTCAGAGGCAATTGTGGAGGCTTGCAGGTCACAATCAGTTGATTTTTCGTGTTTGTGACACGTTTCACTGCCGGCGAAAAACTGGTTTTGATAACCGAAAATTGACCACCCTGAGCAGCTCATCTCCTGATAAAATGGTAAGAAAATACCAACCATTTACACGGGAGGAAAAAGGAGTGCTCAAGATGGATCAGTACCAATTAATAAGAACGGCTTATCGGATGTATGGTCAGAATATCAGTGAGCTGTCGAGACTTACAGGTCATTCACGAAATACGATCAAAAAGGCTATTCGTGGAGAGC
>CAIMCT010000028.1 GCA_903839535.1 uncultured Desulfobacteraceae bacterium
ATGCAGATGACTTTGTGTGTGCGTTTCAGTACGAGGCCGATGCCAGACGTTTTTATAAAGCATTAGGGCTGCGTCTTGCAAAGTTCGAACTTTCATTGGCAGAAGACAAGACACGAATAATGCGGTTTAGTCGTTTGCATAATGAAGATAAAACCTGGTTTGAATTTTTGGGTTTTGAGTTTCGTTGGGGGATGAACAGAGCCGGAAAGCCACAGGTTCTGAAAGTGATTTTCAAGGAAAAAGTTCAAGAATTCGTTGAAAAGTTTTTCCGAATGGTGCAAAAAGAATAGGAATATGGGGATGACGGAACTGTTTCACATATTGAACTTAAAACTCCGAGGATACTATAATTACTATGGGGTCAGAGGTAATTATGACAGATTGGCATCCTTTTACTATTATTCCATTAAAATATTATTTAAATGGTTGAATCGAAGAAGCCAAAGGAAAAGCTATTCATGGAAAGGTTTTAGTGAATTACTGAATCACTTTAAGATAGCAAAACCACGCATTACGGAGAAGAAACACCTGAATCAGTCAGCATTGTTCAATTTAGTGCAGAGCACATAAGTGAACAACTTTGAGGAACCCGGTGCGGTAATTCCGCACGCCGGGGGATGTGAGGGGGCAGTCGGGTAACTGGCTGTCCTACCTCGATGGCGTTATTCTTTGATTTCCGCCCCTTGACTTGTTGCTTCCGTTCTCACGTCTTTTGTCAGTTCAGCCTTGGTATCCTGAACTGGTTGAGCCGGGTTCTCAGGTTTTTCTCCTACCAAAGTGACAACTTTTTCTACCTTGTCGCTTGCATTGTAGGTCACCTCATAAGCGACCTTTTCTCCATCAAAAATGGCTTCAGTTGGTGTACCCACCACTTCCCACAGTCCTATAGTGAATACATCAGCAGCTCCGTGAAAGAAGGCTCTCCCTGCCTTGGCACCTTTACTGTAACCCTGAACAAAGGAGAACACATCCACTCGCTTTCCGGACTTTATCTCGCTTTCCTGTGGCTGTCCTATCTCCGCCAGTACTAAGCTACGCGGCGTACCTTGTGAAAAAACTTCAAGATTTTTGCGTGTTGGTTGTTTTGCAGCCATGTAAACTGAACAACCATTGAACGTCACAAGAAATAGGCTCAACAGAATCGTGATCGCCGACCAAGAAACAATTTCGTGAGCCTCTGCCGCTCCATCACACCTGGTTCTCATTAGTCCCTACCTATACAGATTAGTACTATTTGCCTAACATTAAATTGAGGGGCTGGCGTAGCCAGTCCCTCTCGAATGTAAGGTTAGGCTTTGTTATCACTGATGATGAAAAGATGTTAGGTAACGCGTACCTCAATATGCAGCCCCAAAACATTAGCAGCAGCCTCAATCTGGTCGAATTTGGAGGTGTGGCGCAAGTCAAACAGCCGATCAACCTGCGGTGTGTGCCATCCCAAGCGGCGGGCAAGTTCGGCCTTTTTGATGCCTTGTTCGGTCATCGCCTGATATACACCCAGTTTGGCGCATTCAAGCGCGGAGGGGCATACAGTCTTTTGTCCACGATTGGCCTTGCTGACAGCGGGAAGCGGCTTACGCGCGTCAACGTAGAACGAGAGTCCGGTTTCCAGCGCGTCAATAGCTTGGCGCAACGCTTCGGATTCGTTCGCGCCAAACGTGATTGCCTCCGGTACATCAGCGAAAGCTACCAGCACCGTATCGCCGTCTGGGGTGAGTGTTACAGGGTAGTCAAACATCATGCCTCCTTATTTCAAACCAAGCTTGCGTTTAATATCCGCTTCAAGCCCTTTCCCAAGTTCCGTTGTGCCATGCATGGGCAAAACGGATTGCTTGCCGTTCAGGAAAACCTTCAAGTGAGAACCCTTACCTTGCTGAAAAGTTGCGCCTTGTTGCTCCAACCACTTTTTCATTTGTTTAGAGTTCATGGAATAAATACTAAACACTTCTGTTGTGCTAGTCAAGAAAATAACAACAAAGTATTTCCAATTTTGATGAACAGCCCCTTTGGGGGAGAAGCCATCGAGGTAGGACAGCCAGTTACCCGACTACCCCCTCACATCCCCCGGCGTGCGGAATTACCGCACCGGGTTCCTCAAAGTTGTTCACTTATGTGCTCTGCACTAAATTGAACAATGCTGACTGATTCAGGTGTTTCTTCTCCGTAATGCGTGGTTTTGCTATCTTAACCCTAAAACAAGCGTAATATAAATAGCAAATTCCAATAAAAAGAACTTGTTTGCTCTACTTTCAATGTGTTATAACATATAACTATAACTTAGACAAATAACCGAAAGGAGCGTTTCGAGTGCGAAAAGATACACAAAAAAAATAGACAAACGTAAGAGAAAACTTCAGGAAAAGCTCAAGAAAAGAAACTGGCAAGATCAACCTTGTCCTATGCTTAGTGGTCGCAATATTCACTACGACTTTGACGGTCGCTATAGCGGGATTTCCTGTGGCGGCATCGGGATCATTCTCCAGATGGTCCAAAGCTTAGGACTGACTGAGGAAATCAACAGCAAACTCGATCTGCTGAAGCGCCATCTCCCCTGCCATGAATCCGACCACATTCTGAACATCGTTTTCAATATTCTTGCAGGCGGTACCTGTCTGGAGGATATTGAATTGTTGCGAAACAATGAGCCGTACATAGATGCGTTGGGAGCTCAAATCATTCCTGATCCGACCACTGCGGGAGATTTTCTGCGGCGATTTAATCGGGAGAATATTATCATGTTTATGGATCTCGTAAACAATATTCGTAAGCATATCTGGCTTAAGCAATCTCAAAGTTTTAAAAAAGAGGCCATTATCAATGTTGATGGCACCATTGTCCCAACCACTGGCGAGTGCAAAGGGGGAATGGATATCTCTTACAATAAGCTATGGGGCTATCATCCCCTGGTTATCTCATTGGCCAGTACAAGAGAGGCCCTCTATATCGTCAATCGGCCCGGCAATGTTCCATCTCATACCGATTCAGCCTTATGGATCGATAAAGCGATTGATCTGGTATCGGATGTTTTTGAAACTGTATATGTGCGTGGGGATACCGATTACTCTCTGACAAGCAATTTTGACCGTTGGTCTGAACGCTGTATTTTTGTATTCGGCGTGGATGCCAGGGAAAATATGATTAGAATTGCTGACAGTATCTCCGAATCACAATGGGAACTCTTTGAAAGAGAAGCGAAATACACCATCACAACCGAAGAGCGTGAACGTCCGGTAAATGTCAAAGATCAAGTGATCGAAGAACGTGGATTCAAAAAAATCGAGACCGAAGCCGAGTATCTGGCCGAGTTTATCTACCAGCCCAAAAAATGCAACAAGACCTATCGGGTAATCGTTCTGAAAAAAGATTAAGATCACGCGTAGTGGAGTTGTTTTAGACAACGTAATCCGCTATTTTTTCTATATCACCAATGATGAGATTCGTTCCGCCAGTGAGGTCCTCGAATTTTACCGAGACCGGGCTGACCACGAAAACGATATCGCACAGTTGAAGAATGGTACAAGGGCGCTTCACGCACCCTCTAACAATTTAATTTCCAATTGGGCATATATGGTCATCGCCTCTCTGGCTTGGACCCTGAAAGCCTGGTATGGACTGCTCATGCCTTGTCAACTTTTGGGCAAGACCAAAGTTCGAATGGA
>CAIMCT010000029.1 GCA_903839535.1 uncultured Desulfobacteraceae bacterium
AGCTAATTTGATACCACCACTATCACGGGATTTGACCCAGTGAGTTGAGACCAACTGCTATTTTTCCACTTATGGATGCCTAATGCTCCAAAGTCAACATAGAGTGTTGAATCAGAGGATGTCACCATGTTTTCAGGGTTGGCCGATGTGAGTTGAGCCCATGCTGCACCATCGAATTTGTAGAGACCTGATGTTCCAAAATCCGCGTAGAGCGATGAATCTGAGGCCACCATGTTTTCAGGATTGGCAGATGTGAGCTGAGTCCATGCTGTGCCATTCCATTTCTGGAGACCATAAGTTGCTCCGAAGTTCACATATAGTGTTGCACCGGATGTTACCATGTTTTCGGGGTTGGACGATGTGAGTTGACTCCATGAAGTACCATCCCATTTGTAGAGACCTAACGACCTGAATCCGACATAAAGCGTTACACCAGAGGTTACCATCTTGTCAGGATTGGTCGATGTGAGTTGAGTCCATGCTGCACCATCGAATTTATAGAGACCTGATGCTCCAAAATCCGCGTAGAGCGATGAACCTGCGGTCACCATGTTTTCTGGGTTGGCAGGTGTGAGTTGAGTCCATGCTGCACCATCGAATTTATAGAGACCTGATGCTCCAAAATCCGCGTAGAGCGATGAACCGGAGGCTACCATATTTTCAGGGTTGGCAGTTGTGAGTTGAGCCCATGCAGTGCCATCCCACCTATAGAGACCATAAGGTGCTCCAAAGTCCATATAGAGAGTTGAACCGGAATAAATCATATTCTCAGGATTTGTTGAGCTGACTTGCAACCACGCTGCAGTACCTGAATTGTATATCCAGATCCCTGAACCGGCAAAACTTGCAGCTAATGACCCTGTTGTAGGTGTAGGAGTTGGTATGGGATCTGCATATACGTTATCAAAAAGCACATGAGTGCTGTCTCCTTGCGCCATAAGCCAGAGTGAGTCGATCTCAGAGAGTGCCGCGCCAAAAGATCCAGAGAAAAATATTGTATTCTCTTTATTTATTCGAAGCGATATCTTATCGCTGGAAAAAGCAACACCGATGGAGGTGACAGGAGGTGCAGTCACGAATTTTGCAGAAGTGTACCACTCCCCTCCAAGACTATCCCACCCGACAAGATATGCATCGCCATCAGAAAAAACAATTGTCCCTACGCCTTGTAATGTTTTGCCATTGACTTCGAAACGCTCAGTCCCACTAATGAAGGGATATATTCCATAGGCGCCTCCATCGGCAATCGAGATTACATCTACATCGGTATCGATCACAAAAAAACCGCCAGGGTGAAATGATGTCTGATAATGTGCCATTTTGCCAGAAGGTATCTGATCAACGTTTAATTTGCCATTATCTACATACCAGTTGCCATAAGCGGATGTCCATGTATTCGTAGAAGACCCAGAAAAATCCTCTTTGAAATACTCACCAATTGGTGTTGTTGTTGGCACCTGGGTCACCGTCACATCAACTGGACTGACCGTTGCGACGCTGGCGGTTGTACGGACGGTAGCTATTCGGTTTGAGGTTGTGGTGTTGGCGGAATAACTGCATGTGATCGTTCCTGAATTGCTGCCGCTGGCCCCCGATGTGATCGAAAGCCAACTTCCGCCTGCTGTCACTGCGGCTGTCCAGGAAATGGTTCCGGTTCCGGTATTCGATACACTGAATGTAGTTGTACCTGCCTCTTTGGTTACATTCCGGTTGGTCGGACTGACTGAAATCGTGGAACTGTCAAGCTTCGTCACTTTCTGTGACAGGCGATTACCCGCTGCATCAT
The DNA here is from genome assembly GCA_903839535.1 of uncultured Desulfobacteraceae bacterium. Classification (GTDB taxonomy): domain Bacteria; phylum Desulfobacterota; class Desulfobacteria; order Desulfobacterales; family Desulfatirhabdiaceae; genus RAAP-1. Next base: position 1,787 of record CAIMCT010000029.1, read on the forward strand.
AGGTGTATTCAATTTTACCGATATTTTCATACAACACTTCTACCAGGCGGCTCAGATTGTCATATTTATAACTTGCATTTGTTGCCTGCGTGTTATCAATACAAAAGAAAGACAGAATAACGGCCAAGATCAATACCCTTTTCACCATGATGACACCTCCATGAAAGGTTTTTCAATAATTGTTGTTTATCTTTTCATAAACGAATGATATTAACCATCTTGACTCCGACTTAAAGGCTTTTTAAGTCCCCCCATCAAAGATTTGCGCCAATCCATTTAGAATCATTGTGGTCTGATATGGAACAGTACCCGATATCCTCATTTTCCACGAAGAATAAGTCAACATATTTTTTTAAAAATACAATAATATTTTTCGAATAATTATTTGAGTTTTCGAATTTTATATCTTGACATTTCGCATGAAATATGTACTGTTGCATTTTCAATAGGTTAAGTAAAACTGTTTTTTATGTGTCAGTATGATAAGCGTGGTTTAATCGAAATATCATAAACAGAGAGAATATGTAACTACCTAAAAATACAAAATTATTAAAATTATCAAAAGTTAAGTAATTATGTTTTTCATTGACTTATTCCACAGTCTCAGGATGACATTAGAGAAAAGGAGAACAGCATGAAAAAAACATGGATAAGTGCTTTCGGCTTTATTATTCTGATGCTTACATCGGTCGCATGGGCAGGAGGCACACAACCTGTTCCGTCCGACACTGCCTCCGACAGTGTAAAGAACTTTTTTCTTGTGGGAGCAGCCCCGTATGAGGCGGATGTTGCAAAGAACGTACAGAATTGGGATAGAACATTCACAACTACTCCAGACTACTACTTAAACCAAAACAGTATTTTAACAGAGCAACAAAAGATTGATTTTTTGAACTGCGCATGTCGTTGTTCTTCAGGATGGGCACCGCACATTGGGGTATGGTATCAACCCGATCCATCGGTCACAACGGAAAATGGAGGAACTGGACCTTGTATAGGTGGAGCAGGTTCTTTTGCTGGCACGAGCAGACATGAACTTGTATTGAATGATTGTACCAAACGTTGTTGGCCATCCAGTGCTGGCGAGTACGATCCAACCTATGTCGAAGATCTTATAAATGAAGAGAATTATAACTTTAAAAATCCAAAGACAAGCAACATCGGTTCCACCCTTGGCGGATTAATTGATCTTGTCAACACCATTCTTAACGGCGGAGACGGGCCTGCCAAGTGCGGTGAAGCAGGTTTACCCAACTACTGGATCAACACCGCGTCATTGAATCTTTACGTTCAGGACAATGTGTGCATGTATCCGGGAAAGGGCCCGCAACTTGCCATGACACATTCCTGGAACTCCGTTCCCTCAACCTCAACAAGCAGTATGTTCGGCAAGGGTTGGCGGTTTGCCTATGACTGGGGTATAACGAAAACTGCATCAGGCGCAACCCTCAGAAAAGGCTCGGGACAGGAACTTACCTATACCGGCAGCACCACAACATCCCCAAGTGTTCTTACGCCGCCATCAGGTTTTAGCGATACGCTGACCTGGAGTGGTGCCTATTGGCTTATGGTCGCAAAGGATACGAAATGGACGTACCGGTTCGAAAAGGCGGTGATCAGCGGCCAGACCTCAGACACTGAATATCGCCTGACATCCATTACGGATACAAACAGCAACGCTGTGACACTCGCCTACACGTCCGGTAACCTAATCCAGGCAATCACCGACTCGGCCGGCAGGGTGACAACCTTCACCTATGATGCCAGCAATCGCGTCACCGCCATGGATGCGCCGGATGGACGATTCGCAACCTATCAGTATGACGGCAGCGGCAACCTCGTCAAAAGCGTCGACCTTCTCGGCACAGTGACGACATATACATACGACGGCAGCGGGTATATGACCACGATGACAGTCGGAGACAAAATCGCAACCTTTACCTACACGTCGGTCAAGAGCATCATGCGCGTGGCATCGGTCAAAGACGCTAACGGTTATACCACCACATATTCCATGTCCGGTTCAACTGTCACCAAAACCGATCCGCTCGGCAATATAACCCTCTACACAGGCACGAGCGAAGGCTTTACATCTGGCGTTACCGACCCTCTTTCGAATACTGTAACCGTCCAGTACACCGGTGGCAACCCAGTCACCATTACCGACGCGCTGGGCAAGCAAACCACCAAAACCTATGATGCACGCGGCAATGTTACCAAAATCACGGATGCAAAAGGATATTCCACAACCTATACATACGATTCAAACGATAACATGACTGGCATCACCGATGCTCTCGGAAAAACATCGACGTTCACCTACGATGCGAAAAACAATCTCACGAAGATTGTTTCGCCGCTGAATAACCAAACGACCATGGGATATGACGCATACGGGCAGTTGACGGGCATCACCAACCCTGCTGGGAAGAAGACAACATTCTCCTACACATCACACGGGAATGTCGCCACTGTGACCGATCCTCTCGGCAACCAGACGAAATACGAATATGACACAAATGGCATCAACAAAACAGCAGTGACGGATCAAAGGGGAAACAAAACAACCTTCAGCCATGATGCCAACAACCGGCTGACGGGTGTCACCAATCCTGACGGCACATCCAGAACCTACACCTATGACTGCTGCTCCATGACCGGAGTCATTGATGAAAAGGGTAACACGACAACCTTCAACCGTGACAAGGTGCTGAATCTGACGAAAGTCACCGATCCGGTTGGGAGCTTGACCCAAATGACGTATGACGGAAATGCTAACCTCATCAAAGTCACTGATCCTCTTTCACGCAACACAACAAACATGTACGACAAGGCGAACCGCTTAGTCCTGAGCACCAACCCGCTGTCGGGCGCTATCACCTATTCCTATGACGGAAATGGCAACCTGACTACCCTTGCGGATGAGCGGTCCAAGCAGACCAAGTTCACCTATGATGTGAACAGCCGCCTTGCGACAAACACCGATCCACTCAATGCAGTGACTCAGTTCATGAGAGATGAACTTGGCCGGGTTAAGCAGATCAGCAATCCGCAATCGGGTGAGATACTGTACCATTTCGACGACGACGGCAGGATGGCGGACAAATACTTCGGCGCCAACAATGTTGCAACCTTCAAATACGACAGTAACGGCAACATAATTTCGGTGGTTGATCCTGCCGGTACCTCGGCTTTTACATACAGCTTAAGAAACGAATTGACGGGCATCACTTGGCAAGACGGAGTGGTTGCCACGTTCACTTATGATAAAGCGGGAAATATTGGTGGCATCCAGTATCCTGGAGGACTTTCGGCAATCTACACCTATGATTCGAGAAATCGGGTACAGAAGGTCACCTGGGGCGGTGCAACGATCACCTTTGAATATGACCTTGTGGGCAATCTCGTTAAGGAGACAGGCTCCAACGGCGCTGTAAGCGAATTCACTTATGACTTGGCAAACAGGCTGACCGGGGTCAACCACAAAAAGGGAACGACATCCTTCGCCCAGATGCAATATGTCAGGGATGCTGTCGGAAACACCGTTAAAGAAAACAGCAGTACGGCAACCACCCCTACACTCGCAACGGGGAACAATAATGGCGTTTTCAACGATGCAAACCAGATCAGTACATGGGGCTCTGATACATATACCTACGACAAGGACGGCAATCTGTCGACTGTTGCTGGAACCCGGCAAATGAATGCTGTTTATAATCCTGAAACCAGACTTTTGTCTCTGGCCCTGGCGGGAACTACATCCACCTATGTTTATAACGGATTGGGTGCGCGGGTGAGCAAAAGCCAGGGGTCTGCCACAACGAAATACCATTATGACCATTTCGGCAGGCTTCTTTTTGAAACAGACCAAAGCAACAAGGTGATAGCGTCATATTGCTATGCCGGCGCAGTTCTTGTGGCAATGCAGACCTCGAACGGCACCGTGTACTGTTACCATTTCGACAAGACTGGCAACACTCTTGCGCTGACGGATGCGGCCGGAAATGTCGCCAATGCTTACATGTATGAACCCTTCGGGAAGGTGATGACCCAGACGGGTACCGTGAGGAATCCTTTTACCTATGTAGGGGCATTCGGGGTCATGGATGAAGGCAACGGTATTTATTACATGAAGAACCGGTATTATGATGCCAATACTGGGAAATTCTTACAGAAAGACCTGATCGGGTTTGCAGGAGGACAAACCAACCTCTATGCGTATGTGGGGAATAACCCTATCAACTTTGTCGACCCGTCCGGCCTTGATTATTTGGAGGATATCATTAAGATGGGGAGAGATGCTGCCATCAAAAATGGAATAAAGAGTATTATTTTGACCACCTTTGGCCCCGAGGTGGCTGCAATTTACGGGACCTTCATCATGGCACATACGACGTATAAAGCGATGATGGGACTGCAAAGTTTCCATGAATACTGTGAAACGCCGGTCTCTCTCGAATCGAAAAAAGTAAACCCTTTAAATATTTTGTCATCAGCGAACGAACACATTAATAAAACACTAAAAAAACAGGAAGAACTCAAAAAACAGATTTTTGGCGGTGGTATGGGGTGGTGAAAAATGATCAAAAAACTGGGTTTAAATTGATCCAACTTTTATTTCCATCACAAGGTTAAAACCACCGGCTTTCAGCCGGTCAGCTTTAGCCACGCTATTTTTAGCAATGTTTGATGTGCTGCCAAAGTATGCAAAGCAGGGTTTTCAGCGCGGGGAGCGCAGTGGGTGAAATGTCAGCCCTCTGCGACCCGCGTGAACTCACCTACTTTCAGTAGGTGGTTGTTCAGTCCTTTCATGGGCGAAATCAGAAAAAGGTACAGTAAAATTCATGGATAATATTCAATACATAGTTGATAATACAGGTAAGTCCGTATCTGCGATTTTACCCATTGGCTTGTGTAACAATCTTGAACAGGCAAAAGATATTCTGGAACATGTGTACCTATCCGGTCTGATTGATAGCCGGAAACATGACACCATTTCCTGTACTCTGGATGATGTGCTGAAGATGGAAGGGCTTACAAGGCATGGCCTGGAAAGTTAAACTGCTCTCTGAATCAGAAAAGGGTTTTGCACAACTTGATGGAAGCATTCGCAATCTCCTTATCCACGCTCCAGTCAACAGGCGGGTCAGGGTGTCGCGGGCCAGAATATCTTCTGGCGCGACTCCCTGTCAAAAATCCGTTGAAAAGAAGTAATCGGGTCAGATTTTCCCCCGCTCTTTAGCCATATTAATATAGGTTTCAACCGTATTGGCCGGAGGTGTCCAGCGATCTTCAGGTGCTTTTTCAATCAGACGCATGGCGTCAAAATTGCAGGACGTAACGCAAAGGCCGCAGCCGATGCAGCGTTCTTTTTTTACCATGGCAACGTCTTCGATCACAATGGCCTTCATTTGACAGCGTTCCAGGCATATCCCGCATCCTGTACAATCATCGGTTGACACTTCCGCGAAATAATTGCTGTGAACAGCTTTGGCCGGCTCGTCCAGATTGTTCAGGTTTTTCAGTATCTGACAGCAGCACCCACAGCACAGGCAAATATTGGTGGGTTTCTGGGAATTTCCAGGTTGAAGCACAAGGCCAGCCTCCCTACCTTTTGCCAGAATTTCGAGGGCTTCGGACTGGCTGATGGATCGTCCCAGACCGTTTTCTTCATAAAAATATGCTCCGCTGCCAAAAGTTAGACAGACTTCAACCGGTCGGTCGCAGCCCTTGCCGGTCATTTTGTGTTCGACTCGGCAGATGCAGGGACAGACTACGATTTTGGACTGTTTTTTGATAATCTGCTCGGCTTCGTTGTATGGCATGGTGAGCATTTCTGCGGAAATGCTTTTGGAAATGGGAATGACTCGCAGTTGTTTGGTTTTGGTTTCTGTCCAGGCCTTGTTCATAAAGGAAGAAGAATATTCGTTAAAGTCTTTGATCAAATCCAGGTCCAAGCTTTTGACATGATATTCCCAAATTCCCACCACAAACTGCGCAGCCATGTAAAACGTCTGGCCGTGTTTGCCAGACCGGTAAATCAATCCCTTTCGGGACATATCGTACAGAATTGGCGCAAGTTCTACTTCGTCCATTTTCAGCCGTCCGGCAATGGCGGCAACCAATTCCGGCATCATCACAAGGCTTGCGGCAATTTCGGCTTCCCGGGGTGTAAACAGCCGTTTTAGAATTCGTATTTCAACCCCGGTCTCTGTCGCCGGAAAGCCGGCCGGAAGGTTATCGAGATGCCGGGCAAGGTTTTGATAAACGTCTGTCATAATAATCTCCTTAAAATATCTCTGAGCATAAACGCTCATGGTATGGTCTATATTACTGGTACGGAGAATGAAAATTAGCCGACGCTCTTGTGTCGGCTACAAGAGCGTTTCTCACGCGAAGGCGCGAAGAACACTTTTTTGTATCTTTCTTAAATTCGATCACCCCAGATATGAAAATGATACTTCCCCCTTTGGAAAAGGGGGATCGAGGGGGATTTTTCAGGTGGATAGCCTCCTAAATCCCCCCTGGCCCCCCTTTTTCAAAGGGGGGAATACTTTCGATCTTTCATTCATTCATTTCGTAGGCTTCTTTCAGTGCATAGACTTCGTCTTTCCATATTTTTTCAAAACGATCCGAATTGACCACCGGTTTTTGAATCATATTCAGACACAAATCCATCTGCTTTTGCGTGCTGCTGGGCTTGGAATAGAGCTGAAGCGCAAATTTTGAAAAATCCCGGACCATGAAATCAAAAATCTGATCGACCATAGGGTTTTCAACAGCCTGGATGGCCGCGTTCTCCAGAATGAGCTGACCATAAACCACAAGGGTGAAAAGCTCTCCTACAATCAGAAGAAAATCAATGTCCTTTGCCTGTTCTGTGCTGGGAGTTGCGGTTGCCAGAAAGGTTTTAAGAACTTCGATCTGGGCCTTGAAGATTTCAATATTGGGCAGGCTCAAGCGGCTGTAGGCAGTCTGAAAATCATGGAACCTGATCTTCCCCAGTCCCTTGGTGGGGCCCTGATTAAACAGAAAATCGTCATTGACCGGATCTGTCATTTCCGGGATTTCGGGAAAAACATCCGGGTTAAAGAAGAAATTGGGCATGAATTTAATAATCAGCGCCATATTCACATGTACAGTGCCTTCCAGCTTGGGAAGGGCGCGAATATCTCTGGCCGCCATCTCAAAATACATGTCTTTTTCAAAGCCTTTTGCGGCAATCACATCCCAGAGCAAATTGATCACTTCTTCCCCTTGAGTGGTCACCTTCATCTTGACCATGGGGTTGTAGAGCAGATACCGTCGATCTGTGGCGGATGCGCTTCTCATATAGTCCGCAGCCCTTGATGCAAAAAGTTTCATGGCCAGAAGGCGCATGTAGGCATCTGTAAAAAGCTGTTTGACATGCGGAAAATCCGTTACATAATGGTTAAAAAGTCTTCGGTTTGCAGCATGGCGAATGGCTTCGTAGAAGGCATGGCTGCATATACCGATGGAGGCCCAGCCAAGATTGAATTTACCCACATTGATGGTATTCAGGGAAGAATCCCAGGCCTGCTGACCACGGGTGAGGATGTCGCCATCAGTGATGGGATAGCTGTGAAGGGCATACTGGGCTACATAATTCTGGGAATTCACCACATTTTTAACGCATTCGTAATTGGGATGTTTGGAGTTGACGGCAAAAAACACGTATTCATCGCTGTCCGCCATTTTCCCAAACGTCGAAACCAGGGCCGCCTCATTGGCGTTTCCGATATAATACTTGCCGCCGTCTGCGCGGTATTCGCCAGCTTTGATTTCCGTCAGGGTCATTTCGCTGGCATAAAGGTCTGCGCCGTGTTCTTTTTCAGATAGTCCGAAGGCAAAGATTTCGCCATCTTTCAAGAGCTGTGCGGTTTTTTGCTTGATGGCTTCATTCTGTCCCATCCATATCGGGCCAAGCCCCAGAATGGTCACCTGCCAGGTGTACCAGTACGGCAGGCCGTAAAAACCCAGTATTTCGCTGAAATAGCAGTTTCGGGCAGTATCCCAGCGGCAGTCTTTTCCGCCGTAAGCCGTCGGTGTCAGCAGCGATGAAAAAATCTGGTTTTCTTTTAAAAAATCCAGGAAATCCTTGTACCACACCCGCTCATGATCGTCGTGTTTGAGTCTGGCCTTTCCCTTATTCTCGAAAAACGCGATGGTTTTTAACATGATTTGGCGTGAAGGTTCGTCAAGATGTTCAAACCGTTCTGATTTTGGATTTAGCAGTTTCATGATACTCCTTGGTAAGCAGGCTCGGCCACAGCACTCTGGCCGTCCTCAAGTATTAAAAGCTTCCGGTAGATTGGCAAGCGTTCAGACCCCTCCCACCAGCGGGGGGAGGTTGGGAGGGGGGAAATGCTGTCATGCCAACCACTTGCCATCCCCCCAGCCCCCTCCCGATGGGAGAGGGAGTGAACGGTTACACAGCTTGCACTGTTGTGCAGTTTTACAAATCGTGCCTGATTATCTGCGAATGGTGACCTTGTTCACGATAACCGGTGTGACCGGGCGATCCATGGGGCCGGTTTTAACCGAGCCGATTTTTCGCACAACATCCATGCCGCTGATGATTTTGCCAAAAACCGAATGGCGGTTGTTCAGGTGAGGGGTGGGGGCAAGGGTGATGAAAAACTGGCTGCCATTGGAGCCAGGGCCGGAATTGGCCATTGAAAGAATGCCTTCGCCATTGTGAATCAGGGTCGGATGAAATTCATCCTTAAACCGGTAGCCAGGGCCTCCAGTTCCGGTTCCCAGTGGGCATCCGCCTTGAATCATGAATCCTTCGATAATGCGATGAAATGACAGTCCGTCATAAAAATTGCCTTTCCGGTCGGTTTCCTGCCGGCCTTCAGCCAGATTGATAAAATTCCAGACGGTTTCCGGGCATTCACTGGCATAGAGTTCGGCTTCAAAATCTCCCAGCGTGGTTTCAAACACGGCCACTGGCCGTGAAATATCTTCCTGATGTGCAGCTTTGGTAATGGACATGAATTTCTCCTCGGTTTATGGATTAAAGTAGATGAGTCTGTTTTACCGCCGCAATTTAATGGGTTTTCTTCATAAAGGCAAGAGGCAAAGGGCAGGTTGATTTCAAAAACCATTAGGTTAACAACCAGCCGATTGAAGCGATCCATGACAACGAATAATTCACTTGCCTGTAACATCTCAAAAAGTCCTTATAAAAGATGAGAAATATCTGGACAATCTTAAACTGCAACGGAATCAGATGCTCACATCTCTCTCCTCTTTCAGTGTTATTAGCTTTTGCAAACAAACAACACCTGAAGA
>CAIMCT010000030.1 GCA_903839535.1 uncultured Desulfobacteraceae bacterium
CCCCCCCCCCCCCCCCCCCCCCCGATATAACATATTGTATTTACAGAAGAATATCGTTTTTCATAAATCTGAGGCAGTCCATTAAGGTGATTTCCAACAAAGAATACCCCGAAATTGAGGGTTGTAGCCAGACCGTCCCGGTCTGGTTGGTCTGGGTCTGGTTGTTTGGCATGGAGCGGGACCAGACCGTCCCGGTCTGGCTGCTGATTAATATATGGAACCAATGGTTGCTTCAAAGAAACAGTTAGAGGACCGAAAAAATGGTGTCGGATCGAAACTCAGTTCGCAAAAGTATTTGGGTGGCTTGGGTTCTGCTATCTGCCGGGTTGATTGTCACAATCTATGCCTCTGCTAATGTGGTAATAAACATTGATGCCGAAGCAAAAAAGGACTTTGAATTTGCATGTAGTCAAATCGAGCTAAGGATAGATGCGCGAATGGATGCTCATGAACAGATATTGATGAGCGCTGCTGCACTTTTTAGTGCTTCGGATGAAGTTACGCGGGAGCAGTGGCGTAGCTTCGTTTTGCAACAAAAGGTCGAACAACATCTTCCCGGCATACAGGGCATTGGTTTCTCGCTGATTATTCCCCGCGAGCATCTTACACAGCACAAACAGGAAATTCGCAGCCAGGGCTTTCCTGATTACAATTTGAGGCCTGAAGGCGATCGGGATAGCTACACCTCCATTATCTATCTCGAACCATTTTCAGGACGCAACCTCCGGGCTTTCGGCTACGATATGTTCTCCGAACCTGTTCGCCGGTTGGCGATGGAACGGGCAAGGGATTTTGGTGCGCCTGTTCTCTCCGGAAAGGTGGTTCTGGTACAGGAGACAGATCAGAACATTCAGGCAGGCACTTTGATGTATGTCCCGGTTTACCGCAAGGGGATGTCAACCGATACCATTGCAGATCGCCGTGCCGCAATTTATGGTTGGGCTTACAGTCCCTATCGTATGAAAGATCTCATGCAAGGTGTTTTGAAAGGATGGGATTCGGAAGTAGGAAAGCGGATTCGCTTGCAGATTTTCGATAACGTGCAAACGTCTGCCGATTCATTGCTTTACGACAGTAAGTCGGAAGGGGAGATGGAAACTGTAAGCGAATCACGATTGACCAAGAATATTTTTACTGCCTTCAATGACAATATCTGGTACATGAGATTTACCCAGACAGACGGGCAATTGAGTTACGGCCGTGCATATAGCGTTCTTTCTGGTGGCGCTATCATCAGCCTTCTGTTGTTTGGGCTGATTATTTCCCTTTTGAACACACGATTCAGGGCGCAGCAGTTGGCGGAGCAGTTGACCGTGGATATCAGGGAAAGCGAGCAGTCATACCGTAATCAGTTCTCCAGAAATTCAGCGGTGATGCTGCTGATTGATCCTGCAGATGGAGTGATCATTGATGTCAATAATGCCGCCCTGAGTTTCTACGGCTATACGCGGGAGCAGTTGCTGGCCATGCGTATTACCGACATCAACACCATGCCCGCTTCCGAAGTCGGGCAGGCCATGGACTCAATCTTGCCAAAAGATGGCAAACGGTTCGAGTTCCAACACCGTCTATCAGATGGTTCACAGCGACAGGTGGAAGTATCGTCAAGCAGGATAAAGTTTGGCGGGCGCACCGTTCTGCACTCAATTATACAGGACATCAGCAAGCGCAAGCAGGTTGAGATGGAAATTCAGGCTGCCCTGGAATATTCAGAAAACATAGTAGAAACCGTGCGCGAACCACTTTTGGTGCTTAGTGCAGCCCTGAAGATTCTCACAGCTAACCACAGTTTCTACGATACATTCAAAGTAACGCCCGAGGCAACAATCGGAAATTTCATCTTCGCCCTTGGCAATCGGCAATGGGATATTCCCGAACTACGAACTCTTCTGGAAGAACTCCTCCCACATGAAACCGTATTCAATAACTATGAAGTCGAGCATGATTTTCCCGATATCGGCCGCAAGATTATTCTGCTCAACGCACGGCAAATTTTCCGGAAAGATATAGGCTCACACATTATTCTCCTGGCCATGGAAGACATTACCAAACGCAAGCTGATGGAAGTGGAACTCCATGAGACCAACCTGCAACTTGAAGCTGCCGTTGTGCTGGCCGATATGGCTAACGCGGCCAAGAGCGAGTTTCTTGCCAACATGAGTCACGAGATCAGAACTCCTATGAACGGGGTTATCGGTATGACCGGACTGCTGCTGGATACCGAACTTGACGACGAACAGCGGCGCTACGCCGAGATAGTGTGCTCCAGCGGGAATTCGCTGCTTTTCCTGATCAACGACATACTCGACTTCTCCAAGATTGAGGCGAAGAAGCTTGACCTGGATGTGTTGGATTTTGATCTGTCGAGCTTGCTGGACGACTTCGCGGGTACGCTGGCATTGCGTGCTCACGAGAAGGGGTTGGAGCTGCTGTGCGCCGCCGATCTAAATGTGCCGACGCTGCTTAGTGGCGATCCTGGGCGTTTGCGCCAGATACTCACTAATCTAACTGGCAACGCCATCAAGTTCACCCATGCGGGTGAGGTGTCAGTCCGCGTATCCTTAGTGGAAGATGGATCGGAAAGCAGTGGGCAGGATACAGAAATCGCTGGAAGCGGAATAGAAGGCTGGGTACACGGCGATGTAACTAAGGGGGGGGGGGGGGGGGGGGGC
>CAIMCT010000031.1 GCA_903839535.1 uncultured Desulfobacteraceae bacterium
CACCTCCACCACCACCACCATTGTGAGAGTTTCCACTTCCAGTTGTTGCATCAAATCCAATTTGACCTGCTACAGAAATTCCATTTGCTGTTGTAAAATTCCAAGCACCACCACATTCAATTATTAGACCACCACCACCTGCATGACCTCATGTCTGACCCATATCAACTTATTTTTTGCATTACGATTCTGAAAAGATTATAAACGCTCACTGCATGGTCTATGCCGATCCCATGAAGGAAAATTAGCAGATGCTCTTGTAGCCGACGCAAGATCGTCGGCTACAAGAGCGTTTCTCATCCGAAGGCGAAAAGACGCAAAGAACATTTTTTTCGTGTGTTTCGTGTGTTTCGTGGTTTAAAAGTATTTTCACGGTAAAGGTTGGACCATGTTCATCGACTGGCAAGACAAACTGAAACGAATCGGAAATCGGGTGGTGCTGTTCGATATTCCCATTGCCATGCATTGCCACCACTACAATATCAATCTGCATAAAATGCTCGAAGATATCCTTGGCCTGGAAGGGGTTCGCCTGATTTACAATGCAGCAGAAGAATCGAATCGCGCGGCGTTCAAAATCATGCTGGAGGAATATCAACGGATCAGAAGCGACAAGTCGAAGCTTGAATTTGCAGCCTCGGTTTACAGCACTGCGGGCTGGGAGTAATCAATTTTCAGGATGTAGGGCCAAATGGCGGCAGAATCAACAGCCCTTCCAGTCATAATGTGACCGGATGGCTGGCCAAACATGGCCTTCGAAAAACACCCGGCTGTCATTTCACACGCGGATGGATTGCCGGAGTTCTGGAAGCAATTTACGATCTGCCCATCGGGTATTTCGAGGTGATGGAGATTAACTGTAAAATGATGCGTAGTCCCTTATGTGAGTTCGATGTCCGTTCAGAAAAGGAGCGACATGGCGATTGACACCCTGAAAATCACGCACGCAATTATGGAAGGGAGTAAAATCCGGGATGAAAAAGGGATCATCCCCTTGTTCGGGGTGTACCTGTCTTTGTACTTTACGTCCTACTATAATATCGTATCCTTTGATTTTTTATCCGCAATGGGGAAAGGCCGTGCGGAAGAAGCCGAAAAACTGCTCATCGGTGCGGCCCAGGAGTGTGGCTACACCACATTTCACGGCATTCGACGATCCTGGGAATGGGAGGAACTGGTTCAGCCCATGCTTGAAACGGTCGATGACCAGATCGAAGGCTTTCTCGCGGTCGCCACAGCCTTTGGATGGGGCGGAGAAATGGAAATGATTGATCTTATTCCGGGCGACAGACTCCACTTTCGGGTACATGAATCTTATGAATCCGCCGGTTATATGAAACGGCGGGGAATTGCCGAAGCCGGAAAATGCTATATGCTAAGAGGCGTAGCGGCGGCTTTCATGGACTTACTTTATGGGGACGACTATCCGGACGGGTGCTTTACCTTTTCGGCTGCAGAACCCTTTTGTCGTGCAAAAGGAGATGCATTCTGTGAGTTCATTGCTGAAAAATCATCAACATAGAATCTTGTGCAAAGCGGGAAAGAATTGCGAGCAATCAACCTGCTGGGAGCTATTTTCCTGTTCCAAAGTGCTGTGCCCGGCTCATGGCCGCGACAAAGGGGATTGCTGGCACATTCAACACACGCTGTGTTCGGAGCAAACCGAAGGGGATTTTTATCAAAAAATCTCTAATTGCCTTGCCTGTAGCTATTTTCAAGAAAGAGGAAAAAAGCATACCGGGGGATGGGACGATTTTCTGGCTCACCAGGTCCACAATTATATTTATAAAGCGCTGGAGAAGATTTACCAGAAAGAGGAAAGCTTTGTCGAAATATTGAACCGCATTCCGGATGGTCTTTTTACGACCGACAAGGAATTGCGGATCACCTACTTCAACCCTGCAGCGGAAAAAATCACTGGTTTTCCGGCCGTCGATGCTGTGGGAATGTATTGCAAGGATGTGTTCAAAAATAAGATATGTGAAACAGACTGCGCCTTAAAAAGAGCCTGCGAGATTGGCGGTGATATCCACAATCGGGAATATGTGATTACTGATATTGAGGGCCGGGAAATTCCCATTATGTGTTCCACGACGGCTTTTCGGGACGCTTCCGGAAAGATCATTGGGGGGCTTGAGATTTTCAAGGACATCACTGAAATCCACAGACTGCAGGAAGAAATTGTAAAAAGAGAGCGAAAGTACCGGCGTGTGTTCGAAGGTAGTCACGATATGATTTACACCACGAACAACAAGGGAAAAATTCTGGAGATCAATCATGCTGGAATAGAAATGCTCGGATATACAGACAAAGAAGATGTTCTGGGTATTGATCATGCCCGAAAACTCTATCGCAATCCCAAAGACCGCGACAGATTTATCCGGCGGGTTGACTCCGAAGGGTCTGTAAAAGATTATGAAGTGGATTTTGTCAAAAAGAACGGCTCCCTTATTCGTGTACTGATTTCAAGCCGGAAATACGATAATCCGATAACCGGTGAAACAGAGTTCGAGGGAATCATCAAGGAGATCACCAAACGCAAACAAGCTGAGCAAATGATCCGGCAGAGGAATCTTGAGCTGTCTGTATTAAACAGCGTGGCAGTGGCCATCAATCTGACGATGGATATTCCGCACATTCTGGATGTGACGTTAAAAAACGTGATCCGCTCCCTGAAAATAAAACGCGGCGGGTTTTTTTTGATCGACCAAAATGCGCGTACCGCAAGGCTTGAAGCCAGCCTGGGATTGCCCGCTCAGGATACGAATGCCAGTGAAGGCGTGATGTTCAAGGACACAGAGCTGCGAAAACACCTCCTGAACCCCGGCGGGCTGCTAACCCCTGAACCCATATTTCCCATTTTCAAGGCAAGATACAAGACATTGGATGGACGAAAGGTCCCTTGGCTGTCCTGTATTCTGATTACTTTCAAAGGTAAGAGCATCGGTTTTTTTGGCCTGGACATCCATTTCAACCGCATTTTGAGCGATCATGAATATCACCATCTCGGTTCATTGGGAAATTTTCTGGGTGGTGCGATCGCCAACTCGCAGTTCATGAAAGCCATTAGCCTTCATCAGCAGGAATTAAGCCGTCTGACCCAGATGCTCTACTTTAGCCAGGAGGAAGAGCGGCGCCGAATCGCGCGTGAACTTCATGATGAGGCGGGTCAGGCATTGACCGCTGTATCGCTCAGTCTGGACCAGTTGGAGCGGCATGTTGCCGGAAGCCCTGAACAATTGCTTGCGGAAATAGCGCAGATCAGAAAACTCGTACTACGGACTTCTTCGGAAATCAGGGGGCTTTCATACAGGCTTCATCCCACCCTGTTGGTTGACCTTGGATTGGAGCCGGCGCTGAATCTTTATTTCAAGGAAATGGCTGCCCGTTCCAATCTTGATATTGATTTTCGCATGGTGGGATTTGATAAACGGCTGAATCCGGACATTGAAACCGTTTTATACCGGTTCAGTCAAGAGGCGCTCACCAACACGTTAAAGCATTCTGGTGCCGAGACATTCAGACTTTCCATCATTAAAAGCTACCCCAAGATCATTTTCAACGTCGAGGATGATGGTGTGGGTTTCGATGGTCAGATCGGGGGAAATGACAAAAGAAGTCTGGGGCTGATTGGCATGCGCGAACGAGCCGTTCAACTTGGCGGGACGTTCTCTCTGCTCGGCAGGCCTGGAATTGGTGTGCGTATTCGGATTGAAATCCCTTTTGAAGAGGTGGTTCAAAATGATAAAAACCATTAAAGTCATGATAGCCGAGGACCATACGATCGTCAGGCAGGGCCTGGCCCGCCTGTTATCAGACCAGCCTGGGCTGGAAGTGGTCGGCCAGGCCGTGAACGGACGGGATGCTGTGGAAATGGCCGAGAAGCTGAATCCGGACATCATTATCATGGATATCGCCATGCCCAAGATGAACGGAATCGAAGCCTCCAAAAAGATCCGAAAACTGCTTCCCAGAACCAAGATTCTGATCCTTTCCATGTATTCCCACGAACACTATGTACATGAACTGCTGGAAGTGGGGGTTTCCGGATATCTGCTGAAAGATTCATCTGGTCATGACATTATCAAAGCCATTGATGATGCCATGAAGAACAAAATATTTCTTAGCCCGGCCATTTCCCAAAGAGTGGCGGAAATCTCTCTTTCCTCCCATAAAAACACATCCAGGGAAGAGCGTTTCAAACTGCTCTCCAACCGGGAAAGGGAGGTATTTCAGCTTATTGCTGAAGGTCACTCCACCCGGACCATTGCCGATATGCTCTGTGTCAGTCTGAGTACCATAAAAACCCACCGCGCCAAAATCATGGAAAAACTTGTTGCAAAATCCCCTGTGCAACTCGTCCACATCGCCATTCAACTGGGTCTGGTGGACCCGCAGATATAGCGCATCGAATTCTGATTCAGTAAACCCCATTCATTTTTTCAATCTATTGCTGACGATGATTAAAAATCATCTTTTGGATGATATTAAATTAAGAATAGATTCTGTATAAGCATTCAAAAATTATAAGAAACGTAGGGGCGAATCTTGTATTCGCCCTCAAAACATCAAAAAGACAACAAGACGTATGCGGGGATGTTCTCCGCTTGGTAATAATAATCATAGGAGGCGATCTATGTTTCAGTTTGATACAAAACAGAATGTGTGTGAGGTTGGTTGCGTAAAATTTGGAGGACAGCCGGGCGAATATCCTACAGTGGTATGCTCTTCGATTTTTCAGAAGGGTGACAAAGTTTTTGAAGGCAAACGCAAGGAAGGATTCAACGAAGTATATGCGGCGACATTGTTACAGACGCAGGAAAGGCTCTGGAAGGAAACCGGTGTTCCCGCCATGGCGGATATCGTGGCCAACACCGGAGAAGAATTCAAGCGATTCATCGATTTTGTAGTCGCCAATACGTCAATGCCCTTTTGTATCGATGCCTGGGTGATGAAACCCAAACTGGAAGGCGCGGCCTACTGCGCAGAAAAAGGCCTTCTTGACCGGATGTTTTACAACAGTCTGACGGTGTGGGAGCAGGATCTGGAAACCGAGGTCCGGGAGATTGCAAAGATCGGTGTCAAACACGTTCTGCTGGTCGCTTTTGACCAGGCTGACCAGATGCCTTCCGGACGCATCACCGGAACACAGAAGATTCTGGATGTTATTGAAAAAGTCGGCGCCAAATTTGAGAGCATTTTTGTTGACACATCCGTAATGAACGGTCCCGCCACCGCGCTTTGCGGCCTTTCCAACAAGCTGATCAAGGAAAAATGGGGATTTCCCACCGCCTCCGCTCCCTCCAACGGTTCCTATATGTGGAAAAAAGCACGGGAAATGTGGGGATTCAAAGGATGGGCCGCAGCAGATGCCGCACTGGAAGCCCTTTCCGCATTTATGTACCATGACATGATTTTCTCGGGTCCCATGGCAGGTGCCGATCGGATCGTTCCGGCGGTCGCCATGGCCGATGCATTTTTGGCCACGGCCGTCTATGCTGAAACCAAGCGGCTTCCTGCTGATCCCAACCATCCGCTGTTCAAACTCTTCCCCGAATTTGTGGAACAACTCAAGTCTCTGTAGGGTATTTGTGTGACAATTGAACGATACAACAGAATCTGAAAGGAATTATCATGGCAGAACTTACGTCCAAAGAAAGAGTTATAAAATTTTTCAAGAAAGAACCCATTGATACCATGCCCGTATTTTCCGGTATGGGCACCGTTGTGATTCAAGCCGTAAATGAGATGGGTGTCAAATTCGCACAGGTACACACAACTGCCGAACTGCTGGCTGGCTCCGCTCTGAAGTCAAGTGAGATGTGCGGATTGGACGCTGTGGTTGTCCCCTACGACATGGCAACAGTCGCACAAGCCGTGGGGTGCGGGTTGACGCTGTATGAAAACTCCGCAGACATTCTTTATCCCACGGTTCCCAATAAATGGGAAACCCTCGAAGCAGTTGACATCCCAGCCGATTTTATGAAGAGAGCCAGAATGCCCATCGTGGATGAAGCATTCAACATTCTCATAAAAGACGGACGGTTTGCAGTGGGCGCGTGGCAGTTGGGACCCTTTACGCTGGCCGGTCAGATCATCGAACTTGGTCTGCTGTTAAAGGGAGCAAAGAAAAACAAGGAAGCCGTCGAAGCCTTTTTGACGAAAATGACCGATATTGTGATTGAAAGTATCAAACATTATGAAAGCCTTGGGGTGGATTTTCTGAATATCCGTGAAATGGGATCAGGGACTGATCTTCTTTCCCCGAAAATGTGGAACTCGCTGATTCAGCCACACCTGACGCGGATATTCAGCGCTCTGAAGACACCTGCGGTCCTGCATATCTGTGGGGGAACGGATATGATCGTTCCGCTGATGAACCAGTGCGGCGCGGATGCGCTTTCCTTTGACCAGAAAAACACGCTTGCCAAAACCCGTGAAGTAGTCGGAAACGACGTGATCGTTCTGGGTAATTTTGATCCCTACGGCACAATGGTTCAGATGGAAAATCCGGCGGATGTGGAAACGGTTGTAAAGAAATGCATCGATGATGGTGTGGATGCTGTATGGCCAGGCTGTGACCTGTGGCCGGACGTGAAACTGGATAACATCAAAGCCTGGGTCAAGACCTCCAAAGAATACGGAAAGAAGCGTTCGCCGGTGATCGGACGGATATGAATAATAGGAAAAGAAACGTAGGGGCGAATCTTGTATTCGCCCTCGAAGAAGTTAGGAAAAGCCGAAGAGCCAATGCTTCTCAATTTCTGCTCTTCCCAATTTCCTAACTTTCTATTTATGGACTGGAAAGGAAATTAACATGTCAAAGTCAAAAGAAGAATTGTTGAAAGCGCTTGCGGAAGCTGTTGTAGAGTACGATGAAGATGCCTGCAAAGAACTCTCCCAGGAAGTACTGGACAATCCGAACACCCTCACGCCGATGGAAGCGGTTATGAACGGACTTGCCGCCGGTATGGAAGAAGTCGGCCGTCTCTATGATACCCATGAGTATTTTGTTCCTGAGGTTCTGATGTGTGCAGATGCGCTTTATGCGGGCCTTGGCATTTTACGGCCCCATATTCCCAAAGCTGAAGCCGGGGTTAATGCTCAGGTGGTCATTGGTTCCATTCAGGGGGACGTTCACGACATCGGGAAAAACCTTGTGAAGATGATGTTCGATGTCGCTGGGTGGGGAGTGCATGATCTTGGCCGGGATGTGCCGCTGGAACAGTTTGTCGAAAAACAGCTCGACACCAACTCCGAAGTTGTAGCCATGTCCGCCATGATGACCACCACCATGCTGGGCATGAAGAAGGTTATTGCGATGATCAAAGAGAAAAACCCTGAATGTCTCATCATGCTGGGCGGCGCTCCGGTTACCAAGGATGTTGCGAATCTGTTCGGTGCTGATGGCTACGCCGATTCCGCAGGGAATGCAGTTTCTGAAGGCATCAAGATGATCGGGCGTTTGCGCGAGTTTCAGGCCAGCAAAAAATAAAAAACGTAGGGGCGAATCTTGTATTCGCCCTTTCCTGTTGGGGCCATGGGTCAGTAAAGTAATTACGAACGCTCTTGTGTCGGCTGACGAATTATTATCGCCCTTTTCCCCTTTTTCATTCGTAATTCGTAATTTTAGAGGAGATATGTGAATGGATGAAAACAAGGCTATTGTAATTTTCCAGCCTTCCGGCCGTCGGGGTGAAGTCCCCAAGGGGATTAACTTGATTGAGGCCTCCCGGCTTTTGGGTGTAGATATTGAAGCCCTCTGCGGCGAAAAAAAAGTATGTGGTAAATGTATCATTCGAATTGAAGAAGGAAATTTCGAGAAATACGGCGTTGTCTCAGGAATGATGAATACGAGCGCGTGGCAGCCGGAAGTCGAGTCCAAATTCATCAATGCCGAAAATCAGGCCAAAGGCTTTCGTCTTGGCTGCGTTGCCAAAGTTGAGGGCGATCTGCTCGTATTCGTACCCGAAGAATCCCGTGCAGGAAAGCAGGTGGTTTCCAAGGCGGCCCGCGACATCAAGATCGACTGGGATCCAGCGGTGAGACTCTATTATGTGCAAGTGATCAAACCGACTTTTGAAGATTGTCTGGGGGATTTTGAGAGAATTTGCAAGGCTTTGTCCAGGGAATACGGTCTGCCGGAAACCTTGGAAGTGGATATCCAGACCCTGCGAAAACTTCCCGTTGCATTGAGAGACGGTAACTACTGCGTTACGGTCAGCGTCTGGAACGACAAGGAGGTCATTCGCGTACAACCTGGAAGGGTAGAACATGCTTATGGTATTGCGATTGATGTGGGTACCACCACGGTGGCCGGATATCTTTGTGATCTTACCAACAAAGAGGTTATCACCACGGCTTCGATGATGAACCCCCAGTGTAAATACGGTGAAGATGTCATGGCCAGGATTACCTTTCACATGACCACTCCCGACGGTCTCCAGCGCATGAGTGATGACATCGTTGAAGGCGTGAACGAATTGATAGCCAAGGCTGTTGCCGAAACCCATCCTCCCCTGAAAAAAGTCAAGAAGAAAAAAGGGGAAGAAGGACCCGATGAATTTGTCGAAGCGCCGGAAGAGGGCAAAACCTATCTGAGGATCAAGACGGAAGATGTTGAAGATATCACCATAGGATTCAATACCGCCATGCACCATATCTTCCTGGGCCTGGATCCCCAGTTTGTCGGCATGGCGCCTTTTCCGCCCGTAATTCATCACAGCATGGACATTCGTGCGCGTGATCTTGGAATCAAGGTCAACCCGTCCGCATATATGTTCGTACTTCCCAATGAAGCCGGCTTTGTGGGAGCGGATAATGTGGGTGTACTGATATGTGAAGAGCCGTATAAGAGTGATGACATTCAGCTCATCATTGACATTGGCACCAACGGCGAGCTTGTGCTTGGCAACCGCCACAAGCTGATTTCCTCTTCCTGCGCCACTGGTCCAGCTTTGGAGGGCGCACAGCTTTCTTTCGGCATGCGAGCCGCACCCGGGGCCATCGAGCGCATTGATATCGAGCCTGGAACCCTTGAAGTCAACTACAAAGTTATCGGTCGTGATGCCTGGCGAAAATTCTCTGAACCCCATGAAATGAAGGCAAAGGGAATTTGCGGATCGGGTATTCTGGACGTTCTGGCAGAGCTGTATTCGTCCGGCGTCATCACGAAAACTGGTGTTTTCAACAAGAAGCTTCTCAAGGACCATCCCCGCTTCCGAAAGAATGCGGATACTGGTCAACCTGAATTTATTCTGGCGTTTAAAGAGGAGTCTTCCATTGATAAAGACATCGTTATCACCCAGAAAGATATCCGTCAGATTCAATTAGCTAAGGGTGCGCTTTATGCGGGCTGTAAGCTTATGGTTAAACGGATGGGGGTTGAAAAGGTTGACCGGGTCAAGATTGCAGGTGCTTTCGGCACCCATGTGGATCGGACCAAAGCGCTCGTCATGGGTCTTTTCCCGGATTGCGAAATCGAAAAGATTGAGGGCGTGGGTAATGCGGCCGGTGATGGCTGCCGTGCAGCGCTTTTAAACGTGAAGAAACGAAGTGAAGCCAATTGGTGTTCTCGAAACGTTGAATACATTGAATTGACAGTGGAACCGACCTTTGAGAAGGATTTCATGGAAGCCATGCAGTTGCCGCACATGACGGATGCCTTTCCGCATCTGGAAGGAGTGGTTCTGCCAGAGATTCTTCATCAGGGAATGAAAGGCATCAAGTAGGAAGCATTGGTGAATACAGAAATAACATATATGGGTGATGGGACATGCTTACGAGTGGATCCAGGGATTTGCGGATTTGCATGTACCGTTTGCGCCCGAAAAATAGAAGCCCGAATGGTAAAAATCGACATTGAAGGCTCCGAGTGTAAACAGATTCAAAGGCTTTCAGAGCTGATTTCCCAAATTGGACTTAGGGATATTTTTGTCCCATTAACCCGAAATCCGGTCTTTGTCAGTGCTGAAAAGGCCGGATGCCATCCGTCATGTGTCATTCCCACTGCTGTCATCAAAGCTGCGGAAGTGGCGTTAGGATTGGCTTTGAAGCGCGATGTCGTCATACAATTTAAGTATGAATGATCGGGAAAGGAGGTGCTGCAAGGTTTTTTCACGAAATGTTCAAATGTTTTTAAATAGAGCATAACACACAAGAAAGGATTAAATTTATGGCAAAACAGATGTTGTTGGACGCATATCGGGGGAAAAGGACCGAATATGCGCCATGGGTGCCTTATGCAGGAGTGCATTGCGCCCATATAATCAACGAACCGGCGGATAAATTTCTTCAGGATCCGGAGATCATGGCCAAAGGCATCGTGGCTACTGCCAAGCGTTATAAGGCAGACGGTATTCCGTTGCTGTTTGATCTGTCGGTAGAGGCTAATTCCGTGGGATGCGATCTGAAATGGTGGCCCGATAATGTGCCTTCCGTAACGACCCATCCATGCTCCAATAAAACACCAAAAGAAGCTGGCCTTAAACTTCCGACCAAAGATTCCGGTCGATGGCCGGTTCTTTTCAAGGCAGCCAAAATTGTCAAACCGCAGTTGGAAGACTTGGACTGCGCGATGATAGGGGGTTTCTGCGGCCCCTTGACACTGGGCGCCCACCTGGCTGGCGTGCGCCTTTTTACCGATGTTTACAAGCACAAGGAATTCGCAGCAGAAGTCTGTAAGTTTGCAGGGGAAATTGGTGCCAGAGCCGCGGAATTTTATGCGGAAATGGGATGCGATATCATTGCAAGCATAGACCCGGTCGCCTCTCAGATCAGGCCTGCAACCTTCCGCGAATACGTTACTCCCAACAGCCAAGCTGCAATCAAGATCATTCATGATGCCGGTATTACCTCATCCTTCTTTATCTGCGGCGACGCCACCAAGGTCATGGATGAAGTTTGCCAGATCGGCACCCATGGATTCGCCATTGATGAGCAGATGAACATGAACTTTATCCGCGACCTGGCCCGCAAATACGGCGTGGGCTTCGGCGGCAACCTGAAGCTGACCCTTGCTCTGAGCCTTGGCCTGCTGTCTCCGCGCGAGGACGCTATCGTCAGTCTGGCTGCAGGAGGTCAGCACGGATACACCTTCGCACCTGGCTGAGACATGCCTTACGATGTTCCGTTGGAACATATGGACCAAGCGTTGGAAGCAAGAGATTGGTACAATCAGTACTATGCCAAATATCCGGCAGATCTCTAACAACAAACCCACTCAAAAGACTCTTTAAAGGAGGGTTTGAATTATGGCGGAAATGATCACAATTGATGTCTTGACTCTGGACAGTGTTCAATGTGCGGCCTGCGGATATATGATGGAATCCATCGCAGCCCTGCCCAAAGATGTCCAGGAAATGATCGTTTACAAGGAATGGTCAGTCAAAAACAAGGACGGAGTGGGCAAATTCATGGAGCTTAAAGGCAAAGTGCTTCCCACCATCTGCATCGAAAGGGACCTGGTTTTTGAAAGCATCATTCCCCAATACGAAGAGCTTATCGATGAAATGGCCAAACGCGCTCCCAGCGAGGCTATAGGTAAACGGATTATGTCTCTGAGAGAAGTCGGATTTCAGTTTGACAAGATTCAGGAAAATCTTGCCAAGGCCGGATCTGGCATGCATACCCGCGTAGATTCATAATACAGTGCCAAGATTGTGATAGGGCAGGGCGTGTTACATGCTTGAAAATGTGGACTGGGGCTTCCTGCCACCGTTTGGAAAAGGTGGCTGGAAGCCCCCTCCACATTTTTTCTGAAAACTATAGGAATTGCAGTACCCAGAGATATTTTGGCATAAAAAAGCCTTAACCCCTCTCAATAGGAGATATGAGGATGAAGATTGAGGTTCTTGGCACAGGCTGTAAAAGTTGTGAAAATCTTTACCAGGCTGTAATGGAAGCTGTTGCCGAAGTTGGGCCTGAAAAACAGATCGTGGTGGAAAAGGTGGCGGACATCATGTATTTTGCAAAAATGGGAGTGTTCATGACTCCTGGTCTTGTCATTGATGGAACGGTGATTTCTTCCGGTAAGGCGATGAGCGCAGAGCAGATCAAGGTGAAAATCAAGGAGAGGTTATAAGCCATGTCGTCCGAGATATCTTTTGGCACACGCGTTTATCTGATTACGGGTTTTCTTGGATCCGGCAAAACCACTTTCCTGAACCGGATTATCGAACGCTTCCCCAAAAACCGAAAATTGACGATTCTGATGAACGAATTTGGCGAAATTGGTATCGACGGTACGCTTGTGGAAGGCGATGACATCGACATGATGGAAATCAGTCGGGGATCGATTTTCTGCGTTTGCGTCAAAACGGATTTTATCAAGGGCCTGTATGAGCTTGTCACGAAGATAAAACCGGATGTTCTGATCATCGAATCGACCGGTGTTGCCAATCCATCCGATCTCAAGCGTGATCTTCAACTTCCCATTTTCGGAAAACGGTTTCATTTTCAGGAGCAGTTCTGCACCATTGATGTTGGTCATTTTCTGGATGCCTATCAGACATATACATCTTTGGAAAAACAGATTGCATCCTCCAGCGTCTTTATTATCAATAAAACAGATTTGGCTAAGGCAGGAGAAATTGCGGAAATCAAGAAGGTGATATGCGAGAGCCACCCAGCTCCTGTTTTTTATGAAACCACATATTCAAACATTCCGTTTGAAAAGTATTTTCCGGACATGATCTCAGTTGTCGCCGATGTAAGTCCTGCTGTGAATGGCGATTTAAAAGTTCTGACAGATGCTGAACTGGATATCTATGTTGAAGAACTTTTGAACGACCCGGAGCTGGAAATCACTCCGCCGGATCTGTTGGTGTCGACTGCCTTCACATGGAATGGAACTGATCTGGACGAAATCCGCAAAATGGCCCATGACCTTCCCCCGAATGTGATTCGAAGCAAAGGGTTTGTTGCCGAGAACGGGATATGGCACCTTTTTTCCTACGTCATGGGAACCTGGAGCATTGATAAAACTCATGTTCTGGAACACCGGATCAAAAATAAAAACACGCTCGTTTTTATTGGGCCGCCGGATGTGATGCCAGGAATTGAGCAAGTGCTGAAAACGGGTAATTGGATCAGCAGAGGTGTCTTTCAGCCATTTTCTGGCGCTAAATAGCCGCTATCATTATCCGGTTCGTCATGAGGACTCCGATGCAAGAAAAACTATGTGATCTGATCATCATTGGCACCGGCCCTGCCGGTCTCTCCGCCGCCATTTACAGTCAGCGCCAGGGCCTGTCCGCCACTGTCTTTGGAGACACGCCGGGCGGTAACCTGTATATGATTGAATCGGTGAAAAACTATCCCGGTTTTCACGAAGGCGTACCAGGGATGCAGCTTGGCATCTTCATGTATTCGCAGGCTCAGTCAGAGGGGGCCAATTTCACCATGACCAATGTGGGCAGCCTCGAAAAAAGCGGGGAACGTTTTGTCGCCAAAGACACATCAGGAAACATTTACTCGGCACCCTTGGCGATAATTGCAGCGGGGTCCACCCCAAAACGGCTGAATGTGCAGAATGCGGCCTTGGATGGCATCCACTATTGCGCCTTATGCGACGGCCCGCTGTACCGTGGCAAGAATGCCGTCATCATCGTTGTGGGCGGCGGAGATCGCGGTGGTCACCTGTGCGTTTTCCTGTCCAAAATCGCCAGGCAGGTGATTCTTATAGATAAAGGCTCAAGCCTGAAAATGAGCGCTGCTCAGCAAAAGGCCGTGGCAATGGCGGAAAATGTGGAAGTTCTGCTGAATACCGAAGTTCAGGCTTTTATCGGCGAAAATGAATTGAAAGGCGTACTGGTGTCTTCCCCTGATGGTCAGAGAAAAGAATTGTCCGCAGATGCGCTGTTTATGTCCATCGGTTGGGCACCCAATGTATCGATGATGCGCTTTCCGGTTGCTGCGACTCCGGAAGGTTTTCTGAAAACCGATGCCAAACTGATGACTTCCTGTGCCGGACTTTTTGCAGCAGGTGATGTCCGGGATTCGGACTTGAAACAGATTGTCACTTCATGTGCGGACGGCGCGCGGGCCGCCACTCATGCGGCCGAGTTTATCCAGTTAAAACAATATACTGCGAACGGACATAATTTGAACTTTCAATAAACTCCTCCCCTATCGGGGGAGGAAAGCGCAGGTAGAGCCGGCATCTTGCCGGCTGCTGTAGCCGGCAAGATGC
>CAIMCT010000032.1 GCA_903839535.1 uncultured Desulfobacteraceae bacterium
GCAAATACAAGACAGGCGAATACCAGATATGACGAATACACGAAAGGGCGAATACAAGATTCGCCCCTACATAATTTGGGCATGGGGCAGGCGCAAGCCAATATATCTTTTGGCTTGCACCTGCCTGAAGGTTTCTCTTTGCACCAGAAGGTAGCCGTTCACTCCCCCTCCCAGCGGGAGGGGGCCGGGGGGAGGGCAAGTGGTTGGCATGACAGTTTTTCCCCCCTCCCATCCTCCCCCCGCTGGTGGGAGGGGTCTGAACGATTACCCGTTCGCAGTATAACTCTATAGGTATCAATAATGGCGACATTTCAAAAAACTCATCCATGGATAACTTTCAACATCAATCTGGATCGTCTGGACTATGAGATATGGATAAAGACGGGGCAGGTACGGGCGATCTGTGAATATGTTTCAGGCATACCGCTTCATCCGGATGTCCAGGCTCATCTTCATAGCGTATATTTAGCTAAAGGGGTTCACGCCACAACCGCCATCGAAGGAAACACGCTCTCTGAGGCCCAGGTACAGGATAGAATCAACGGCAAGTTGAAGCTGCCTGCCTCTCAAGAGTATCTGGGCATAGAAGTCGATAACGTTCTCCTGGGATGCAATAAAATCAAACAGGCGGTAGTAAATGGGGAAACATGGCGGTTGTCATTCGATGAAATTTTACAATACAACCGGATTGTTTTAACAAATTTGCCAATGGAAGATGGAAGCCCAGGAGAAATCAGAAAACATTCCGTGGGGGTTGGGCGGTACTTAGGCGCTCCGCCGGAGGACTGTGAGTACCTGCTTCGGGAAATGTGCGAATGGCTTAACCGTGATGCGTTTTTATCGCAAAAGCAGCTAATTGTTTTCGGACTGATAAGAGCTGTACTGGCGCACATCTATATTGCATGGGTGCATCCCTTTGCAGACGGAAACGGGCGAACGGCGCGACTTGTGGAGTTCAATATCATGTTGGTACACGGGCTGCCGTCATCAACCGCCCATTTATTAAGCAACCATTACAATAAGACGCGGTCTGAATATTACCGGCAACTGGATTATGCCAGTAAGTCCGGGGGGGATGTTGTTCCTTTTATCAGGTATGCGGTGGACGGTCTGGTGGATGGACTGAAAGAACAAGTCGCAGTCATCCAGGGAGAACAGATTCGAATCACATGGAGAAATTTTATCTATGATCACTTCAAGGATAAGGCAGGTGTTGTCAGTGAACGAAAAAGAAAGCTGATTCTGGATATCTCACACAACCCAGAGCAGGCCATTGCGTTTAAAGAAATCCGTCACATCAGCCCCAGGATTGCCGAAATGTACGCTGGAAAGACAGATATTGCTATCCGTAGAGATTTAAAAACACTTATGCAGATGAACTTACTGAAATGGGAAAAAGGGAAGTATACTGCGAACTGGCATAATATGCGCTTTTCATAAACTCCCTCTCCCAGCGGGGGAGGGTTGGGGTGGGGGATCAAAAACGTAAAATTATGCCGGTTCGCAGTATATTCTCCGAATTGGCAC
>CAIMCT010000033.1 GCA_903839535.1 uncultured Desulfobacteraceae bacterium
GCTCCCGGACTTGCCCTTATCCAAGAACCAAAGAGTACATGGTAGGGTTACGGTATAAAAAAAGTTGGACCCGACGGACACCATTACATCCACGGCCCTGGTTTCGATGATCTGTTTGCGGATATCCAGCTCCGACCCCCTGGCATCGGATGCGGAATTGGCCATGACGAACCCTGCCCTGCCAGTATCAGAAAGGGCGCTGAAGAAAAGCTGAATCCAAAGATAGTTTGCGTTGTCTGTGCGAGGAAGGCCGAAGGGAAATCGGGTATCGTCCTTGAGCCTGTCCTTGTCCACTCTATCTACATTGAAGGGAGGATTGGCCATGACAAAATCGAACTTTCCGGTTGAGCGGTGCAGGTCTTCGTAGTAAGCGTTGCCTTGGCGGATATCACCGGCCAGACCGTGGACAGCCAGATTCATCTTGCCCAGCCGGACGGTCTCGGCCACCTTCTCCTGACCATAGACACTCAGCTCAGCTCCTGGGTTCTTCTGATGTTCAGTCACAAAACTGGCACTTTGAACGAACATACCGCCGGAACCGCAGGCGGGGTCGAAAATGCGGCCGTGGAACGGCTCAATGATTCCGACGATAAGCTGGACGATGGCCGTGGGAGTGAAGAACTCGCCGCCCTTCTGACCTTCACTCATGGCAAAGTGGCCAAGGAAGTATTCGTATATTTTGCCGAAGGCATCCCCCTCAATATCCATGGGAACCGCGTTCATGGTTTTGAGCAGTTCCTTGAGCAGCGAGTTCTCAAAGCGGTTGTAGGTCTTGGGCAGTACATCCTTAAGGTCGGGGTTCTCCGTCTCGATGGCGCGCATGGCATCGTTGATGGCTGAGCCGATGTTGGAGCCTTCAGGTAATTGGATCAGGGCCGAAAAACGTGCGATCTCTGGCAGATAGAGAACGCCCCTGGCCTGGTAGTCCGCTGGGCCGATTTTCCTCCGTCCACCACGTTGTCCGGTCAGCTCCTTTACCGCCGCCTGGAATTTATGATCGGCATAACGCAGGAACACCAGCCCCAGTACAGGGACAGAATATTCCGAGGATTTCAGTTTGGAATTAGCCCTCAGTTCATCCGCCGCAGCCCAAAGGCGGGATTCGATGTTGTTTCCGTTGTGATTCATGGTTTCTCCGTGGAACGATACATTAATTGATATTACCGTCATAAAAATTTAAAGGCATGAAGTCAACAATAAACCTTCAAACAGAAAAGATATGCCACTGATCGCTTACCATAGCCCGAACCTCAATGTTTCAAAGCATCAAGGCCGAGTTATTTCTGGGATGACATACACCAAGTTGAGATAAGGCGAAGCCAGGGGGCGCAAGACGGAGCTTTCTAAAAACTAACGCGTGACTACCTCAATCAGAGCTGTTTCGTTTGACCAATAACCACCTGATACTTTCAAATTGTATCCATTGTCACTGGGTATATCAAAAACGATTATTCCGCGCTTTGAAACTCCTGGGTTTAAAGATGTTAATATGCCGATACTGTCTTTCGCAAGCCATGATTTACTGCTGATCTCATATTCTGATCCGTTTTGATCTATAAGTTTAAGTGGCGGGATGCTTCTCGGTTTTTTATCATCATTGCTGATAACTATTTCAATAAACAGAAAATCAGCATCAGGTTTTGCATCTAAATATTTATTGTTGGATAGGGAATCGTGCCAATCGCTCTTCAATACTGTATAAGAAGTATATCCAATGGATACAGTATCCCCGAGTTTATAAAGAATATGTTCTTGTTTTGGTTCTTGTTTTGGTTCCGGTTTTGGTTTAGCTGGTGGAGGAGTCCACTGTTTTATATCTTTATTTTGGATATTTTGGCTTGGAGTCCGGACTTCTGGCTTGACTGGCGCTGGGGCGGCTTGCGAAGGTGGCATAGGCGGAGTTGTTGCTATATTAGTGAATAAACTTGTTAAATTGGAAATTTTATATGATGTGTATAAAATCCCAGCAAGCCCGACCACGCCTAAAATAATAGCAATTTTCCCATATGCCTTTTGTTTTTTTTTTATGGCTACGGCACCGCATATAATAGCGGCTGGGACAAGAAACACGGCAGCGAAGTATGGCATCAATGAAGCACCGACTCCCAACCCAACACTCACAATACCAAGAACTGGGACGGTAGTTTTGTTACTAAAACGTTTCTCGCCACAATTTGGACATATTTCAGCAGTTTTGGATATCAGCTTGCTACAGACATTGCACTTCTCTAATTTTGAACCTGTGTTTGCAAAGTCCTCGAATGAGTTAGACTCATTATCTTGCCGGTTATTTTCTGCTTCTTTATTGTTAAATGTCTCTTTAGAGGGGCCGTTATGAGGTTTTTCATCTTCAGTGGGTGGAATTTCTTTCGGGCCTTTGAATTTCGCAACGATGATACCACATTTCGGGCATTCACCTAAACTGTTTTCCTGAGTTGCGCCACAGGCTGGGCAGTTAAATTCGGGTGGTGGTCGAGCGCGGCTGTCAATTTCAGATTGCTTCAAATGCCCAGCAGTTACCAGTTTATTGAATAGTCGTTCAAGATTCTCAAGAGATGTATGGTATTTTACCTGCAAGTCAGCATTGCTCATACCATTGCGAATATCTGCAACAAATTCTGAAGCGCTTACTTTACGTTGAGTCATTCTTCTGATTACCTCCCTTCATGTTTTTATCTGAGGCAAATTATTATTTCCACGCCGTCTTATTTGATTTCAGCTTTTATGTGACACTTATCCTTGTATAAATTACTGCGTTTCAAGTCAATATAATAACATTCAGGGAACCGCAGGGAAAGTATCCGGAAAGTCCAAGGGATACCTGGTGAACGATCGAAAAGACATTGTGCGAAATTCAAAAGGGGGGCCGTACTTGAAAAATGTATGCCTTTTTTGTTTTGGAACAGGCTAAGCCTGGGATGCAAGAGCGGGCTTTCAGTGCGGAGGGCTTATCACGGCTTACATTCTCCACACGATTTAAATTCCAACTTTATCGCCTGATCCCTGTCAGTAAAAACCGTAGTACAGTTTTTACAGTCATAAAATTTGCATTTTGGTGAATGGAATACCATGGACTTGCTGTTGCCGTGATATGCCCCAGCGGGGTGGGTGGTGGTGGGTTGAGTCGTATTTGTCTTCGTTGATTTGCGCCGGAATTCCCACGGATGTATCGGATTTTCCATTTCCCATAATCCGATCTTCCTGCTTCTGGCTTCTTCCTGGTATTGTTTCCACTTAGAACAGAATGAGGCTTTGCAGTATTGGCCATAAAACCAGGCCATTCCATTCTTTACCAATTCCTCATTTAGACATTTCCCATCTACAATAACTATTCCAACCGTGCGGCCATATCTGTCAGTATCCATAGCTTTGACTTCAACCGTTTTCCCGAATACCAGATCAGATGTGAATTGCTTTGCCTTCTGTCCGTAATCTTGATGACTTTCCGGACAATCCACGCCATAAATCCTTATTTTATGCTGGGTGTTACTGCTGTCCAGAACTGTTATGGTGTCACCATCGGTGACAGAGACGACCTTTCCAGATATTGTATTTTCCACCCAGGCTTGATTGAGAAACAGAATCGGAAGGAATACCAATGAGAAGAAAATGGATTTAATAACGAATCGTCGAATAATCATCGGATAACAGCTTCGAAGGTAGCATCAAGACCTGCCCTGACAATGCCTGACTGCCCACCAGATACGATTCTTTGCGGGAATTTCATAACGTCTCGTTATTTTAATCCCGACCGTTGCAGGTTTTCCAATTTCGCAATCAGTTTTTCTGCTTTTTGGATTACCCCCGAGATACTTTGATTATAAGCTTCCGGTGACGAGACTAAACTCCATAATGCTTTATCGTCAATTTCCCTTCTTTCATTTTCCAAATTCTCAACTGTCTGTAAATGCTTTACATAGTTAGCCGACACAAGAGCGTAAGTAATGTCGAGATGCCTATCTATTACCGGCAGATCAATGGTGAGATATCCATCCAATTTCTTGATATATGATTTTACTTGATCACTGCCATCGAAAGTATGCCCGTACTTCGCTTGTTCTTCGGACATGTACCGGCTCCCTTTTAAAGTTACTTGTTTGGGCGGCAGGCTTCCTGTCAATCCAGAGATATGCCATACTCGCTCATTACACCTCCAATGTGTGATGTAGTCCGCAACAAATACACTTATTAAGTGTATTTATCAATTAAAATCACTATCAATATATGCGGTTTTTTGACAATGGTGACTTTGTTACTATGCAGCCATGTCAAAAACAAACTTCGTGACAACCAGGGAAATAGGGGCAATCATCAGGAGTCGCAGGAAGGAACTCGGGCTTTCGCAGGAACGCTCTTGTGTCCGCTATTTATCAGAAAAGGTAGGTGTCTCGTACCAACAGATCCAGCGATATGAAAACGGCGGCAGTATGTTGAACGTTGAGAATGTTCAACGTGTCGCCAAGGCGCTGGATATACCTGTTACATTGTTTTTTTCATGTACTGATTCCGCACAAGGTGATGAATCAGTACAGTATCCAAGCCCCGACGAAAAAACACTTCTCAGATATTATCGGGAACTTGACGGCGAAACCGACAAACGGCTTGCAATCAGGGTTATACGGCGATTTGCCAAAAAGCCATAATCCCAAAATTACCAAACGAAGCC
>CAIMCT010000034.1 GCA_903839535.1 uncultured Desulfobacteraceae bacterium
CCACCTGAAAAATCCCCCTCGATCCCTCTTTTCCAAAGGGGGAAGTATCATTTTTATATATGGGGTGATCGAATTTAAGAAAGATACCATTCATTCAACATTTCAGCCACCACTGAGGAAATTAACCAGCACAGCGAGCAGGTTCGTCGGAGCCAAAATCCGTGTCCTGCTCGATTTTGCCCGAAATGGCTACCCACATAAGGCGGGACAGTTTTAATATCAAGTATTTACGGTAGCAAACCACCTACGTTGCCTGGACAGGGGCAATTCCAGCATTTGAGTTGATGAGCCACATCGAAAGCGTCCCGGCTTATGTGGGTAGCCGCCGTTTCTCACATACCGGCGAACGCTGGACTCACTTCCCTTATAGCCGTGTTCTTCCACCAACCGATTGTTGCCTTTTTCTGGTTCATCAATAATACTCTTGATCTTAAAAATTTGCATGATATGATGACCCATGAGTAGTCAGTTTGAATGACAGGGTTACTGCCGACGGCAGCTGCAGATCATGAAAACACACCTTCGCCACGCACCTCATTGGCTGAATATACTGTAAAACTGCACTTTTCAATGAATAAGAACTCAGTTATTGACCGCTCAAAGTATAACACGAAGGTATGCACCGCATCTGTTTCGGGTTTTCATAATGACGGAACCGGGATGTGAATTGATGTTTCGAGACGAAAGGAAATACTTGCATTGACATTATCCGATCAGACCCTTGCGGTTGCCGTTTTGCCCACGGGAAGACTGGCGCTTGAATTTGAGGCATGTGAAAATGTTGTTTCTGCCGACCGTCGGCAGGTTGAGGCCCGAATCCATGAAATTTATGCTGCTGATCACGCCAAAGCATTTCTGGCAATGGGGTGCATCAGCAAATCGTTTCGCCTTTCGCCATCAATAGAGTATTGGCGGTCGATCAGCGCTGCTTATATCCACGAACTCCTTGTTGATCCCGGTACGGAAGTGCTTCGCGAAAAACAGATCATTGAGCTGCCGCATGAAAAAGTCACTGAGTGGGTACGCCTTGCGCCGTCGATGGTTGGGGCAGGGTTGATTTGCGCTGACTTTATCGCGGATGTCTGGGCGCTTTTCCGTGATGCATTCGTCCGTGAAATTCGTGGCCGCACTGAGCCTGTCGAGGAGATTCTACGATTGCTGGCCCCTGGACAGGTGCTGCTGGAGCATCGGGTTCAGTTTTATCTCGTTGAAAACAGGCAAGAAGAAAAAACGCCATTTGCATTTCTGGCTACATATTCAACGCACAGCAATGCAGAGGGCGGAATGAGACATCTGCCGCTGGAAAATGCGCTGAAGGAGTTTGGCGATGACACCCGCAGACTTGTTGCGCTGCTGTCATCCGTACACAAGGCCGCTGCCGGCAGCAATCTGATCCGATCCATTCTGGATTCCGGCGAGATTTTTCACCCGCTCCGGTTCACTCCGGCTGAAGCCTGTCAGTTTCTGCGCGAAGCCCCTCAGTATGAACAGGCCGGCATCCTGTGCCGAATTCCGAAATGGTGGAACGCATCGCCCAGAAAGATTTCCGTTGCCTTGGCCATCGGCGACAGTGCTGGTGGAAAACTGGGTGTTGAGGCGCTTTTAAGCTGCGTGCCGCTTCTCCATATTGATGGGGAAAAAATATCTTACGAGGAAGCACAGGCGATTCTGGCGCAGTACGACGGCTTGGCGATGATCAAGGGAAAATGGATGGTTGTTGACCGCCAGTCGCTTCAACAGAACCTGGATATGTTTGAGAAAGCCAGGAAGATGAGCAAAAGCATGATGATACCGTTTCCGGATGCCATCCGGATGCTGCTGGGGCTTCAGTCCGCTAAAATTGACGACAAAACCCAATGGGATGGTGATGTGCTTTGCGGAGACTGGATGAAGGATGTACTCAGTAAACTCCGCACGCCTGCATCGCTTCGGACTGTCGCCGTGCCCAAAGGACTTCGGACTGTTCTGCGGCCATATCAGCAAACCGGACTCAACTGGTTGACGTTTCTGCATGATCTTGGGTTCGGGGCCTGTCTGGCGGACGATATGGGGCTGGGGAAAACCATCCAGATTCTTTCCCTTATTCAGTCCAGAAAAGAAATGGCTGACGGCGGTTATGGGCCCTCGCTCCTGATTGTGCCTGCGTCGCTAATCGACAACTGGCTGACCGAAATTCGCCAATTTACACCCGGCATTCAAACCCTTGTGGTGCATCCCCAATACGCCGATGTTCAGGGACCAGAAATGCTATCTGGCGGCACCTTTGATCTTGCGATAACCACATACACCATGGCGCGCAAGCTGTTATGGCTAAAGGAGCAGCCCTGGTATTTCCTGATTCTGGATGAAGCGCAGGCCATCAAAAATCCCGGATCATCCCAGAGCAGGTGCGTCAAGGAAATTCCGGCGGCCCACCGGATTGTCATGACCGGTACGCCTGTCGAAAACCGGCTCGGCGACATCTGGTCCTTGTTTGATTTTACCAACAGGGGGCTTCTGGGATCTGCCCAGAGCTTCAAGAAATTCGCCAAATCACTCACTGACCAGCCCGAAGGATACGGACGGATGCGTCAGGTGATTCAGCCCTATATTCTGCGGCGGATGAAAACGGATAAATCAATCATTGCTGATCTTCCGGAAAAAATCGAGATGAAAACCTGGGCGATTTTGTCCAAAAGGCAGCTTGTTCTCTATCGGCGATTCGTGAATGATTTGACCGCCGCAGTTCAGGATTCGGAGGGTATGCAACGAAAAGGTATGATTCTATCTTTTTTGATGAAATTCAAACAGGTGTGCAATCATCCCGACCAGGTTGCTGGATCTGGCCGATTCCTGGAAGAAGACAGCGGCAAACTGCAGCGACTGCGCGAAATATGCGAATCCATCCATGAAAAACGGGAACGCGCGCTGATCTTTACCCAATTTCGGGAAATGGTGGGGCCGCTTGATGATTTCTTAAAGTCGGTGTTCGGGCATCCCGGCGTTCAGCTTCACGGCGGGACCGCCGTAGGCAAACGAAAAGAGATTGTTGCTGCGTTTCAAAATGAAAACGCTTATGTTCCCTATTTTGTTCTGTCCCTTAAAGCAGGAGGCGTTGGATTGAATCTGACTGCGGCCAATCATGTCATTCATTTTGATCGCTGGTGGAATCCTGCTGTGGAAAAACAGGCGGAAGATCGGGCGTTTCGGATTGGGCAGAAGCGCAGCGTGGTCGTTCATAAATTCGTCTGCAAGGGAACCGTCGAGGAAAAAATTGATGATATGATTGAGAGCAAAATTGAATTGTCGCAGAGACTGCTTTCATCCGGCGCAGAATCCTGGATCACCGAGATGTCGAACGATCAGATCCGGGAAATGTTTACTTTGACTTTGACAGGAGAAATATAGACGATGAGATATGGCGATTTTCCTCCATATGTGTCTGTGGCTGAACGACGTGCAAAAGCGCAGCGACAGGCTGAAAAACTGAAAAAGAAGCTCGGCAATCTGGAACCGGTTGTTGTTGTCGGCCGAACTCCCGCCAAATCCTGGTGGGGAAAATCCTGGAATCAAAATTTGGAACGCTATGCGGACTATTCCAACCGCCTCCCCCGCGGTCGCTCGTATTTAAGTAATGGAATGGTCCTGGATCTGAAGATCGACAAAGAAATGATCAAAGGCATAGTCGCCGGATCAGCCAGCTCCCCCTACCAGATAAACATCCGCATTCAGGCGATATCCGATTCGGTCTGGAAACGTCTGGTCGAAAAGGCGCTGGGAAAGGTTGAGACCCTGCAGACGCTGCTTGAAGGCAAATTTCCGGAAGCACTCAAGTATCTGTTTTTTGCCAAAGACGCAGGGCTTTTTCCCGCACCGAATGAAATTAAATTTGACTGCTCATGCCCGGACTGGGCATCCATGTGCAAGCATGTCGCGGCGGTACTGTACGGTGTTGGCGCTCGTCTGGATACTTCCCCGGAGCTGTTCTTTACGCTTCGCGGGGTCAACATGGACAATCTCATTGGACAGGTGGCCAGAAAAGAAACCGAAAAGCTGCTGAGCAAACAGCCCGGAAAATCCAGCAGAATCATACAGTCTTCGGTTAACCGTTTGTCCGATATCAGCTCGTTGTTTGGTGTCTCCTTGGCGGCGGACGCACCTGATGCCATATCTGCTGCACCGGAGGCTAAATCGGCTGCACCAGTAATCCCCCAAAATGCACCCAGAAAGTCGTTGCGAAAGCAAAAACTCCAAAGCCAGAAAAAAAACCGACAAAAAAGACATGAGAAGTCTTTTACGGATCATCTCTGAGAAATATTTTTAGCAAAACCGGGTATTGAATCCACTGTTGGCTTTGGGATGGGAATTAGCGCTCTCCACCAACGGCGGGGTAGGGTTCAGAAATGCAATTTTTAGATGACATCCGAGGTACAATCAGTTGTTAGGAAGGAATGGGAAATGTTTAAATGCGGAAAAAAATAAAATGAAACCGACTGTTTATATGGAATCTACGATACCGAGTTATTATCCCGCCCGATCCGGCAGAGATATTATCTCACTTGCACGTCAGGAAATAACACGGATCTGGTGGGAAAATCATCGGGAAGAATATGATGTGTATATCTCCCAGCTTGTTTTTGAGGAATGTTCGCAAGGTGATACGGATTACTCTGAAAAAAGGATAAACCTTCTTAAAGAATTTCCTGTACTCAGCCTTAATGATGATGTTGTTTCCTTAGCGGAGAAGATTCTTGCCAGAAAGGTGATGCCGGCCAAAGCCGCCGATGACGCAACTCATATAGCGGTTGCCTGTGTGTATGAAATTGATTTTCTGCTTACATGGAATTTCAAACACATAGCCAATGCCCATATCATGAAGAAGCTTCGCGAGATAGTTGAAAGAGATGGGTATTTATTTCCCGTAATCGCAACGCCTGAAGAACTGATAGGAGAATAAAGTTATGAACAGATTTTACACAGACACGACCGGAGATGAGATAATTGAAGAAATCAGGAAAACAAAGTACGGAATTGCTGAGAAACATAACTTCAGCGTTTCCGGCTTGGTAGCATATCTGAAAGAAAAAGAGAAGTTGAACAGAACAGTTATCTCATCTAAACTGCCGGTTAAAAAACATTCCTAACCAGTCGTTGCAGCGGACGGCGATGAAGCTGCCGCCGCTTAACTTTGTGTTATGTAAAAAGCCTCGCTTTGCATTGCAAATCACTACAGTTCCGTGCAGGTCAACACCGATGATCCCGTCCGGACAGACAGCGATTAGATTGGCGATTATGTTATCTCTGACCATTGTCGCGGAAAATGCTGTCTTGATCATTATCATTCTCTCCCCCCAAAAGTTGAAAACTCTTATTCGGAATAGTCGGAATCGAGGTGTCTGTCCAGAATACGTCGCACAGTATCAGCAAGTTCCTGGAGGATGAAAGGCTTCATCAGAACTTCTCCTATGCCCATTGTTTTAGCTTTTTCCAGAATATCGGTGCTGGTGAATCCCGTACTGAGAATAATGGGAATATCACCTCTGATGCGCAGCATCTCAGCAGCCAGTTCCATACCGGTCATCTTCGGCATCGTAAAATCGGTGATGACCAGGTGGAAACGGTCGTACTGCGACTGAAAAAGTTGCAGTGCTTCAAGACTTCTGTTTGCCGAAACAACCTCATAGCCAAGGATTTTGAGCATTTCCGTTACCACATTGATGAGCATTTCCTCATCATCCACCAGAAGGATTCGCTCGGTTCCGGTCGGAAGCCCAGCCTGTGGCTTATCTACAGATGTCAGTGCAGTTTCCATTCTGAGGAAGAATAACTCAAAGGTACTGCCTTTCCCGATCTCGCTATAGGCGGCTATCCTTCCGCCATGACTCTTGACGATTCCATGAACTACAGCCAGTCCAATACCTGCCCCTTCGCCATGACCTTTTGTAGTAAAAAAGGGTTCAAATATCCGGTTAAGGGTCTTTCGATCCATTCCATGCCCCGTATCTCCAACCACCATGCGCACATACGCCCCGGGCTGCAGATCCAGATGCTCAGCAGCCGCGATAGCATCTATTTCGACATGATCAAGGCTGATTTTCAGAATGCCTCCCGTATCGCGCATGGCATGGGCTGCGTTTGTACACAGATTGACAATGACCTGGTGGATTTGCGTAGGATCGCCGAAAATTACGGATTCGCCATCCTGAAGGGCGAACTGTATATCAATCGTTGTCGGAATCGTAGCGCGTAGCATTTTGACGGCATCTTCCATAATGGGAGCCAATTCGATGGGTTTTCGTTGTTGCTCGCTCTGACGGCTGAAAGCAAGGATTTGCTTTATCAAATCTCTGGCGCGGCAACATGTTGAAAGTGCTTGCGCCAACCTGGCGTGCGACTGGCTTCCTTCTATGGCGCTCAGAGATTCCATTTCAATAAGACCCATGATGGCGGCCAGAACATTATTGAAATCGTGCGCTATTCCTCCGGCCAGTGTGCCAAGAGCATCAAGCTTCTGTGCCTGGTGAAGCTCCTTTTCCAGTCTGCGGAAGCGGTTCATGTTGCGGCCGACTGCAACGAAGTGGGTAATGGCTCCGGAAGTGTTTCTGATTGGGGAAATAGTTCCCTCTATCTCAAAATTAGCGCCTCCTTTTCCCTTGTTTATGATAACACCCATCCAGACTTCGCCGCGATCAAGAATTTCCTTTGTTGTCTGGTAAAAATCTTCATCATGCTGATCGCTTCTCAGCATTTTCAGTTTTTGTCCTTTAACCTCTTCGCAACTGTAGCCGCTGGAACGTTCAAACGCAGGATTGATATATATGATCATTCGCCTATCATCGGTAATGAGAACATTTTCTTCGGCCTGCTCGATCACAGTCGCCAACAGGGTTCGATCCTCTTCATTGCGCTTGCGTTCGGTAATGTCCACACCAATGGCAATGCTGCCTGCAATTATCCCATGTTCATTCGTCAGATCGTTTAAATGCCAGGAAATGGTGCAATACACTCCGCTTTTGCAGCGAATCAGCGTCTCAAAGTGTTCCACCTGCTCGTTCTTCCGGATGATATTGGTTGCCGAAATGATGCTTGCCCTGTACGCTGGGTCAGGATAGAGCCACTCCCAGATGTTGTTGTGTCCGAGAACTTCATTTCTGAAGTATCCCGAAATGCGTTCGGCGGCGCGATTCCAAAAGGTAACATTTCCGTATATGTCAAGCGTGTCAATCCAGACAGCGGCTGTATCCAGCATCTCGTTCTGGAAACTCAGAAGAGAAGCATTCGCATCCTTTGCCCGTTTGAGCGCCGTGATGTCGTTTCCGATGCACAGAATTTCCCGAGAATTTCCGGTTTCATCAAAAACAGACTTATTGGTCCAGGCAATCCAGACCCGCTCGCCATTACGGCGAATATTCTCATTTTCGTAATTGGGGTAGGCCGCAGTATCCCGTGCGATACAATCCATAATGGCGGCCATATCCTGTCCGCTGCTGTCCGTTGGGGGTACGATGGATCCGACAACATGCCGACCAAGCATTTCTTCTTCCTGAAATCCGAAAAAATACTGAGCGAACTCGTTGAAAAATGTGACATGGCATCTGGTATCCATTCTGAGAATGATACTGTTGGCATTCTCCACCAGTTCGCGATACTTTCGCTCGCTCTCCCGCAAACCCACAACCTTCTCGTTCAGTTGGCGTTTGAGAAAAAATGTGATGCACGACAGACTCAAAAGCAGCGATAAAACAAACAATGATGTTATCTTGAGTACTTGCAAGGTTTCTGGGTCAACCCCAAAGCGGTCCTCCAATGCAATCCAATGCTTGCGAACGGCCTCCAGTTCGGTTTCGGGAATCCCGTTCAGAGCCTTCTGGATAGAGCTGTATAGCAGGGGATATTTTCGGCTTATCCCGACGCACCAAGCAAAAGCGTAGTCTGTTCTGCCCGCTACTCGTAGATTGGGAAGGCCCTCCTGAGTGATGGTGTAGGCAGCGACAGCGAGGTTTTCCACTAATGCGTCGAGCTGACCGAAAGCCACACTGCGCAGCCCTTCGGATACGTTTTGAACGGACACTACCTCGAATCTGTCTAAGCTGCGATCACGCACATACTGCTCGGTGGCATACCCGGAAACAACGCCAACTCGGCGATCCTCAAGGTCATCCAACGTCAGCTTTTCCGAAAAAGACCGGGCGGTGATGATCACAACTGGCACGGTGGCGTAGGATGTAGTGAAAAATGCGTATCTGTCACGCTCGACAGTGTGTACAATCGTCGGCGCTATGGCGCATTCTCCACTCTCAAGAGCTGACAGGTGAGCGTTCCAGTCTTTAGATGGGCGTTTAAGAAAAGTGATGCCGAGCCGTTTTTCGACCACGTTGATGATGTCCGCTCCCATGCCGACAAAGTCGCCGGAATCGGAAATGAACTCGATTGGCGGAAATTCGGTGTTGAAAAGAAGCGTTAATTTTTCGGGGTTACGGTCCAGCCAGTTTCGTTCTTCTACAGTAAGCTCTGTAGATGGCTGGGCTTCCGCCAGCATAGCAATAAAAGAAACAATGGCCAGGGCAATCACCAAAACAAGTACTGCCAACAGCCTGATTGGGTTTTTCAAATTGTATTCAGCAGTCATGATTTCCATTCCATTTGCTATTTAGCCATATTACGCCAAAATAACCATCTTCGCCTTGTTTAACCAAAACATCCATTAGCATAATGTCGCCTTGTTTAACCAAAACCTCCATTAGCATAATGTCTCCTTTGTTTTCGTCATAATTCCAAAGGATGGACAGGATGAAGCGGAGATGCGACAATGAACTCCGCGCCGCCTTCGATGTTCCGGGCTTTGATGCCGCCCTTCATGTTGCGTTCGATGATCATTTTCGACATGTACAGGCCAATGCCGGTCCCCGATTCCTTCGTGGAAAAATAGGGATCGAAGATTCTGTCCAGAATCTCTGCCGGAATGCCGCCGCCGTTATCGCGCACAGTGACGCATCCTTGGCGGTTTTGCTCTGATAGAACAATATCCACCCTGCCACAAGTAGGTCGATGCGGTTTATTATGCGCCAGAATCGCCTCTTTGGCGTTGGATAGCAGATTGAGCAGCACCTGGGAATATTCATTGGGAAAACCCATCAGGTTAAGGTCCTGCGGCGCATTGATATGGATGGAAATATTGCTGTTTAGAAAGCTTGATTCCACCAGAACGATCGCCTCTTTAATTTGCTTCAGTGCGGAAAAAACGACGATCTCTTTATCCGGACGGAAGAAGTTGGAAAAATCGCTGATGGTCGTGGACATTTTCTGAACCATACGGTTGCCGTCAGCAACGGCCTGCTCCAGATAAGCTGCATCCAGCTTGTTGAACCGGTATGCGTCCTTGATGTTGTACAGCAGCAGGCCGAGTGCATTCAGCGGCTGGCGCCATTGGTGTGCGATGTTGCCAATCATCTCGCCCATGGCAGCCAGTCGGCTCTGCTGGATCAACAGGAACTCGTGTTTGATGTTTTTCACCAACTCCTGTGCCACCCGCTGTTCCAGGGTCTCGTTGATATGAAGAATTTCTTTATATGCAAGCTTGAGGTCGGTGATATCCGCATGCGTGCCAATCATCTGCAGGGCTTGCCCATTGGCATCCCGGAGAACGGCATGGCCGCGGCCCCTGATCCAGCGCCATGAGCCATCTTTGGCTAGCATCCGGAATTCGATATCCACCGCATGGGTTTCATTGCGGATACAGGCATGGTTAGCAGTCAGGGTGTACTCACGATCCTCCGGGTGAATCAGGTCTGTCCAGGTGTTCAACTCGCTGCGCAGTTCATCGGAGGAATATCCAAGCATGCCCAAATAGGCGGGGCTGAAATAAACGCGTCCACTCGGTATATCCCAGTCCCAGAGACCGTCCTGGGTAGCATCCATGGCGTTGCGGAATCGCGCTTCGCTCTCCTGCAGATCGCGGGTGCGCATCTCAAGCAAATCCTGCACACGCATCATGGCGCGCTCCCGGCGAGCCCTGGCGCACAGCTCGATGAGGTAGTTGGGCTGAAAGGGTTTTTTCAGATAGGCAGCCGCGCCCTGTTTCATAAAGTCCAGAGCCAGATCTGGTCTGGTGTCTGAGGTCATCATCAGGCAGACGCAATCCGGACGCTGTACGCGGAATATGTCAAGCAGGGCACCACCCGTACCGTCGGGCAAATGATAATCAAGCACGGCCACATCATAAGCTGTTTTCTCGAAGGCTTCAGCAGCCGACCTGACTGTTAGCGCAGTATCAGCCTGGTAGCCGTGGGCGGCGAATGTCTCCTTGATGAGAGCAGCCAGTGATCGGCTGTCTTCGACGATCAGCACCCGCAGAGGGGTCCGTACCCGCTTGCCGCTCAGAATTGTCCGCACCTGTTCGATGAAGCGCCTGCCGTCCACCGGAGAGGAGAGAAAGGCTTCAGCCCCCAGGTCTGCGGCAATGCGTTCGGCCTCGTCGCTGGCGTATGTGGCTGAAACCACCAGGATGGGGACATTATTGAAAACTGCGTATTCTGGCGAACGTAGCAGGCGGCAGAAGCGCCAGCCGTCGATGCCAGGCATGTAGAGGTCGGTGACAATGATTGCTGGCAATACGCAGATGTCCCCGATCCCCCCTTCGGCCCAGATGGACATATCCACCAGGGCGGCTTCGGCTGCGGCGAAGGCGCGGGGTTCCATGCCCGCCTTGCGCACCAACCCAGAAAGCACGTTGAGCTGGGTGAGGTCGTCGTTGACCACCACGGCAAAGGGGGATGATGGGTTCAGATGTTCACGGTTCATGGATTTTTATCCTTGTCGGGTGTATTCATGGTTTTCTCCTTGAAGAGTTGCAACGTTTGGTACGCTTGCCAAATATGTTTTAACTCCTCTTCCGACATTTCAATTGTAATGTTTCTCATGTATTTTCTCCCATAAACAAGCTGATTGTGAAAGGTGTCACCCCACAATGGCTTTTTGAATCGTTTCGCGCAGGTCATTCAACTTATATGGCTTGCCCAGAAACGCCTGAGGCCACTCGGCATGTTCGCCTGCCATAACCTGAGCCTTGTCGTAGCCGCTGGACAGGATTACCGGAATGTCCGGTGATATTTTGCGCAGGGCAAGCAATGTCTCCCAGCCGTCCATGCGAGGCATGGTCAAATCACAAAGGACGCAGCTAATTTCATTCTGGTGCTGCCGGAACACCTCCACTGCCTCGATGCCGTCACTGGCTTCCATCACCGTATAACTTAGGCGTGTGAGCATCACCCTGGTCATTTTGCGTACTGGCTCCTCGTCTTCAACCAGCAGCACCGTGCCGCCGCCCTCAATTATTGGGGTTTTGTCCGATTTGCTCTGCGGCGGCGTTTCGGTCGTGACGGCCGGAATCTCTATCGGAATCTCTATCGGAATATCTATCGGAAGCGGTTGACAAAGGATGGCATCCGTTGTCACCGGCAAAAATACCCTGAAGATACTCCCCCTACCCAGGTCACTCTCCACCGTAACGGACCCGCCACAGGCCCGTAAAATTCCCAGAACTACGGACAGGCCCAGACCCCTGCCAGTGAACTTGCTGGAGAAAAACGGATCAAAAATATTCTCGATATCTTTGTCCGGTATTCCG
The DNA here is from genome assembly GCA_903839535.1 of uncultured Desulfobacteraceae bacterium. GTDB lineage: Bacteria > Desulfobacterota > Desulfobacteria > Desulfobacterales > Desulfatirhabdiaceae > RAAP-1. The sequence continues at coordinate 11,606 of CAIMCT010000034.1, forward strand.
CAGCCGGTATCAGATACTGCAAGGCATGCATAGACATTATCCTGCGGCAGCCAGTCGGCGGGAAAGCGTGGAGATGCCGGAATTTCCGCTGCGGAAACCAGCTTGACAATCAAGTGGATAGCCATCGCTTCGGTATGGAGCGACTCCCGTGCATTGTTGACCAGGTTGGTCAGCACTTGCCGGATCAGGTTCTCGTTGGCGCGAATGGCAGGACCGGGTAAAGTCAAGTCAGCTTCCAGAGTTACGTCTTTCGGTAGGATGGCGCGAAGCATGGGCAGGCTTCGGCGGCAGACCTCGGAAATATCCAGCGATTCATGTTTGGTGGTTGTTTGCCCGAGATAAGTTAGCATCAAACTGCTGACCTCGGACGCTTTGCGGGCCGCTTGCATGGCCTCGCTCAGTATCTCAATTGGATTTTCACCTTGTGGCAGGTCATCTATGGCCATTTCCAGGTTCCCCATAACTGTCTGGAGCTGATTGTTGAAGTGGTGTGCAATGGCCCCGGCCATGCGGCCCAGACTTTCCGCCTTCTGGAGTTGCCGGTTCTGGGACTCAAGTTCCGCCCTATCCGCCTCAACACGGAGCCGGTGCGCACATTCCAGTAGAGCCTTATACAGCCGGTCTGGATCGATCGGCTTGACGACGTATTTGTCCACGCCGATTTCAATCGAGCGCAGCAGATAGTCCGTCTGTTCAAACGCGGTGGTGACAATGACCGGCACTGCGGAATTCAGTTTGCGGATTTCCATGGCCAGGGTCAGCCCGTCCATTCCCGGCATCTGAATGTCGGTGATAACGATAGCCGGGCGATGGGTGTTGTATGCGGCCAGTCCGGCAGTGCCACTGGCGGCAGTGATCAATGTTTCGACGCGTTGCTGCAGGAACCTGCCGAGTTGCTCGCATGTGTCATTGTCATCCTCCACATAGAGAAGGGTGAGCGTCTTTAAAAAATCGCGGTCATTTTTGATTTGATTCATACGAAGCATCCTTAACTAAATCTTTGTTGTAAATCACCTTACAACCTTGAACTTTGAAGGAGATTTTATGATAAACCTTGTGTAGCCAAAACCTTTATTAACATAATGTCTCCTTCGTTTTCGTCATAATTCCAAATGATGGACAGGATGAAGCGGAGAGGCGACAATGAACTCAGCGCCGCCTTCGATGTTCCGGGCAGCAGTGCCGCCCTTCAGGTTGCGTTCGATGATCATAGTGTGAGTTACCTTAAGGTACCGTGTATTATCTGAAAAATTGGCCTATAAAATCTAAATAGCTACAATCATTCTTTGGGTCATAATGAGTCCTGACTGAATCCAAAATTCTGTAAATACATCTCAATATATCTATCAATTGTACCTTCCTTTTAGTCAACTCCTCTTGCTTTCCAAGGATAGCATTAATAGCATCAACAATATTTTGAACATTTTTTGGCAACTTTGTCAAAAATTTTGATGTCAAGTCCAGTTGTGCTTTGCCCATTTCAATTAGGTAATCAAGAGCTGTTTCAACGTTTTTATCGGTAATGTCGCCCTTCTCTCTATAAACTTTATAAATTGTGAACTCTATGTTTTGCAGAATACCTAAATAGTTTTCTTCACTTCCTATAATTTTCTTCATCTGATGTTCAAAATCAGAAACCTGCTGAGATTCTTTGCGATCAGTAAAATATTGTTGTGATTTGCCCATGTAAAAGCAGTCTTCGGGACAATCTATTTCCTTTACTTTTTTTGCTCCGCAACATTGGCTGCATACCAGGCTTGCCAATGCAGGACAGTTCCTTTTGCCCTTTCTTGAATTACATGAGATACATTTTGTCATTTTTTATTCCTTTTGGGGTAGTCCTTAACAAGTTATCATCGCTTGATTCAACTTTGCATTGCATCCGGGATGATCAGGTTAAGGTCGATTTTAATGGCTGTCCATCAGGTTTAACCGGCGAAAGGTTACCCGACTTCGCAACTCTGGCGTGATTCTCACTGTTTTTTTACTCGAATATTGGCTTTTTAGCAAATATTTCTTTTTAAGTCCAAGGGGAATGTGATGAAGTTCGCCAAAAAGCACAAAATCATTCAGAGCAACCCTTTAGTGGACGTTGACCCCCCATCAAGAAGACGAAAAGCGACCATGAAAGCCCTCTCACGATAGATGAAATCCATCAATTTGTTGAAACCGTGAATGAGTTTTGGAGACCACTGCTTATCCTGATGTTCTTGCATCCGTGTTGCAGAAGCGTCGGCATTGAAATGGAAGCCGGTCGCAGTTTCCTATCTGAAGAATAATATCCGCGAGTTCATCAAATTGATTGACGCCCTTATGCTAAAGGTATAAACGCTAGCAATTCTGCTTTTCTAAATTATACTGATTCATTCAAAAAGCAGAATCTGAATGATAAAGAAGACGTGTTGCTGATGGCGATTCACAAGTCCAAGGGGCTGGAGTTCCCGGTCGCATTCTGTATCGGGTTTGTGGATGGGGTTATACCCAATGTAGGTGGGAATATCGAAGGACGAAGGATTGCATTTGTTGGAATATCCAGAGCGATGAAGCTGCTGTATCTATCTTTTCCGCATCCATTGATGATTTCTTCGACACCATCTCTCTGGACAACACCGGCACCTATTTGAACGGTTATATGCTGGTTGATGCCAACAACAACCACACCGGCTTGGTGGAAATGTCCTACCGCTGCTTTGTTTACTATCGTTCAAGCGGAGGTGACTACACGGTGACCGCCAAATCCCTTGATGGCGGCCCCTGCTCCACCAACTATGACCACGAAATGGTTACGCCTGCCTACCTGATGGGTATCAATTTTCCTGCGTCCATTCAGGTCGCCACAGACCTAAAATCAAAAGACAATCGCCCTGCCAGACGGCGGCAGCTCAAGGAATTGTTGCCCGGAGTTACTGATGTAGAGGGGGCCAAAGTGGTTATCACCTACACTGATCCGACCAACCCGCTCTCCCTGTTCGGTCGTTGGGATTTGGGGTATGGTGAGACCTCCTATCCCAAACAGATTCCGGACGGTTCAATAGACTCCTCGGTTGGTTCCACCAGCATGGTCCGCTCTTTCATGAGGCTGTCCTGGGTTCTGGACACGTCGGCCTCGAACACCGGTTTCTGGATGCTGTACGGCACCCCCAAGGTTAATGGCCTGCCGTTTATCTGGAGCCAGTCATCATGGAAGTGGCAAATACTGCGGGATGTGCCCGACTGTCTGGACGGTAGCTTCACCCTGCTGCCGTTGTATCTGCGATGATCCGCCTGTGCTTCAAAATCTATAACCTCAGCCGCATCGCTGATTTTATGGGAATTATAAAGAAACGCTCAGGACATATAGGTGAGAATATGATAACCGCAGCACAGGAATGGTTTAACGAAGGTTTAAACGAAGGTGAGGATTGTAAAAGCCTATATCGTAGGAACTCACAGTATAGAAATTAATCAATTTTAGAAAAGGGATAAGAAGATGCTAAAAAAGTTGATGGTTGTTTCTTTGATGATTTTTGGACTTGTTTTTTCTGGGTATCCTGTCTTTGCGGCAGCAGGCCCCGACACGGATTCATGCCTTAACATGATATCTGATGATGGCAGCATGTTGATCCCCTGCGCCAATTATGGAGGTGTTGGATATGAATTTAAGCTTTACTATTTTATAAACCCCTTTGACCCTCAAATGATTTTCTGGAAGATGGATTTAAACAGTTTTAAATTGAGTACAGGGGGTTCGTGTATAGATGTAAAGAGCGACCTCAGCATGACCATTCCATGCGCTTCGTTCATGGGCGAAAGATATGGATTCAAACTTAATTTCTACAAGAACCCTTCAGATCCAAATGGCTTTTATTGGCTCACAGACTGGGAAAGCCTTACGAATGAAGAAGTAAAAATCGGCAATCAGATTTGGATGAAGAAAAATCTTGAAATTGAGAGATACCGCAATGGGGACTTGATACCACAAATCACTGACTCGACAGAGTGGAATCAAATGTCATTCACTATGACTGGTGCCTGGTGTTATTACAATAATGACCTTCCTACAATGGGAGCTATATATGGAAAATTGTATAATTGGTACGCTGTTAATGACTCTCGGGGAATTGCACCGGTAGGATGGCATGTAGCATCACAGAACGAATGGGAAGTTTTGTTTGATTATTTAGGAGGCGATGACGTAGCAGGTGGTAAGCTCAAAGAAGCTGGAGCAAATCATTGGGTCGCCCCAAATACAGGCGCCACTAATGTAACTGGATTTTCAGCCCTGCCGGGTGGACTTCGAAGTTACAATGGCTCCTTTCTTAATGCCGGATTATGGGGAACTTGGTGGACATCCACTGATGGTGATGAATATAGCGCTAAGCTTGTAGGTATGTTCAATGAGTATAGTTATGCAGGTGTTACTGCAGACCGAAAGGCAAAAGGATTTTCTGTTCGATGCATTAAGGATTAAGCATTTTCCTTTAACTCTTCCCGTGGGGTCATTTGTACCCACGGGAAGATTCAGTCGCCCCCCACTTACTCTCCTCGGACTCACACCGAAGTTCATCATTAAAAAAGCCCGATTGTGGCATCAATGTACCAATTGGGGCATCCATGCCATACCAAATCCAGATATCTTTTTATTATCCCAAAATGTGAAACCTCCAGAATATTAATGATATTAAACTGTTATTTTTATTCTGAGTCTTGGCTTCAATTATGCAATAGGGTTCCAGCAAAGTCATCAGCCAGTCATCGCTCGTTTGCTATGTGGCCTGCTGGGACGGAGAACGATTTATCGGGCGGATACCCAAATGCAGAAAGAATCAAATATACTGATTGTCGATGATTCCGAGGAAATGATCTGGGTCTTGGCCAATGTTCTGGAGAAGGCAGGTTTGTCCGTAGATGCTGTCACGAACGGGAAAGATGCCATCGCGTACTTGCGGTGTCATGCTGAAATCCGGGTGGTTGTTTTGGATTATCAGCTTCCGGATATGAGCGGCTTGTTGGTTCTTGATCATATCAAACCGAAAGGCGCCTGTTTCGAAGTCATCGTTATCACGGGTCATGGAACAGACGAAATTCGCAGTAAATGTTATGATGGTGGGGCCTGCGCTTTTATGGAAAAGCCGTTTGATATCAACCATCTGGTTGTGATGTGCAAACAGGCGTTGAAAGAAAAAGAAGGGATCATGGATCAGGTAAAGGAAACACTGCCCCCTGCCCCCTTTTTATTTAAATCGAACATTGAAGGGAGGTGAAATAAATTATGGCAGTCGAAAAAACAAATGCATCATCAAGTTTGGTAGAGGTTGTGGACCGGATTCTTGACAAAGGCATCGTAGTTGACGCATGGGCAAGAGTTTCTCTGGTAGGTATTGAGCTTCTGGCTATTGAGGCCAGAGTGGTCCTGGCTGGTGTTGAAACCTATTTGAAATATGCCGAAGCCGTAGGCCTTACCGCCACAGCCGCAGCGTAATAATTAATCCCGTTTAAGGGAGATTGACAGGTGTCCTTGAGAGGATAACGGCGTGCAAACACCCCTTTATCTACACATGTTCAAGCGATCTTGAGCATATCTGGAATCTCCAAACAGTGATTATCCAAAAACCGTAAACACATCTGGCAATGCTCCATTCGCAAAGGGTTTGATTTGTACTGCCCGATCTGTTTACGGTTTTTTTATGAGCGATCAAGAGGTCATTTTATGAGCGCTGAATCTGATGTGAAAGAATTGGCTGTCAGCATTATCGATTCCTATGAAATGCGGGTATCAACTGTAACCACGCTGATGACCCAGGCCAATAATCTGCTGAAAAGCTTTCAGATAGAGATGGAAGACATGATTACCCAACTGCGGGATAATCTGGCGAAATCAGAAAGCCTTCGTAAAAAAGACTTTGATATCATGATGCGGACGATGGTTGATAGAATGCGGGAACTTGAACAGGAAGAGCAAAATCGGTTCATTCAGTTTCAGATGGAAGAGTCTGAAATGATAGTTCGATTTCGCCGTCTTGTATCTGGTGAAAGCATTGTTGTCACAGAGGATATGGAAACCCTTAGGGAAGATGTTCATACCCGCCAGAAAGAGCGCGAAAGACGCATTGTCAACGGCCTGAAACAGTTTCAAATTGCTCATGAAGAGTTTCGCTCTGGTGTAAAGATTCTGCTGCTGAAAGGCGAAGGTGTTCGAATCAAGGATCTGAAACAGATGCTGAGGACCATCAAGGCGCATCAGTATTTTCGTGAGCCGGAAATCATTGCAATTCTGGACAGTTTCGACGCAGTACGGAACAAGGTTCAAAACCAGTGGCGGGAAGTCGTAGCCTGCAACCAGTAAGACAAATCATATTTACGCTGATCATGGTAATTACATCTTTTTGAATATTCATGGTCGAATTAAAAACTACACATGAATAATTACCGATTCGGCTACGAGTATTCAGGCGTAATTCATAATTCACAAGAAGGAGATGCACCATGTCGAATGCAGAGGCTTTACGGCAGTTGGCTAAGGAGGTGATTGATGCTCATGAGGATAGAGTGGTTCTAAAGGCCTCAATTCTGAATAGCATTGATCAGATTAAATCAGAAGTCAAGGAATGCCAAAAAGATGCAGTAAATTTACTCAAAACGTTTACTAACCAGCATCAGGATATGCGCAAGCAGTTACGGACCGATCTTGACCAGTTTATGTCCGGACTAAATGAAGCCGAGTCCATTCGTCTGTCAAATGCCAGGGAAAATGCCAGTCAGCGTCAGAATGAGATCAACCAGAGAATAGCTGTAGTTGATGATTTTAGAAAAGATGTCGTCGATGAACTGCGGAGAATAGCCGATTCGCATAAAGAGATGGGCAGGCAGTTACGAACCGATCTTGGTCAGTTTATGTCTATTCTGAATGCAGCAGATTCCAGCCGGCTGTCAATTGCCAGGGAAGATGCCGGTCAGCGACGAGACGATATCAGCCAGATAATAGCAGTTGTTGATGATTTAAGAAAAGACGTTATTGATAAACTTCGGGAAATGACCGATGCGCACAAGGAGATGGGCAGGCAGTTACAGTCCGATCTCAATCAGTTTATGTCCGGATTAAATGCAGCCGAGTCCATTCGTCTGTCAAATGCCATGAAAGATGCCGGTCAGCGGCAGAGCGAGATCAGCCAGAGAATAGTGGTAGTTGATGATTTAAGAAAAGATATCGTTGATGAACTTCAGAAAATGGCCGAGGTGCACCAGGAAATGGCCGAGCAGTTAAAGACCGATCTTGATCAGTTTGTGTCCGGACTGTCAACTGCCGAATTAGATCGAAAAGCCGCCGCTCATGTTTATCTGGACGAAGTTCAAGCGGATATACGCGAAACGGCATCGGCCTGGAAAGAGTTAATCCAAAATATTCAGGCGGCCAGAGCTACACCTCATGCGCCCGTCGCCAACAAATCGGAGGACAAAGCTCCAGTAGAAACCGCACCACAGTCGCTTGTCCCTACCAAATCGGAAGACACAGCTCCAGCAGAAACCGCGGCTTCTTTTCTGTCTTATGAAAAAAAAAACAGTTTTAACGAAGTGATAGAATCCCCTTCAGATACTGCGATTGAGCTTGAAGACATTGTTTCTGTTGAAGACATCCGTCTGGATATGGAAAATATTCGTGAAAAAATCATCTGGGTTCTTCAAGGGCATGCAAACGGCATGAGAATGACTCAGGTAGCTGAACAGTTGAACGTTGAAAACTGGCGATCTCTGATTCCCATCATGCGAGAACTTCTTGATGAGCGGGTTCTGGAAAAAGATGGTTCACTGTATTTTCTTGGTCGAAGGACATCAACATGAAATGGACTGACTGCGTATTTTGCAGGGGAAAAGGGCGGGTATCCGCTCGATAAAAAAAGCTCAAAGTTGAAAGCTCAACGGCTTAAAAGCTTTCAGCTTTCAGCTTTACAGTAATCGCTTTAAAAGGAGATTGTCATGTCTGAAACAACGACCATTCTGGAACCCACATCAATGCCGGATTTTGTCGAAACGACCTATATCAAAGATGTAACAGTACGGGCGGTGGGGTATCTGGATGCTGGCTTTCCCCTGCATTTACGCGGCATATCCGGTACTGGAAAAACGACTATCGCCATGCATGTCGCCAGCAAAATTGGCCGGCCGATGATCCTGATTCATGGAGACGAAGAATTTTCGACATCGGATTTGGTGGGAAGTGAACAGGGTTACAATATTCGCCGAGTACGCGATAATTTTATTCACACGGTTCTGAAAACCGAAGAGAATATGCGCAAGGAATGGGTCGATAACCGCTTGACTGTTGCCTGCAGGCATGGCCTGACCTTAATCTACGACGAGTTTACCCGATCCAGGCCAGAAGCCAACAATGCTCTGCTGTCAGTTCTTCAGGAAAAAATGCTGGATTTGCCGGTCAGCAGAAACGGTGATGGGAATTATCTGAAAGTCAATCCCAATTTCAGGGCCATATTTACCAGCAACCCGGAAGAGTATGCCGGAGTGTATCGAAGTCAGGATGCGCTTCGGGATCGAATGGTGACAATTGATCTGGATAATTTTGACCGCGAAACGGAAGTTCAGATTACAGCCGCCAAATCCGGTTTGTCCACAGAAGACGCCGCAAGGATTGTTGATATAGTCAGGGGACTCCGGGAGTCTGACACATATGAGTTCGCACCGACGATCAGGGGCTGCAACATGATTGCAAAAACAGCCGTGGTTCGAAAGGCCATGATCCGTAAGGACGATGCGGTTTTCAGGCAGATATGTTTCGATATTTTATCATCCGAAACCAGCCGCATTGGCAACAGGTCAAACCAGGAACGCGTCAAAGAGGTAATTGCGGGCCTCATTGATCTGTATTGCTGACAATACTCAACCCTGACCCATGCAGCATCGGGTTTGGGTGATTGGTAAAGGAGATGATCAGTGGATAGCAAACCAGCCAGAAATGATGTGGTCAGGCGGGGTTCTTCGTATGTAAAAACCGCTCTTAAAAACTGTTTAACGAACAAACAGCAGCAGAAACGATCTGACCATTTGGAATTATTCGTTCATGAGAAACATCTGTGGCGGTTGAATCAGGAGAAATCTAATTTAAATCGTCGTGTTGAACAGATTGATAATGAAATGATTGCTATAGAAGCAACGATTGATCGGCTGAAAGACAATCTCGATAAGGAACGACAGCATCGCAGGGTAGTTTTGCCGGAAGAAAAATCGCTGGTGGCCTCAACCTCAATGAAAACAATGACGATAGAGTATTGATTTTAGCCACTCAGCCATTACTAAAAGCCGTTGACCGTGAACGGTGAATAGATATAATGCGAACCGGCATAATTTTACGTTTTTGATCCCCCACCCCAACCCTCCCCCGCTGGGAGAGGGAGTTTATGAAAAGCGCAGATTATGCCAGTTCGCAGTATAACAGATAGAGGATACGATGTCGGTTGATAAAAAGGAAGAAGCTAAATTCGAATTGGGTCTGGGCGGGCTATTTAAGGGTTTGAGCAATTTGATGGATGTGGCCGCGCAACTGGCCGAAAAAGGGGAATCTCTATCCAAATCCGGAGAGATTCATTTTGGCGGACTGGACAGACTAAAGGGCTTGAAGGACCTGAAAGGAGTTTATGGGCTCCGGATCGGTACCATGTCGGATGGCAGGCCGTCTGTACGGCCCTTTGGAAACATTAAAAAAACATCGAGCGGACCTGTGGTTGAAGAAACACGCGAGCCGCTTGTGGATGTCTTTGATGATGCTGAAAGCATTCAAATCGTAGCGGAAATGCCAGGTGTCGCCCAGCGTGACATCGAAGTGGATGTAAGAGGTGATATCGTTGCAATTGCAGCCATATCCGGCACCCGAAAATACCAGAAGGAACTTCTTCTTTCGCGGGCTGTGCAGCCGGAGGATATGAGCTGGACATATCAGAATGGCATTCTGGAAATCGTCATCAAAACCACAGCCGAAAAAAGCTGAAAAACTATGTCTCTCCCTCAGGAGTTTGGAAAATGGATGGTTCAGGCATAATCCTGAAAGTAGCGGAGTCAGGGTCACGGGATGTAGGTCGGGGCATAGCCCGTTTCGATCCGGCTGATTTCAAATCAATTGGGATTCAGGTCGGCGATGTGGTGCGGATCAGCGGGAAACGGGAAACCGTGGTCAAAGTATTGCCGTTATACATGGGGGAGCGGGGCAAATCCATGATCCGCCTGGACGGTATTACCCGAGAAAATGCACGAGTTGGTATTGGTGAAAAAGTCAGCGTCGTCAAGTCCGATTTTCAGCCTGCCCAAAAAATTGTCGTTTCAGCGCTTACACCGATGCGCTCTGCTGACTCTCGTTATATCGGCAGTCTTCTTGAAGGTATAGCTCTGATTGAGGGAGATGCTATTCGAGCCAAGCTGTTTGGATCAAAAACCAGGGATTTTCATGTGGTTTCAACCACGCCTTCCGGTGTGGTCATGATTCATTCCCAGACCACCATCCATATTCAGGAGAAGAAAGAGCAGGGAGAAAGCAGATCCCGGGTTTCCTATGAAGATATCGGCGGATTGGGCAAACAGATTCGGCGCATACGGGAGATGATTGAGCTACCGCTGAAATACCCTGGAGTTTTTGAACGGCTGGGGATTGACCCACCCAAAGGGGTCCTGCTGCATGGACCGCCCGGATGTGGCAAAACCCTTATTGCACGCGCTGTAGCCAATGAAACGGATGCGTTCATGGCGCATCTAAGCGGTCCGGAGATCATGAACAAATTTTACGGCGAAAGCGAAGCAAATCTTCGCCGGATTTTTGAGGAAGCGGCCAGCAAGGCTCCCAGCATCATTTTTTTGGATGAAATCGATTCCATTGCGCCCAAACGCGAAGAAATGGGCGGCGAGAAACAGGTGGAAAAACGGGTTGTGGCCCAGCTTCTTGCGCTGATGGATGGGCTGTCGTCCCGAGGGCAGGTTATTGTTATTGGTGCCACCAATATTCCCAATGTCATTGATCCGGCATTGAGGCGCCCTGGCCGGTTTGACCGTGAAATTGAAATCGCCATTCCCGATCAAAAAGGCAGGCTGGAGATTTTAACCATTCATACGCGGGGCATGCCCCTGGCGGAGAACGTGGATCTGGTTCGGCTGTCTGAGATTACGCATGGCTACATTGGTGCGGATATTGAGGCGCTTTGCCGGGAAGCAGCCATGGCCACTTTAAGAAAAATATTTCCCACAATTGATTTTCAGCTCGTTGAAATTCCTTACGAAACCCTGATGTCCCTTCAGGTATCCATGGATGATTTTCTGGAGGCTTTTCGGGAAATCGAACCTTCGGTGATTCGGGAAGTGTTTGTCGAAATTCCCAATATCAAATGGGATGATGTAGGAGGCCTGGATGATGTCAAGCAAATTCTTCGGGAAACCGTTGAGTGGCCACTGAAATACGGCAAGCTTTTTGAACGCCTGCACACAACTCCGTCAAAGGGTATTCTGCTGTACGGACTTCCCGGTGGAGGAAAGACGCTTTTGGCCAAGGCCGTCGCCTCGGAATCGGGGGTGAATTTCATTTCCATAAAAGGTCCTGCTCTGTTATCCAAATGGATTGGAGAAAGCGAGAAGGGTATTCGGGAGATATTCCGTAAGGCCCGTCAAGCCGCACCCTGTATTATTTTTTTTGATGAAATTGACAGCATTGCAGGCCGAAGAGGTACAGAATCATCCTCCGCCGTTGTTGACCGCATGGTCAGCCAGCTTTTGACCGAAATGGACGGCATTGAAGACTTGAAAGGGATACTGGTTCTGGCGGCTACCAATCGTCTGGACATTCTGGACCCCGCCATTCTGAGGGCCGGGCGCTTTGATTTTCATCTGGAAATCCCGGCTCCGAATGAATCAGCCAGGGAAGCTATTTTCAGAATTCATACACGGGGAAAACCAATTGGCCCGGATGTAAATTTGAAAGAACTGGCTACAGCCAGCGGCGGCCTTGTTGGTGCAGATATCGAATCAATCTGCCGCAATGCCGCCTTGTCCGCTATTCGCAGTAGTATACAGTCGGGCGACGGCGATGATGCCCAGGTTTTTATCACCGCCAAAGATTTTGGAATTGAGAACTATACTTTGAGCGCGGTCAATGACTGAGTTCTTAAAATTGAAAAGAGCAGCTTATGCCCGTGTAAAGTATATGAGATGTGAATTGCTGAAGAGGTTATGATGGATGGGAAATATCTCTACGGTTTTGTTCAAACCTCAATGTGGCTGGGGCTTCCAGCCCCCAATGAGATGAAATTGGACATTGCCGGTATGGATCAGGAAATGCTCTACATAATTCCACACCAGGGTATCGCAGCAGTGGTCAGTGATGCGATACCCATTATGTGGTCGGACCTTCCGCGGGAAACCGTATTTTCCTATCTCACAACCCATCAGGGCGCGATTGAAGCGGTCATGAAACGCTATGAAATCGTTCCGGTCAAATTCGGTACATATTTACCTAACGAAAATCTGATTCACCAGGTGATGAAAACCGAATATGACACCATTCGATCCTGTCTGGTCGAGATGGCTAACCAGGTTGAGATGGATGTTGTGGTTTTATGGCGCGATCTTGCCAATCTGTTTAAAAAAATGGCGGAAACGCCGATAGTCGATGATATCAAACGTCTTATGGCTAAAGCAGAACCTGATCAACGCCATAGTCTGCAAATTCAGGCAGGAAAGCGTGTCAAGGCGATGTTGGATAGAATGAACATTGACTATGCAAAAGAGGTGATGGACGCATTGAAGCTGGTTTCCCTGGCATGTCAGCCCCATGAGGTCAAAGATGACGTGATGATTTTGAATTGCGCGTTTCTGGTCGAAAAACATCGGATGGATGAGTTTGAAAAGCAGATTGATGCTCTGGATAACCTGCGCTACAACCAATTTACATTTCGAGTGATTGGCCCGCTTCCGCCCTATAGTTTCAAAACACTTGAAATCGAAAGACCAAACGTCAGTGATGTTGAAGACGCTCAGGCTCTTTTTTCTCTTGGCAAAACAGCGACAGAATCTGAGATCAAAACCAGGTATCGGGAAATGGCCAAAACACTTCATCCGGATCGGTTTCCGAAAGATCCGGCGGCCCAAAACCGTTTTGAATCACTAAACAAGGCGTTTGCGATTTTGAAAAACTACTGCCGCGCCGACACATGTTCCTTCGAAGCCGCCGATATTCAGAACTGGATAGCTGTCAAACCGATGAAATATACGGCAGGGACGCGATAACCATCATATCCATATTCGGAAAACCCAAATCATGAATGAAAAATCCAGTATCAGCTCGGAGACGAGATATATCTACGCGATCATCGCAACAGATGAGGACAAACAGTTTGGACCGATTGGTATCGGGAGTCGGAATGACGAGGTGTTCACCCAGCGATATAAGGATATTGGGGCCGTTGTCAGTTCATCTCCGGTGGTTCAATACCCGGTATCCAGGGTTAATACCCTGGCGCATCAGCGGGTTCTGGAACGGGTTATGGCCGAACATTCACTGCTTCCTGTTCGATTTGGAACCATTGCAGATGACGCCAATCAAATCCTGGACAATGTACTGATAGCCCGATATGCCGAAATCCGGGAGCGTTTAACCTATGTGAGCGATAAAATCGAGCTGGGGTTAAAGGTGCTCCGGACCGACGCATCCGTGATGTTCAGGGATATTGTGAATGAAAATAGAGAGATCAGGCGCCTCAGAGATCGGATGGCCGAAAAAAAAGGTGCGGTTCAGCGGGATCAGGTTAAGTTGGGTGAAATGGTCAAAAAAGCACTGGATCAGAAACGAAAGAAAACAGAAAAAGACATTCTGTCCTTGTTGCTTCCTCTTTCTGTGGAGCATCGAATGAATTCTGTTTTTGGGGACCTCATGATCACAAACAGCGCATTTCTGATTTACAAACATCAGGAATCTGCATTTGATAAGGCAGTGAATGACCTTGCTGAAACCCATGCAGAGCAGCTCACGTTTAAATATGTCGGCCCGGTTCCCCCCTGTAATTTTGTAGAAATGAGCATTGTCTGGTAGGAAATATGGGCATCCTTCATATTATACTGCGAACGGGCATAATCTGCGCTTTTCATAAACTCCCTCTCCCAGCGGGGGAGGGTTGGGGTGGGGG